>JAFSXD010000031.1 GCA_017444245.1 Selenomonadaceae bacterium | reverse complement strand
CATGCACTTCGACGCCGACGACGTAGAATATTTCCGTTCGCAAAATGTTTTCGGCGAAGATTTTTTGAATTACCTTGCAAATTTCAAATTTCACGGAGATATTTACGCTTTTCCCGAAGGTACGATAATTTATCCGAATGAACCGTTCCTCACAGTCATTGCTGATTTGATTGACGCGCAGTTGGTTGAGACGGCAATTTTGTCGCAGATAAATCATCAGTCGTTAATCGCCACGAAGGCGCGCAGAATCGTGCGGGCGGCAGACGGCAGATTCGTTTCAGATTTTGGGGCGCGGCGTGCTCACAACATGGACGCGGCAACTTACGGGGCGCGTGCGGCTTTTATCGGCGGCGTCGGCGGCACTGCAACCGTTTCAGCCGGAAAAATGTTCGGCATCCCCGTGAACGGAACAATGGCGCATAGCTGGGTAATGTATTTTCAAAATGAATTTGAGGCGTTCAAAAAATACGCGGAAGTTTATCCCAATTCCGCCGTTTTCTTGATTGACACCTACGACGTAATTCATAGCGGCGTGCCAAATGCAATTCGCGTTGCAAAAGAAATTTTAGAGCCGGCGGGAACTCGTCTGCGCGGCGTACGAATTGATTCGGGCGACTTGGCATATCTTTCAAAGCGCGTGCGGAAAATGTTGGACGAAGCGGGCTTGCAAGATTGCAAAATAATTGTGTCGAACAGTTTGGACGAATTCACGATAACTTCTTTGTTGAATCAAGGCGCGGCGATTGACAGTTTCGGCGTCGGCGAAAGATTGATAACGGCAAAGTCGGAGCCGGTCTTTGGCGCGGTTTACAAACTCGTTGCCGTCGAAGAGAACGGAATTTTTCAGCCGCGAATAAAAATCAGTGAGAACGTGGAAAAAATTACAAACCCCGCGCTGAAAAGTGTTTACAGGATTTACGACGAAGGCGGACACGCAGTCGCGGACTTAATTGCGCTGGCTGATGAAAATGTTGACTTATCGACGCCTTTAAGATATATTGACCCCGTCAAGCCATGGAAACAAAGGACGTTTTCTAATTGCACGGCAAAAAATCTTTTGAAACTTTTCGTGAAGGACGGGCGAAGGGTTGAGCAACTTCCAAAACTTCATGAAATTAGCGATTACGTCAAGCGTCAACTGCAAAATGAAATTTGGGAAGAAGAACAGCGTTTTGAAAATCCTCATCACCATTACCTTGACATGACGCCGAATTATTACGAACTGAAAATGAATTTGATTTACCACACGCGAAATAAATTGAACTCTTAAGGCGGTGTTCTTTTGCCGACGGCGGCTGTCGTTATTCCGACGTACAAGGAAAAGTTAAACGAATTTGAAAAAATTTCTCTGGCGCAAGTCAAAAAAGTTTTAGGGAAGTATCCTATAGTTTTTGTCGCGCCTGAAGGAAAAATTTTTTCCTACTTCGACAATAACAACAAGGTCGTTTACTTCCCGCAAGAATTTTTCCAAAGCGTTGAAACTTACAGCCGCTTAATGCTGTCGCCGGAGTTTTACGAAAAATTTTTTGACTACGATTTCATTTTGATTTACCAGCTCGACGCGTTTGTTTTCTCTGACATGCTTGAATATTTTTGCAGTCTCGGCTACGACAACATCGGAGCGGCGTGGGTCATCGTCAATAAACCTAATCTTGCACACAACGGAAAAAAATATCGCCCAAAAGTTGGCAACGGCGGATTTTCTTTGCGGCGCGTAAAAAGTTTTTACAACGTGCTGATTAATCACGCAGATTTAGCGAAAAATTTTTACACACTAGCCGAAGACACTTTCTTTTCTTTGTGCGGCGCGGCAAACATTGGCGGATTTACAAGCGCGCCTGTGAACGTGGCAAATAAATTTTCTGCGGAGATACTTCCTGCACGGTGCGTGAAAAAAAACGGCGGCGACTTACCTTTCGGCTGTCATGACTGGAACGATTTAGATGCGGAATTTTATTCAAAGGTAATTCCAAAATTTGGCTACGACTTGAGCAAAATCAAATACAAAATGCACTCTTATGACGATGCGTTAATGATTGATAATTTTTTGCGGGTAAGTGCACTTCGTTTGACGCGCAGATTAATTCGCGGGCAGTCTGTCGCGCGTTACATTCCAAAAATAAATTATGCGTCAATGCGCGTGATAAATTCTCCGCCGGCGATTGCCATAATGGAAAATCTCTGCAAGGAAATGGCGGGATTAATTGGAAAAATTTTTTTGTACGATGAAAAAGATATTAGCGCAATGATTGAAAAGTTGTCGCCGGAAAAAAATCCGCACCTTTTAATTTCACCCGCTGTTGACGACGAAATACTTGACGAGCTGGAAGAACGCGGCGTTGAATATGGGCGGGTAATTTCTTTTCAGAAAGAGTACCTAAACTATTGCATTGAATTATTTCACAATCTCGGAAAATAATCAAAACAAAGAGCGAAGGAGAGATTTTTTTGGGCTCAATGGAAATAAAAAATTTTGGGATAATCGGATACCCTGTTGTGCATTCATTTTCTCCGCGAATGTACATGGCGGCGTTTAAAGATTCGGGATTCGATTATTACAACTACATAGCATTTCCTGTGCAAGCCGGACGTTTGATGTTGGCAGTCGAAGGCATGAAGGGATTGAGTTTTCGCGGATTCAACGTGACGATTCCGCATAAAACTGCAATACTTCCGTTTTTGGACGCGGTCGACGCCGACGCAATGATTATCGGCGCGGTAAATACCGTAGTCAACGATGGCGGAATGTTGACGGGCTACAACACGGACGTGACAGGATTTTTGGCGGCACTCTTTCAATCCGGTTTTGTCCCCGACGCTTGCAACGCCGTTGTCTTGGGAGCAGGCGGAGCTGCCCGCGCAGTTCTCTGGGGACTTTGCAAACGCCGCGCAAATTCCGTGACAATCGGCGCGAGAAATTATGAGCGTGCCAAAAAACTTTCCGACGATTTCGATATTTACGGCAACGTTCAGCCGACGGATTGGACGACGGAAGATTTCAGAGACGCCATGCGCCGCGCAGATATTTTGATTAACACGACGCCGCTGGGAATGTTCCCTGAAATTGACGACATGCCGCCCGTCGATTTAAAACTTTTGCCGAACGGTGCGCTTGTCCACGATTTGGTTTACAATCCAATCGAAACAAAACTTTTGAAAGCCGCCGCCGCGTTGGGTCATCCCACTTTGCCGGGACTGCCGATGTTGTTGTTGCAGGGCGAAGAGGCGTACAGACTTTTCACGGGAGTTCTTCCCAACCTTGAAATAATGCGCCGCATTGTCACGAATGTAGATCGATAGATCGATGGATCGATGGATCGATAGTCGGAGGTTCATTTTGGAAAATTTTTTCTTTTGTGCGCGAAACATTGAAGACTACCTCACGCCGCTAATTAATGCGACGGATAAAAAAATTGTTGACTTGCAAAATAAAAATCTCATGATGACACGGGACGTACAAAATTTTTTTCAATCCGTCATGAAAAAACATCTTGGGCGTGAAAAATATTTTGAACTGCCGATAAGCAACGAGATTGTCACGGGGATTGACGGCTTGAAGCTGGATTTCAATTACGGTTTGCGCATGGAAATTCCAAAAGGCGATTGGCGCGTAAGAATCAGCGACGCGGACAGCGGGCTTGTCTTCATGGAAGGAAAAATTTCCGATAAGCGGCTTTGTTCGCTGGAGACTTACTTCATTCGTTGGAGTGTGGAAATTTTTCACGGCGGCACAAAAATTTTTTCGCACACGCTCAATTTGCAAAACAAACCCGTAAAAATTTCCGTGCCGATGATTGGAATAGGCGACGTGATTTCCATGTTGCCGTACATTGAGCGATTCAGGGAACGCAACGGATGTAAAATTTTCGTGAAGATGCGCGAAGATTTAATTCCGTTCGCAATGTATCTTTATCCGAAAATTTTTAACGGCGAAAACGAAGGCGGCTATTACGCGACTTATTATCCGTCAATGCCGACGGATGTTATTCCCGTCTGGCAAATTGACTTCAGAAATTTTCCAATGGGGCGAATGATTGGCGTGATGTTGGGGCTGAATGAAATTGTTCCGAACAGACAATTTGAGCCGACGACCGCGCCGCTGATTCGTGAGCCGTACGTTTGCATTTCCGTGCAGGGTTCGGAGACGAGAAAAAGTTGGCTTTATCCCAACGGCTGGGATGTCGTCGTTGATTACTTGAAAAGTTTGGGCTATCGCGTGCTTTGCATTGACAGGGACGCGGAATTGGAAGATGATTTGGGTAAAGTTTGCAAACCTGCGGCGGCGGAAGATTTCACCGGCAACATTCCGCTAATGGAACGCGCGAACATGATTTTCTACGCGGATTTTTTTATCGGCTTGAGTAGCGGACTTTCGTGGTTGGCGAACGCCGTAAGTTGTCCCGTCGTTTTGATTTGCGGATTTTCTCAAGACTGGAGCGAATTTTATACACCGTACCGCGTCGCTAATCGGCTTGTCTGCGGCGGCTGTTTCAATGACGTGCGGGTAAATTACATGCAAAAAAAATGCCCGTACCACAGAGGAACGGAACGCGAGTTTGAATGTCAGAAAAAAATTTCGCCCAACCAAGTGATTAGCGCGATTGAGTGATTGATTGTCGATTACCAACTTGAGCCGCCGGTTTTAGGAGCTTAAAGCTTAAAGCTTGAAGCTTAAAGCTAAAAGCTAACCAAAGGAGTGAAAATTTTTCGTGGACTTAGTTCCCGTGTTGCTACAATTTTTTTTAGTGGCATTTCTGATAGCAATGAACGGATTTTTTGTCGCGGCAGAATTTTGTTGCGTGAAAATGCGTCCGTCGCGATTGGAAACGCTGATACAAGAAGGAAACAAACGCGCAGTTTACGCAAAAAAATTAACCGATGAACTCGATGAGGCACTTTCCGTCACGCAACTTGGCATAACATTAGCGTCACTCGGCTTGGGCTGGGTCGGCGAGCCATTCGTGGCGGAATTAATTTTGCCCGTGACACAATATTTTGGATTGGGCGCGACGCTGGGTCATACAATTTCTTTCGTGCTGGCGTTCACGCTGATAACTTCCTTTCACATAATTTTGGGCGAACTTACGCCAAAGTCAATGGCGATTGCAAATTCCGAAAAAATTTTGCTGTCGATTGCGCTCCCCATGCTTATTTTCTGGAAAGTCATGTATCCGTTCGTGATTATGTTGAACGTGACGGCGAGTTTCGTTTCTCATCACTTGGGCTTGGCGGCGACGGGCGAAGGTGAAATTGCGCACAACCCCGAAGAAATTCGTTTGCTCATGGAGGAAAGTCACAAACAAGGTCTTGTTGACGACACAGAGGTTGATTTTGTCGACAACGTTTTTGATTTCACTGAATTAAGCGTGCGTGAAATTATGGTGCCGCGTACGGACATGGTCTGTTTGTATCTGGACAAAACTTTTGAGGAAAATTGGAAAATTATTCTTGAAGAGGAAATGACGCGCTATCCGATTTGCAACGAGGACAAAGATCACATTATCGGATTTTTGCACGTGAAAGATTTGATTACGAAGGGGCTATCGGACGGCAAGAATTTGAAACCGAATGCAAAGTTGACGAAACTTGCGCGAAAAGTTTTCTTTGTGCCGGAAAGCATGAAAGTCAGCGTACTTTTCAAGATGATGCAAAAAAATCGTTTTCAGTTGGCGATTGTTGTCGATGAGTATGGCGGCACGGCGGGTATGGTTACAATTGAAGATATAATCGAAGAAATTGTTGGCGACATTCAAGATGAGTTTGACGAAGGCGAACGCTCCGAAGTCGAAAAGCGGGCGGACGATTTATTTTCCATTGACGCGATGCTTTCGCTTGAAGATTTGGACGACGAATTTGGAATAAAAATTGAAGATGACGACGTTGAAACGATCGGCGGCTGGATGGCGGACAGAATCGGCGGCGAACCGCGCGTCGGACAAAGTGAATCTTTTGAAGGAAATACTTTTTACGTTGAAGAAGTCGACGGCGTCAGAATCACGCGGATATTGGTGCGCCTCGTCAAGACCAGAGAAGATTAATGAAGCGGAGAAAAAGAGGAGTTTCATTTTGGATAACGAAGTTTCGTACCCGATAGACAGTTCTTTAAAAAATATTTCCAACGGTAAGTGTCCGATTCTTCATGCTTTGAGCATAATCGGGCAAAAATGGAAATTGCCGATCCTTTGGTACTTGCACGAAAAAAAAACTACCAGGTACAACGAGCTTAAGCGTCGTATTCCCGGTATTACAAATATCATGTTGACTAAATCTCTGCGCGAATTGGAATCTTCAGGGCTGGTCAGCCGTCACGTCTTCGATTTAATTCCGCCAAAGGTTGAGTATTCCCTCACGCCGCTGGGACTGCAACTAATTCCCGCGCTCAATGAACTCTATAAGTGGGGATATAATCACATGGTTAATTATTCAAACGATGTTCAAGGCGAAGACAAAAATTAATTTCGCGAATTGTTCGGCAAGTAGTCAGTTCAATAAAAAATTCCCTTCTTGCTATTCACGGCGTGAAGGGAATTTTATTTTGCGAAGGTTATAAAAATTTTTCTTGACAAAAAAATGGGGGGGGGTAGTAGAATGATTTTCAGTTAGAAAATTTTTGTACGAACGCAGGGGGGATTCTTATGTTGCATGTTCTAAAACGCGCGGCTGTAGTTTTCGTCGCGGCAGTGATGCTCTCAATTTTCGGCGGGCATGACAACGCGGCGGAGGCAAAAGCCAACATCACTTGGACGACGACGGACGTTGTTCTGGAGTTCAAGAAGTGCATAGTTAAAGGCTACTTCACAAACACCGGAGACACGGGCGGATACGTAACGAAGATGGATTTCACCGTTGACGTTAGAACTGCGACAGATGGAGAAAAAAATATCTATTCAGCTACATGGACTTACTCTCCAGAGGATTGCTATATTCCGGCGGGTAGTCAAGAGAATTGGTCTTTTTGGCTTAACGACGAAAGCTGTCCGCGCTGGACTGGAGACAAACATTGGTCTATAAGATTCACTATCCACAACAAATAACGTGAAATTAATTTCGCGAATTGTCCAGCAAGTACATAATTGCGTTGACGGCGGCAACGGCGATTGAACTTCCTCCCTTCGTTCCGGAAACGGTGATGAAGGGAATTTTATTTTGCGCGGCAAGTTCAGCTTTGGAATCCGCCGCGCCGACAAATCCGACGGGAACGCCGATAATCACGGCAGGAAAAATTTTTTCTTCGCGAACCAATCGCAAAACTTCAAACAGCGCAGTTGGAGCATTGCCAATCGCAACTATCGCGCCGTTCAATTTTTTTCCGAAGAGACGCATTGCCGCCATTGACCGCGTAATATTTTCGCGCGCCGCCAATTCCTTAGCATCTTCCTCCGCAACTTTGCAAAAAATTTCTCCGCCAAATTTTTTTAACGTCCGCTTGTTAATTCCCGTTCGCACCATTTCAACATCCGTAAAAATATTTTCTCCGCGCAGAATCGCCGCCTTTGCCGCGTCAATCGCCGCAGGAGAAATTTTTATTATCGGCGCGTAATCAACGTCGCCCGCCGCATGAATTATCCTCGAAAAAATTTTTTTCTCCTCAAAACTCAAATCCATTTCCGAAAGATACGGCGCAATTATTTCCATACTCCTATCTTCAATCTGCGCGGGATTTTTTATGAAGTCCAACAAAATCTTCCTTTCAAAAATTTTTCTGCAAGTCTTTTCAACACTAGCTGAATTGTTTATAATGCAAGCACAAAAGATTATACTACAAAGTCGTTTGAAGGGAGAAATTTTTATGGCGTTTGACGAAAAAATTTTTCAATCGGTGATAACGGAGTTTGAGGCAACCACCGAAATGTTGCGCGAAGTGGCGGCGAATTTCCGTCAAGACCTCAAACTTGGTTTGGCAAATCCCGATAACTCGTCATTGAGGATGTTGAAATCTTACGTTGGGTTGCCCAGCGGCAAAGAGACGGGCGAATATTTGGCGTTGGATTTTGGCGGAACTAACGTTCGCGTCTCCAGAATCAAACTCAACGGCAACGGCGATTTTGAAATTCTCAAGCGCGTCGGTGAACCGTTGATTGTCGAAGGCGAATACGATTATATCGGAAAAAATTCCACCGCCGAGCAAATGTTTGACTTCCTCGCAAAATTAATTGACGAGTCGATTGACGGCGATCACGAAACAAAATTTTATCTCGGTCATACTTTTTCTTTCCCGTCAACGCAGGACGATTTGAACAACGCCCGCTTGATTATTTGGACGAAAGAATTTGCCACGCCCGGCGTCGAAGGCGAAGTCGTCAACGATTTGCTGACTGCCGCCTTGAAACGTCGCGGAATCAACAACGTTGAACCTGTCGCCGTCATCAATGACACCGTCGCCGTTCTCCTGTCCGCCGCCTACAAAAATTCCGAAACTTACATCGGCTCAATTTACGCGACGGGTCACAACACTTGCTACCTTGAACCAAGCATTCACGACCCAAAATGTTTTGGTCAAGGCGGAATGATTTTGAATTTGGAATCGGGCGGTTTCATGAAGTTGACGCCGAATCGTTTTGACATGGAGTTCGACAGAAAATCCGAAAAGCCCGGCGAACAGCGCAATGAAAAAATGGTTTCCGGGCGTTACATGGGCGAACTTTTGAGCATGGCTGTAGCTGAACTTTTGGACGAAAAAGGAAAAGAGTACGGATTTACTTCAATCGATATGTCAATGATGATTCTCGACGAAACACCGCAACTTGAAAAAGCTACGGAGATTATCGCCAACAGAACCGGCAAGACGCTTGAAGTCGGCGACGTTGAAAAAATTAAACAGTTGACGTCGGCAATCGTAATTCGTTCCGCGCGGCTCGTAACTTGTTCGTTCGTCGGAATCATTTGGCAACGCGCAGGCGAAGGCGCGATAGAGAAACAGCACATTGCGATTGACGGTTCAGTTTACGAAAAAATGCCGCTCGTCAAAGAAAATATTGCGAAGGCACTTAGTGAATTGCTTGGCGAAGACGCGGCGAAAGTCGACACGGTTTTGGACAACGGCGGTAGCGGACTTGGTGCGGCAATCGCGGCGGCAATGGCGGTTTAGATCGCCAGATCGCCAGTTAGTTAGATAGTTAGATAGATAGTTAGTTGGAAAGTTTAGGGTTGGAAAAATTTTTCCGACTCTTTTTTTCGCAAAAAAAAATCACTCCAACTTAGGAGTGAAAAAATTTTTCATGACGCGCCAAAAAATTTACCAAAGTTGCCCTTTATCGTAAAGGTCTCGTGCAAGTGCATCAGCTATAAGGAAAAATGCTTTGTGTTCGATAATGTAGACGCCGGGATTGTTATGGTAAAAGGTTCCGCTTGCACCGAGTGAATCTCTGAATGACGCGCCGATTAATTTATCGTTGCTGCCGTAAATCCCTCTGAAAACATAATCGATAATTTTCACTGTCCCCTTTTGCGAAACGGCTTTTATGCTTAGGTAAAATACCAATGTGCCGTCGTCGTCAAAGTCGTAGTTAACATGTTCTTTGTCGTTCAAAAGATACGCCTTCCAGCCGCCTTCCCATTCGCCCAGATAAAGTTCGCTTGCTTCGGCTTGCGGCGATTGAAATAAAATCAACACCGCCGCAAAAATTGCCAATACAAAAAAATTTTTCATAACGTCACCTTCCTACACTAAAAATTTCCAATACATCAACAAAATTATACGCAAGAAATTTTTGGAAGTCGTCCCCTGTCAGGGCAATTTTCAGAAAAATTTTCCCCTTGCTAAGTTTGTGATTGACGTTTAAAATTAGGCAGAAATAATTTTGTGGAGCGTGATAATTTTGTTGACGGATGTAGAAATTGCTCAACAGGCAAAAATTTCAAACATTACAACCATTGCCGAAAAATTAAATTTGTCTGCCGACGATTTGGAACTTTACGGAAAATTTAAAGCAAAAATCTGCGCGGACGTTTGGCAACGCGTCAAAGAAAATCCCAACGGCAAATTAATTTTGGTCACGGCGATAACGCCCACGCCCGCAGGCGAAGGAAAAACTACAACTTCAATCGGACTTGCCGACGCTTTCAATCGTCTTGGCAGAAAAGTTTGTGTCGCCCTTCGTGAACCGAGTCTCGGTCCATGTTTCGGAATAAAAGGCGGCGCGGCGGGCGGAGGTTACGCGCAAGTTGTCCCAATGGAAGATATTAATTTGCACTTCACCGGAGATTTTCACGCCTTGACGACCGCGCACAATCTTCTTGCCGCAGTTTTGGATAATCACTTGCAACAGGGCAACGAATTGAAAATTGACGTGCGCCGCGTCGTTTGGAAAAGAGTTTTGGATTTGAACGACCGCGCCTTGAGAAATATCGTCGTTGGTCTCGGCGGCAAAGCTAACGGCGTCCCGCGTGAAAGTGGTTTCGATATTACCGTTGCCTCCGAAATGATGGCGATACTTTGTCTGGCGAATGATTTTGCAGATTTGAAAGAACGGCTCGGAAAAATTATCGTCGCGTACAATTTTGAAGGGCAACCCGTCACGGCGAACGATTTAAAAGTTACCGGCTCGTTGGCTTTACTTTTGAAGGACGCAATTAAACCTAATCTCGTTCAAACTTTGGAAGGAACTCCCGCGTTGATTCACGGCGGACCTTTCGCAAATATCGCGCACGGATGCAACTCCGTAATGGCGACGAAGTACGCGCTTAAACTTGCCGACGTTGTAGTTACCGAAGCGGGATTCGGCGCGGATTTGGGCGCAGAAAAATTCCTCGACATCAAGTGCAGACTTAGCGGACTTCAACCCGACGCCGTCGTTATCGTGGCGACAATTCGCGCGTTGAAAATGCATGGCGGCGTTGCGAAAAATAAACTTGCCAGAGAAAACGTTAAGGCATTGAAACGCGGGCTTGAAAATCTCGCCAAGCACATCGAAAACATTCAAGGGTTCGGACTGCCCGCCGTCGTTGCGCTGAATCATTTTCCGACGGACACTGACGAAGAAATTGCCGCCGTTGAAATTTTCTGCGCGGAAAAAAATGTACGGTTTGCACGCTCAAAAGTTTTCTCTGAAGGTAGCGTTGGCGGTATCGGTCTTGCATTAGCCGTTGAATCAGCTTTCGACGACGAAAAAAATTTTCACTTCACATACGACGACGAAAATTCTATCACGGAAAAAATTTCTGCCGTCGCAAAAAAAATTTACGGTGCAAAAGGCGTTGACTACTCCGCCGCCGCGAAAAAACAAATTGATGAACTCGAACGGCTCGGTTTCGGCAAACTTCCCATTTGCATTGCGAAGACGCAGTATTCATTGAGTGACGACGCAACCAAACTCGGCAGACCAAAAAAATTTTCCGTGACTGTTCGCGAAGTAAAAATTTCTGCCGGCGCGGGATTTATCGTCGTGTTGCTCGGAACTATTTTGACAATGCCGGGATTGCCAAAACGTCCCGCCGCAGAAAAAATTGACATCACGCCCGAAGGAATTATCAGCGGGCTGTTTTAGGGGCTACGTAAGTGTTACACAAAATTTTTATTTCGTTCGGGGTAATGTTCATCGTTGCCGGAATTTTGGGCGTGTTCTACGTTTGGCGATACGATCACAGAGAGGTGGCGACGCTTGAAGAATATGCGACGACGGAATTTCAAGTTTCGCGCGACGGCAAAGGGCATCTTGAAGGCGCGGTCTTCAGCTTGTGGGATTATCGCTACGACGATTCAAAACTTGTGCCGCAAATGACGCTTTACATTGACGAAGAGTCTTTCGATTTTTCCGCCGCGACAAAACAAACTGAAGTTGATTTGCAGCATGAAAATAAACTTTTCGTGAACATTCCGCGTGAGTGTTTGAAAAATTTGCAGGCGGCTAAAGAAGTTCGCATAAAATTTTCCTATGAAAACGGGCAGGAAATTTTTTTGCCGTTGAGTCAAAACGGATTGATGAATTGGCAGAAAAAATTACGATGGTAGGTTTAAGCTTCAAGCTTTAAGCTTCAAGCTTCTAGGGGAGTCGAGATGAAAAAAATTTTAACCTTGATTGCGGTTTGTGCCGTAATTTTTTTTACAGCGGGTTGCGGCGAAGAAAAAGTTCAGTCCGTCCCCGATAAAGTTTTCGCGATAATCGAAGACGACGCAGACAGAAAAATTTACGTGAAGAAAAAACCTGAACGAATCGTCGTTACTTCGGCGTCGTTCCTTGAGCCGTTGCACGCAGTCGGCGGAAATATCGTCGGGCGTCCCTCGTCGAAGACCAACACTCCCGATTGGGCGAAAGAAATTCCTACGATTGGGCAAGTTTACCAAATTGACGTGGAAAAACTTTTGTCCTGCGCGCCGGATATCGTGATTGTCAACAAAGGCATGAACGAAAAACTTTTGGACTTGCTTGACACGAACGGAATCGACGCCGCCGTTATCGACATGAAAACTTATGACGACGTTAAGCGCGAAATAAAAATTTTTTCACAGCTCACGGGCAATGTTCAGCAGGGCGAAGAAATTATTAAGCGCATGGACGACGAAATAAATTCAATTATCGCCGGCACGCCGAAAAAAAATCTTCGCGTGGCAATTCTTCACAGCACTGCGCAGGGCGTCACTGTTCAACTCGACGGGAGTATTGCCGGCAATATCGTGAAAATGTTCGGTTTGAAAAATGTTGCCGACGGAATGACGCCGCTTGAGAATAATCCTGACGCCGCGCCGTACAGCATGGAAACTTTAGCCGCGCAGAATCCTGAAATTATTTTCATCACGAGCATGGGAAATATCGACGACATCAAAAAAAATATGGAGAAATCCTTTTCCGAAAATGACGCGTGGCAGACGATTGGCGCGGTGAAAAATAATCGCGTCTACTACTTGCCGCAAGATTTATTTTTGTTGAGCCCCGCTTTACGTTATCCCGAAGCCGTAAAATTTATTTCTAATTTAATCAGTGATTAATTTTCGACGAAAAATTTTGTGGCGAAGTTTCATGAGCTGTGATAAAATCTAACGATTAAATTTAATTGGAGGGAAAATTTTTCTATGGAGAAAATAATTTCCAAAGACGGAAGTTTAAAAGAAGTCGAAGGCGCGGAGTTTTTGCATTCTCTTCGTCATACCGCGTCGCACATAATGGCGCAGGCGATTAAACATTTGTACGGCGGCGAAGACGGAAAAAAAGTTCAGCTGGCTATCGGTCCGGCAATCGACACGGGCTTTTACTACGATATTGACATGGAGCGCAAACTCACCGACGAAGATTTAGCCGACATCGAACGCGAAATGAAAAATATCGTTAAACAAAATCTCAAGCTTGAACGCTCTGTCTTAAGCCGCGCAGATGCACTCAAAAAATTTTCCGACGAAGGCGAAATTTACAAAGTCGAATTGATTAGCGCGTTGCCCGAAGACGCAGAAATTTCTTTGTTCACTCAAGGCGACTTCACCGACCTTTGCGCAGGTCCGCACGTTCAATCGACGGGCAAAGTCAAGGCGTTTAAGTTAATGTCAATAGCCGGTGCGTATTGGCGCGGCGACGAAAAAAATAAAATGCTCCAGCGCGTCTACGGTACGGCGTTCCCCACAAAAGACGAACTCCAAGAATATCTTCACATGCTTGAGGAGGCGGCGCGTCGTGACCACCGCAAACTTGGCAAGGAACTGGATATTTTTTCTCTGCACGACGAAGGTCCCGGCTTTCCTTTCTTCCACCCGAACGGCATGATTATTCAGAACGAACTTTTAAATTATTGGCGCGAAGTTCATAGACGTTACGGCTACGAAGAAATTAAAACGCCAATCATTTTGAATCGTCAACTTTGGGAAATGTCGGGGCATTGGGATCACTACAAAGAAAATATGTACTTCACGAAGATTGACGAATTGGATTACGCGGTTAAGCCGATGAATTGTCCGGGCTCAATGTTGGTTTATAAATCTCGTCCGCATTCCTACCGTGAACTTCCGCTGAAACTTGCAGAGTTGGGACTTGTCCACCGCCACGAACTTAGCGGCGCGTTGCATGGACTTTTCCGCGTCAGAAATTTTACGCAGGACGACGCGCACATTTACATGACGCCTGAACAAATCGAAGGCGAAATTCAAAAGACGATAGACCTTTTCGACGAAGTTTATAAAACTTTCGGCTTGACGTACAAGGCGGAACTTTCGACGCGTCCGGAAAATTCTATGGGCAGTGACGAAATTTGGGAATCGGCGACGGCGGCATTGAAGAAGGCGTTGGACAATCGCGGGCTGGAATATGTCATTAACGAAGGCGACGGCGCGTTCTACGGACCGAAAATCGATTTTCACTTGAAAGATTCTATTGGGCGCACGTGGCAATGCGGCACGATTCAACTAGATATGATGTTGCCTGAAAGATTTGATTTAGAGTACACCGGCGAGGACGGGCAGAAACATCGTCCTATCATGGTTCACCGCATCGTTTACGGCTCAATCGAACGTTTCATCGGAATTTTGATTGAGAATTACGCGGGCGCGTTCCCCGTGTGGATTGCTCCCGTTCAAATAAAAATTTTGCCGATAACTGATGCCCATTCGGATTTTTCTCACAAGCTCCGCGAAAAATTTTTCAATCTCGGTTTCCGCGCGGAAGTCGACGACAGAAGCGAAAAGACCGGCAAAAAAATTCGTGACGCGCAGGTTAAAAAAATTCCTTACACGATCGTAATCGGCGACAAGGAAATTGAAACGGGCATTCTCCCCATTCGCAAGCATGGTTCTAAGGAAAGTTTTGAAATGAGCGTCGACGATTTTGTTTCCTACGTTCAAGAAAAAATTTCCACCCGCGCAGAGGGCTATTGACATGGTTAAGACGTTCAAAAAATTTTTCATGGTAATTGCGTTGTTCGCAACAATTTTTTCAGCCGCCTCCGCAAGTGCCGAATCAAAATTGCTTTCGGACATGACGGTTGAACAATTCGTTGGGGAACTGCAGAAAAATTTGGCGGAAAAACTTTTGGAAGTGAACGATTTGCAACGCGCCCGAGACCTCGACATGGAAGATGGCACAGAACCCGTTTTGGGATGGTCGGCGACTCTTATTCCAAAAGGAAGTTCAGCCGGAGGCGACCGTGTAACTTTTTTCACGGACAAAGAAAATCACTTGCTGGCGATAGGTGCTTACATTGTCGACGGCGCGACGCAAGAAATCGTGAACAATAATTTTTGGGAAGTTGCATTAAACACGTTAAATTTCACGACGGACGAGCGCACTCAAATTTTGAAGGGCGGCGCGGTGAACGAAAACGGTCTTTATATTTCCAGACTGCAAAAGTCGGCTGACAAAAAAATTGCGTTCGGCAGTGGCAAGATCGCTTACAACACTTTATTTTCCTTTCTGTCAATAGATGATTAAAATTTTGCCGCTGATGTAAAATTTTCTTTGGAGGAGGCTTAAGTTCATGGACGTAAAAAAATTTTTGTTCAGCTTGGTAATTTGCACGGCGTTTTTCTCCTTCGCCACTTGCAACGCCGCGCAGGTTAGGCTTTCAAATATCAGCGCGGAAAATTTTTTGCAAAAGATGACGATAATGTTGCAAACGGACACGATGAAAAGAGCTTGCCCCATTGCGATAACAGGTTTGATTCGCGACGAGAAAAGCGATTTGCCAAATTACGGATTAACTGCGTGGTCGGCACTTTTCGCGGGCGACGCGTCCTCTCCGCCTGAAGGTTTCGTTGCGTACTACGTCGACTCAAGCGGTTGCGTTCATTCCATGAAGTTCGTTTTCAAAGTAAATGATAATTGGGCGGACAAATACAGAAATATCATGCTGTCCACTCTTTGGGCTTTGGACTTCACGCCGGAACAAGCCGCGCAGTTAGTCAAGGGCGGAAAAACCGAAAACGGAGTTTATACTTCAGACCTTCACATTGCCGCGCATGGAAAAACTTACATCATAATTATGACGAACTCTAACGACATGGTAACGACTTTACTTTTGGCTACGGACGGTGGCAAATGAGCGAATATATTGCATTGGCGGCAGTTTTAATTTTGGGCGTCGTCGGGCACAACTCAACAGTCACTTACGCGGCGATAATCGTTTTGATTTTGAAAATTTTGTCGCAAGTCAGCAATCAACCCGTGATTCTCGAATGGATGGGCGGTCACGGCTTGACGCTGGGAATAATTATTTTGACGGCGGCGGTTCTCGTGCCAATCGCGAACGGAACGGTTACGGTGCAAACGATTGTTGAATCTTTCAAAACGCCGATAGGAATTGTCGCGGTGACTGCGGGGCTTTTGGCGGCAATATCGGGCGGTGTCGGCGTGCCGCTTATGCAAGAAAATCCTAACGTCATTCCTGCGCTGATTGTCGGCACAATGGCGGGCGTTTTCTTCTTCAAGGGAATTGCCGTCGGTCCGCTAATCGCCGCAGGTTTCACTTACTTTGTCATGGCAATTCTCGAACATTTTAAGTGACGAAAAAAAATTTTCATGACGAAAAAATTTTCACGACAAAAAAAATAAGACTCAACCAAGAACGTTGAGTCTTTTTTTGAGCCGTTTTATCGTTTTCATGTTGAAAAATTTCCGCTTAAAATTTTTCCAATCAACAAATCGCCCAAATGAAGTGATTATTTTTTAGGAGAGCTTAGGATAGCTTGGCTGAATTATATCTCAAATGAAATTTGTTGTCAATAATTTTTTCAAGTGTCCAAAGTAATATTGTCTATGATTCTTCCGAGCCTGACGCCCGAAAGTAAATTCCACGTCCATTTGATAGCGACAGTGAAGTTTGTGTGTGCGCCGGCAAGACGAATTAAATGGACGAACATCCACGCGCACCACGCCAAAAATCCCGTCATACGCGGTTTGCCGACGACTGCTTGCCCGCGCCCGATCGTCGCCATTGCGCCCAAATCTTTGTAGACAAATTTTTCAAGGTTGGTGTCGCCTTTGATTAACTTCATAATATTTTTGTGAGCAACAACCGCCTGTTGAGTTGCAACGGGGGCAACTGTCGGCAATGGGCGTTTCATATCTCCATGCATGAAAGACGCGCAGTCGCCTATCGCGAAGAAATTTTTATTCACTGCGCCTTTAACCATGAGGTCTTCTTCAATGACAAGCCGCCCGTCACGAATATTTTCGCCGCCGCAATTTCTCATGAGGTCAACTGCGCGAACGCCCGCCGCCCAAATTACTGTCGTCGTTGGAATTTGTACGCCGTTCTTCAAATACAAAATATCGCCGTCGTAATCGACAACTTGAGTTTCGAGCATGACGCGGACGCCTTTTTTCTCCAGCACGCGGACAGTTTCTTTTTGCAAATCCTCCGGCATCATCGGCAACAGACGCGGCGTCGCTTCAATCAAAATTACTTGCACGTCGTTGAAGTCCAAGTGATGAAATTCTTTTTTCTGAATCTCAATCAATTCGCTAATCGCGCCCGCCTCTTCAACGCCGGTAGGTCCTCCGCCAACGACGACGAAAGTCATGCGTTTTTTTCTGTCTTCAGGAGTGCGGTAGGGTTTATCTGCGCGTTCAAATTCATGAATAACATGGTTGCGAATGTGCAACGCCTCTTGAATTGATTTCATGCCGAAGGCGTGCTCTTCGACACTTTTCATGCCGAAAAAATTTGTCGTCGCGCCGGCGGCAATAACTAAATAATCGTAGGAAATTTCGCCGTGATTAGTCAGCAAAACATTTCGCGCTTGGTCGACGCCCCTTGCCTTTGCCATGAAAAAATTTACATTTTTGTTACTGCGGAAAAAAGTTCGGATTGGATACGCAATTTCATCTTCGGATAACACAGCCGTTGAAACTTGGTACAACAGCGGCTGAAATAAATGGAAGTTGTGGCGATCCACCAAAGTTACATCAACATTTTCTTTTGCGAAAAGTTTAGCGAGTTTTATTCCGCCGAAACCTCCGCCGACAATTACGATATGTGGTCTTCCGTTAGACATTTTCAAAATCGCTCCTCTTGTAGTTGTTAGCTGGTAGCTTGTAGCTTGTAGCTGGTAGCTTGTAGCTTGTAGTTTCTACTTCTTGGACAAATTGTAGCTTAAAGCAGTAGGACCAACAGCCAAATCTTCATTAACGATACTGACTTCAGGCGGCACAAAAATTTTCGTCGACGCAAAATTCCAAATTCCCTTAACGCCAACGTCAACCAAAACGTTCACAACTTTTTGCGCTTGATCTTCGGGAACGGTGATAACGCCAATGTCAATAAATTTTCGTTTTGCGACAGAGCCGAGATTTTCACTGTCATAAATTTTCACGCCGTTAATTTTTTTTCCAATCAAATCTTTTGAAACGTCGAAAAGCGCGTTGACAAAAAAACCCATTCCGGGAAAAGCTTTGTAGTTGGCAATCGCCCGCCCCAAGTTGCCGACGCCGACAATCGCCAAATTCCAGCTGTACTTCAGCCCCAAAATATTTTCTAAGCTACGCCGCAAATTTTCCACGTCATAGCCTACACCTTTAACGCCGAATTGTCCGAAGTACGAAAGGTCTTGTCGAATTTGTTCCGGCGTGAACTCCAAAAGTTTTGACAGTTTGCCGGATGAAATAATTTTTTCGCCGCTTTGCTCCAAAGTTTTCAGCGTCCTGTAGTAAAGGACAATTCTGCCAACCGCCGCATTAGAAATTTTTTTGTTCCGCATGGTAACACCTTAATTGGATCGATAGATCGATGGATCGATGGATCGATAGATCGCTAGATCGTTAGTTCTGTTTTTTTCCGTGAGAAATATTTTTCGCAATGTCGATAAAAAGTCGACCGTTAAGATGATCAATTTCGTGCTGAATGCAACGAGCCAAAAGCCCCTCCGCCTCAAGTTCCTTTTCTTTGTGAAATCGCGTCGTGTACTTCACACGAATTTTTTCTGCGCGTTCAACGTCGCCAAAAAGATTTGGACAGGACAAACAACCTTCAGAGTCGACAGCTGAACCTTCGCGATAAGTAATCACGGGGTTAATCAATTCGTAACGTTTTTTGTCCACGTCGACGACGACAACGCGAAGGAGAACACCGACTTGCGGCGCGGCAATTCCAACGCCTTCGCTGGCGTACATCGTTTCTGCCATGTCGTCTAAAAGTTTTTTTATGCGTTTGTCAATCTTCGTGACTTCTTCGCAGTGTTGCTTCAACACGGGATCGCCCGCCAATTTTAATTCAAGTATTGCCATTCTGTAGCTCCTTCGCTGTATTAATTAGCCATGCCGACGGCGTGCGGAGTATTTTCTTCAAACAACGCCAACGCCTTGAAAATATCGTTGCGCGTCACGGCATAAGTTCCTGATTTTGAAATTACGACACTTGCCGCAATGTTCGTAATGAATGCGCCGTCAGCAGGTTTCAAGCCGCCGGCAAGAGCCATTGAAAAAACTGCGGCGACGGTATCAGATGCGCCCGCGCTGTCGAAAACTTCTTGAAAGCGCGTTGGAATGTGGACGGCGTTATTTTCCGTGACGAGCGTGACGCCGTAAGCTGAACGCGTAGCCAAAACATTTTTCACTTTGAATTTTCTCATGACGTACCTGCCCGCGCGTTCGACTGCGTCACTGTCTTTTCCGTCAACGGGACTAAGCATGACTTTGTTTATCTTTGAAATATTTGGCGTCAAATAATCTGCCTGCGCGTATTTAATCCAACGTTGTCCGTACGGCAGGACGACGACGGGGACGCCATGACTGTGGGCGGCTTTCATCACTGCGGCGCAAAAATATTCCGTGCAAACTCCTTTTTCGTAATCGGCGATAACAACCGCGTCGAAGGCGTCGTTCAATCTCATGCAAACGTAATTTTCAAGTTGCTCAAAATACCTGTCTTCCTTCGGCGAACTTTCTTCAAAATCCATACGAAACATTTGCTGATGCCCGCTGATGATTCTAACTTTCGTCGTCGTGGGAGATTTTGTCGTAATTAATCCGTCTTGATTAATTTCACTTTTCGTGAGCAAATCGGAAAGAGTTTCAAAATTGTGGTCGTCGCCGACAAAACCTGCAAGGTAAGTTTTGCAACCCATGAGCGCAAGATTATTTGCAACGTTCGCCGCCGCGCCGAGTGCCGCACGTCTTTTTACAATCTTGGCAACGGGAACGGGGGCATCGCTGGCAAATTTACTTACATCGCCGTGATAATATTTGTCAATCATCACGTCGCCGATTACCAAAACTCGACAATGTTCGGTTTTGTTTTCAAAAAATTTTTTCCATTGAAGTTTATCCATGTCAAACCCTACTTTTCTGCGTTTAAAAAAATTCTATCGATCCATCGATCCATCGATCTAACCCCGCTTTGATTCGACCGTAAAGAACATGTAATTTCCGCGCGTCGATACATTCAACCTGACACTGCCACGCCAACCGTAAATATTCGGCAAAAGATTATTCGTCAAATACTTTATCGCAAATTGCGGTTCAGAATATTTTTTGTCGTAAGTGGCAGAGCAAACGTAATTCATATTCTGCCCTTTGGCAATTCTCTTTGCAACGTATTTCAACGCATCCTGCGGCGTCTTCAAGTACGCGCCAAAAAATTCTCCGTCAGAGTTATTAAATTCTTCCGTGTAATAAAAATATCGTCCGTCTGGGTGTTGTTGGAGATTCACGGGAGGATTTTTCCATGAATGCGTTGTCATAACGTCGGCGGGCGCGTTGAAATAAATGTGCCCGGAATATTCGCCCGTGTCCGAAAAAGTGTAAGATGCGTCGTCCCACGTCACGTCCACGAAATAAAATTTATCGTCGCCGAAATTTACGACGTTCCACATATGCGATTCGTTGCCCGCGTTGCCCGCGATTTTGTCAACGTTCAAACGACACATTGTCCCCAGCATGTAAAACGCGTCCGAATATCCTTGACAATTTGCTTTCCCGTCAATCAATGCGCCGATTGCGGATTGAGCGCGCTGAAGATTTTTTGAACCACTTCCGCTGTAATAATTTACGCGTTGAGTAATTGCGTCGTGAATGTACAGTTCCCGATAAAGCGCGGGGTTGGTGTGTCCGGACGAAAATTTTTTTGCCTCGTTGACGATTTGGACGGCGATTTTGTACAATTTTTTTTCTTCGTTGGTCAAGAAAGAAGTGTCGTTGTGCAGGTAGGCATAAGCGACGCGTTCGCCGGGATAATTTGTAAATTCAAAAACGATTCCGATATTTTCACTGCCGTTGCTGTACGTTGTGGACTTCAAATTCCAACAGGCAACGTCTTGAATCAATTCGTTAATGTTTGGAGAAAATCCGTTAGTCGTCATGACGGAAACTTTTGTTTCCAAATTTTTTTTGCACTCCTTGAGATAGCGCACGAGGTCCTGATAATTGCTGAAACGCGGCGCGTTGCTGAAGTCCAAACTGTTGACGGCGGCTTCATTCGTAACCGTAGCGATTTCAATTTCTGTATCTGTAATTTTTTTGTATTCGTTTTGAATATCTGAAGAAATTTTTTCAACGTCATCAGCATACAAACCGAAAAAAAATCCCAGAACAAGTACGCCGATTAAAAAAAATGTGAACTTCAATTTGTTCACTACACCACCTCCGCCGGTAAAAATAACTTCGTGAATTATAACACTTGCAGGCTTGAAAATCTATTGTTGCAAAAATAAATTTGGGCGGCTATAATTCTAAAAGTGAAGAGTTTTTTACCAATTCCCAATCCCCAATCTTATGCTGATTAAAAATTTTTTTGGAGATGTTGTCACCATGTTTAGTGCAGTGAAAAAAATTTTGTTACTTATCGCGGCGTTGAGTTTTATCATGCCAAATTACGTGAGCGCGGAAAAATTTTCTGCGGACTCATCCGGTTTCGTCGTGCTGTCCGATGTCGTGCCGGATATAATCCAAGAAATTCGTTACTATTCAACGTACAATTTTGTCGGCGACAGAATCAAAGGCTATGAAGAACCTTGCGCACTGTTGACGAAGGAAGCGGCGACGGCGTTGAAAGAAGTTGCCGACGATTTGCGGAACAAAGGTTACCGGCTGAAAATTTATGATGCCTATCGTCCGCAAATGGCTGTTGATAATTTCATGGCGTGGGCGAAAGATTTTAACGATACGCGCATGAAAAAATATTTTTATCCCGAACTGAACAAAGACGTACTTTTTCCGCAGGGTTACATCGCTGAACATTCCGGACACAGTCGCGGCAGTACGGTTGATTTAACGCTTTTCGACATGAAGACGGGCAAGGAAGTTGACATGGGCGGCACGTTCGATTATTTCGGTGAGCGTTCGCATCCGGACTACAAAGGAGACTTGACGAAAAAACAAATTGCGAACAGAAAAATTTTGCGCGACGCTATGCTGCGTCATGGTTTCAAGCCGCTGGAAACGGAATGGTGGCACTTCACGCTGAAAGATGAACCGTACCCTGATACTTACTTCACTTTCCCCGTGCGCAATCTCAATTCTGTTAACGCGTAAAAATTTTCGGTGATTAATTTTGTGGAGGGTTTACCGATAATGAATTTTGCAGTTTGCGGAAGTCTTTTTAATGTACAACAAATAAGTGAAGTTTTTAGAGATATCACTTTGACTTATGAATTAAACGTTGACCAGCCTAACGGGGGGGGTACGTCCTCAAGTCTTTTTGCCAATTATAAATTTACATGAGTTTAGGCGGCTGATGGACGCTCATCAACTTGAAGGATTGCTCCTGAATATGAATGCGTACACGGACGCGGCAAAAAAAATTATCAAAGCATGCAAACTTTACGGGATTCCTAGAGTCTGTGTTCTGCGCAACTACCCGTTCAGTCCGGTTTACGTCTTGGACACACACAAAGGATTCTTAACTTACGCAGAAACAAATTTGATTGATAGTTGCAATTTAAACTGCTCGGGTTGCACTCACTACGCCAATTTGTTTAACGACGAAGATTTTTACAAACAAGATGACTTTGAACGCGATATGCAACGTCTAGCCGCGTCTGTGGACATATTGCGCTTTAGGTTGCTCGGCGGCGAACCTTTCAAACTGCCCAATCTCATTGACAACGTTGCCAAGTGAAATTGGAGGTGTGCTTTATGAATAATTTTTTGCTTGACACCAACATAAATGTTGAAAGAAATCCACTTTGGGTGTTCAACTCAAAAGATTTTTTTAACGGTGATTTCTACGATGACATTCCTCAAAATCACAGAGATATTTTCAGCCCAAAAAAAATTTTCAAGCACGAGAACACAGCTTCCCTGCCTGATGATTTGGTTGAGGCGATTGAAGACACTAGAGCTAGAAAAAATTTGTGCGGACCTTTTGACACCGCAGAAGACGCTGTAGCTGCGATGCTCGCTGATTGATTGTAAGATGTATAAAATTTCCTACACAAATCGCATGAAAAAAGACGTTAAGCGTGCAAAAAAACGCGGCAAAGATATTTCAAAACGGGTAGATGTTTTGAGTTTGCTTCAAACTGGCGAACCTCTCCCAGAAAATTTTAATGACCATCAATTAACTGGGGATTTGAAAGATTTTCGTGAATGTCACATTGAACCAAATTGGCTTTTGCTCTACCAAATTTTTGAGGATGAATTAATTTTGTCCGCGACTGCTACGGGGACGCATTCAGATTTATTTGGCACGTGATGAATTTTTTCAGGACGAAGAAAAATTTTTAGGATAGACGGAGGCTTAAGAAATTTATGGAAAATCACAACGTTGACACAAGCAAACTTTGTTTAATGACGGGCAATGCCAATCCCAAGCTGGCGCAAAAAATTTCGGACTACATAAAAGTTCGGCTTTGCGACGCGTCGGTTGGGCGTTTCAACAACGGCGAAACGGAAGTCATGATTAACGAAAGTATTCGCGGCAAAGATATTTTTATCGTTCAGCCTACTTCTCATCCCGTCAATGATAACGTCATGGATTTATTGATTCTTGCCGACGCATGCAAACGCGCATCTGCTCACAGTATCACGGCGATTGTCCCCTACTACGCTTATGCGCGGCAAGACAGAAAAACGCGCGGGCGTGAACCAATTTCCGCAAAACTCGTGGCTAACTTAATGGTGGCGTCGGGAATCAGCCGCGTTATTACCGTCGACTTGCACGCCGCGCAGATTCAAGGATTTTTTGACATTCCCGTTGATCATCTCTTAGCCGCGCCCGTCATTGCGGATTATTTTAAGCAACACAAATTTGACAAAGAATTAGTTGTCGTTAGTCCCGATTTGGGCGGCGTCACTCGTGCCCGTGCGCTTGCCGATTATCTTAAAGCACCAATCGCCATAATTGAAAAACGCCGTCCGCGTCCCGGTGAAGCCGAAGTCATGAACATTATCGGCGACGTGAACGATAAAGTTGCACTGATGATTGACGATATTGTTGACACGGCGGGAAGTCTTTGCGAAGGCGCGAAAGCATTACAACGGCTCGGCGCAAGTTCCGTTCTCGCCGCGTGCACCCACCCCGTTTTGAGCAAAAACGCCGTAGAAAAAATTGACAACTCCGTTATCGAAAAGCTCATCGTCACGGATACAATTCCTTTGCCGCCGGAAAAACAATCTCCGAAAATTGTTGTGCTGTCAATGGCTCAATCAATCGGCGATGTTGTCCTGCGCATTCAAGCACAACGTTCAGTAAGTTTATTGTTTAGATGATAGGAGAAAAAATGTCTACTGAAACTTTAGAATTTCAAGCCGAGACTAAACGCGTGCTCGACTTGGTTGTTAACTCAATTTATACCAACAAGGAAATTTTTTTGCGCGAACTCATTTCAAATGCCTCCGACGCCCTCGACAAACTTCATTTTGAATCGCTGACCAATCAAGAAATTTTAGACGGCAATGAAAACTTTGAAATTTTCGTGATACCCGACGAAGAATCAAAGACAATCACAATTTCTGACACGGGAATTGGAATGACGCGCGACGAAGTCATTGCGAATATCGGAACGATCGCAAAATCCGGAACGCGCGCTTTCCTTGACAAAATCAACGACACGAAAGACAGCCTTAAAGAAGAACTCATCGGACAATTCGGCGTCGGATTTTATTCGGCGTTTATCGTTTCAGAAAAAGTTGAACTCACTACGAAAAAGGCGGGCGAAACTTCAGCCGTCAAGTGGACAAGCGAAGGCGCGGGCGAATACACCATTGAGGAGTTTGAAAAAGAATCGCGCGGCACGACAATTATTCTGCACCTCAAGCCGGAGTTTTGCGGCGACGGAGATTTTAAATTCACGAACCAACACGTTATCGAAGGGCTCATCAAAAAATATTCGGACTACATTCGTTATCCGATTAAAATGAATTTTGAGAGCAAAGACGAAAACGACAAAACCGTAATTGAAATTCGCACGGTTAATTCAATGAAACCGCTTTGGACGCGCAACAAGGCGGACATCAAGCCGGAAGAGTACGACGAATTTTTCCGTCATCAATTCCACGAATGGGAAAAGCCAATGGAAATTTTCCATTCAAAAATTGAAGGGACGGTCGAATATACGGCGTTGCTTTGCATTCCGAAACGCGCCGCGTCAAATTTATTTTTCGCGGACTATGAACCGGGCTTGCAACTTTATTCGCGCCACGTCTTCGTAATGGACAAGTGCAAAGATTTTTTGCCGGATCATTTCCGTTTCATCAAAGGTCTTGTCGATTCGCCGGATTTGCCGCTGAATGTTTCGCGTGAAATTCTCCAGCAAAGTCATGACGTAAAAAAAATTGGGCGGTCGTTGGAAAAAAATATTCTCAAGCAACTTTCAAAGATGCTCAAGAATGACCGCGAACATTACGAAGAATTTTGGGCGCAATTCGGCAAGTCGTTGAAAATCGGCGTTTACAATAACTCTTACGACGAGCAAGTTAAAAAAGATTTGCAGGATTTGTTATTGTTCACAACGTCGAAGGATTTAAAATTGTCGACGCTTGCAGAGTACGTTGAGCGCATGCCGGAGACGCAGAAAAAAATTTATTGTGCGACGGGCAAGGACGCGGCGTCAATCGCAAAACTTCCGCAACTTGAACTTCTGCGCGAACGCAACATTGAAGTAATTTACTTGATAGATCCCGTTGACGAATTTGCAATCAACGCGCTTGTAAGTTACGATAACAAAGAAATTCAATCCGTCAATCGTGAAGATTTTGATTTGGACGAGGACGATGCGAAGAAAAAAACTGAACTTGAAGAATTGTCGCGTTCGTACGAAGAACTTTTAATGGACGTGAAGGCGGCGATTGGCGAGGCGGTTAACGAAGTGCGGTTGACTTCGCGGCTCAAATCTGGGGCGGTCTGCCTTGTTACGGGCGCGAATGGTCCTTCGCTGAACATGGAACAGACTTTTTCGCCGATGAATAATCCGTTCTTCAAGGCGCACAAAATTTTGGAACTCAACCCCAACCACACGCTTTTCAGAAAGTTGAGTTCGTTGCACGCGCTGGATAAAAATGCGGACGCCTTCAAAGATTTTTGTCAGCTTTTGTACGCGCAGGCGTTGTTGATTGAAGGAATTTTGCCGGAGAATCCTGCGGACATTGCGAGCAAAATTGCCACGTTGATGATGAAGTAAGTTTCAAGCTTTAAGCTTTAAGCTTCAAGCTTTAAGCTTCAAGCTTTTTTGGTTAAGCCATGAAAAATTTTTTAATCATCAAGCTTAGCGCGATTGGCGACGTAATACACGCGTTGCCGGTCAGTTACGCGATAAAGGAAACATTCCCCGACGCGCATATAACTTGGGTTGTTGAGCCGCCGTCATATGAATTGCTGAAAATGAATCCGTGCGTTGACAGGATAATTTTGTTTCAGAAAAAAAATTTCCGCACGCTGAAAGGTTTTGCAAAATTATTTCTACCTTTCCGTCGTGAACTTCAACGAGAAAATTACGACGCAGTTTTGGATTTGCAAGGGCTGTTCAAGTCGGCGGCAATCGCTTTTTTTGCGCGGTCGAACATCAAGCTGGGCATTTGCAACATGCGCGAATTCAGCGACAAAGTTTCGACGCCGGTCGTTGGAAAAAATTCAACGGGGCATATTGTCGAAAGATATTTGGACACTGCGCGGGCAATCGGTTGCAAAGTCAAAGAGGTAAAGTTCCCGCTGGAAATTCCGCCTGAAGAAATTGAAAAGACAAAAATAATTACGGAGCTGGCGGGAATGCGCGCGGGCAACAAATACGCCGTGCTTGCCGTCGGTGCGAATTGGGCAAATAAGCGTTGGAAGACGGAATCTTTTGCGGAAATTGCGGACTGGCTTTACGATTTTGAAATTGTCCCCGTGATTGTCGGCAATGGCGCGGTTGACGAACAGCGGGCGGCGGAAATTGAATCGTTCATGGAAATTCCGCCGATTAATCTCGTCAACCAAACGACTTTGCCGCAACTTGCATGCGTCGTGAAAAATTCTTCTCTCGTGCTTGGCGGAGATACGGGCGTTGTGCATTTAGCGGCGGGTTTGAAAATTCCAACCGTCATGCTCATGGGTCCCACCGATGCCAACAGAAATGGTCCTTACGGGCAAATTCAAAATGCCATTGAAATTATGCGGCGTTGCAAAGCTTGTTGGAAAAGAACTTGTCCGAGAAATTTGGATTGTCTGGAATATATTTCGACCGAGCAAGTTAAGGAAAAAATTTTGGTAGCTTGTAGCTTGTAGCTTGTAGCTGGTAGTTTGTAGGAAAAATTTTTTCCATAGTCCCTAATCTTGCCTGTTGTCAAAAGTTTTTTGAATTTCTTTACAAAAATTTTTCTGTCTGGTAAACTATCGAAGGGTGATTGAATATGCTTAGACCGAAGAAAAACACGCAGGCGAAATTAGCTTACTGCGAACAGTGTGGCAGACTCTTCAGCTCAATGCGCGGAGAAAAACTTTGCCCCGAATGTGACGCGGTAGATCGTGCCGCAAAAGACAAAATGAAAGAATACATGCGCGACAATCCAAAGGCAACCTTACGCGAGGCGGCAGAAGCTACCGGCGCACCGGCTGACAGCGTCAAACGCCTTTCAATGGAAGTTATCTCGTCAAAATTAAATTCAAACAGAAAAGTTGAGGCGGTTCATCCATGCGCGAATTGCGGCACGATGATTAAAACGGGAACGTATTGCCCAGCTTGCTCTGCCGAATTACAAAAGAAAGCTCAACAAAGCGCGGCGGCAATGTCTGCTGTCTCCACCGTTCGCGAATCAGAAGACAAACCCACCGTCGTCAAAGGATTGGACGAAGACTTCAACGAGGCTCTTAAGGAAAAACCCGCGCGCCGCCGTATGTATCAAAGTGTTTTGGAAAATCGCCGCTCAAGATAATTCGTCGAAAAATTTTTGGCAGTGTAAAAAATTTTTGATAAGGTAAAAGATTTTTGGTAAAGCATAACGTTTTTGGAAATTTTTTTGAGATCGTTCACTTAATTCATCCCACGTCTGTGGTGATGAATTTTTTTGAGTTATTGAAAAAATTTTCGGTAAGGTTTTTCCCTAAAAATTCGATTCAATCAAGGGGGAGGTTATGCCTATGGATTGGTACTGGCTCGAAAGACTACGCGGATTAATTTCCACAGTCAACGCTACTGATATTTTGGAAGTAATTCTGGTTGCAGTCATAATTTATAAACTTTACATGATGCTTGAAGGCACGCGCGCAGTTACGCTCGTCAAAGGATTAATTGTTTTATTCACGGCAAATATTTTGTGCAACATCATGAACTTGCATTTGCTTTCGTGGCTCTTTGAAAGAATAGTGACTTGGACTTTTGTCGCCCTGCCGATTGTGTTTCAGCCGGAATTGCGGAGAACGCTTGAAAGATTGGGCGAAGGAAAATTTTTATTTGAAAAGCGCATGGATTTGGACAAAAAGCAAGCTCAAGATGTCGTTGATGAATTGGTTAAGGCGTCGCTGGAACTTTCGCGTACGAAGACGGGGGCGTTGCTGGTTATCGAAAGAGAAATGGGCTTGAACGACATCAGCGCGACGGGAATAAAAATTGACGCACTCATAACATCAGAATTTTTGTTGAACGTTTTCATTCCGAATACGCCATTGCATGACGGCGCGGCAGTCATTCGCGGCAACAGATTAATTGCGGCGGGCTGTTACTTGCCACTGACTGAAAAGCCCGGCTTGCCAAAGGAATTGGGAACGCGTCATCGCGCCGCCATAGGAATTTCTGAACAATGCGACGCTTTGGTTTTAATCGTAAGCGAAGAGACGGGGACAATTTCCGTTGCCGAAAACGGCGGAATTACGCGCAGTCTTAACGGCGAAACTTTGGCAAAAGCAATCGGTCCGGCTTTCTTTAACAGAAGGCAAAATCACTTGTCGAACTTTTTTTCTAAATTGAAACTGTCACATTAGTTGGATCGATAGTTGGTCAACAAAAAAATCCTACGGAAAAATTTTCTCGTAGGAATTTTTTTTGCGTTATTCAAAAAATTTTCGGCTAATCTGTAATCGTGTCCAGTGCAATTTTAATCATGTCGCCGAAATCTTTTTCGCGTTCTTGGGCGGTTGCGTGTTCGTGGCGGATAATGTGATCGCTCACCGTGAAAATTGCAAGGGCTTGAACCTGCGCGGCGGCGGCAAGAAGATAAAGCGCGGCGGACTCCATTTCGACGGCTAAAATTCCGTGACGAATCATCTTTTCATCAAGCGTCAGCCCGTTGGAAGTGAAAGTGCCGTTCAAATCGCTGTAATCGTTGTAGAAAGTGTCCGTGCAAATGACGTTGCCGACTTTGACGGGAACATTTAAACTTTTCGCCGCGTTGACTGCTTTCAAGAGTAAATCAAAATCCGCCAGCAAAGAAAAGTTTATCGCGCCGCCAAAAGTTTGTTTGACAATCGACGAATCAGTTGAAGAACCTTGAGCAATTAAAACGTCGCGCAATCTTAAACTGTCGTGCATGCCGCCGCAAGTTCCGGTACGAATTAATTTTTTCGCGCCGTAAACATGAATCAGTTCGTGAACGTAGACGCTGAATGAGGGAATGCCGATACCCGTCGATTGAATGGAAACGGGCACGCCTTTGTATTTCCCCGTGAATCCAAAAATATTTCGCACGGAGTTGTACTGTTTTGCGTCCGTCAAAAAATTTTCTGCGATAAATTTTGCGCGTAACGGATCGCCCGGCAGTAAAACTCTTTCGGCAATTTCTCCAATTTCTGCTGAATTGTGCGGTGTTGACATGTTCAAAACTTCCTTTCAAAAATTTTTTTCTAATCCGTGATGCCTAAAAATTCTTCTAAAATTTTTCGTTTGGAAATTTTTCCTGTCGAAGTTCGCGGTAATTCGTTGACTTCATGGAATTCACGCGGGATTTTATACAGCGCAAGATTTTTCTGCAGAAATTTTTTCAGCTCGCGAATATCAATGACGCAACCTTTTTTCACGACGTAAAAACATGCGCCCGCTTGCCCGCGCAGTTTATCTTCGACGCCGACAACCGCCGCGTCTTGAATGCCTTCAAAGCGATAAATAATTTCTTCAACTTCACGCGGATAAATATTTTCTCCCATACTGATAATCATATCTTTCACGCGATTGACGATGTAAACGTAACCGTCCGCGTCGATTCGCACAATGTCGCCCGTGTGCAACCTGCCCTGCGCGTCAATCGTTTCAGCCGTCGCCTCCGGATTTTTCCAGTAGCCAACCATTACGTTATCGCCGCTCACGAGAAGTTCTCCGACTTCACCCGCAGGCAAAATATTTCCATGCGCGTCGACGACTTCAAGAACTTCATCAGGAATTACTTTTCCTATCGAACCTTCGCGCTCTTCGCCCGGAACAGTTAACGTGACAATCGGCGACGCTTCAGACAATCCGTAGCCTTCAGAAAGTTTTATGCCAAACTTCGATTCAAAATCTTTTGCAACCTTCAGCGGTAACGTCGTCCCGCTACACATGGCAAGTCGTACCGTTTTCAAATCTTCGGCAGTGCCCAGCGTCGTTATCAGCCTGTAAATCGAAGGCACGGCGTATAAATCGGTAATTCCTTCGTCACGAATCAAATCGACGGTTTCACGGTGCTTGAAGGAACGCAAAACGTAAATCTCCGCGCCGCAATACAAACTGTAAAGCACGCAACAAGTCCAACCGAAACAGTGATACATCGGCAAGACGCACAAAACTTTATTTTCGCGGCGGCATTTCATCACGTCAATTTGCTCAACGTTGCGGACAAGATTTTTATGGGACAACACCGCGCCTTTCGGATTGCCAGTCGTCCCCGAAGTGTAAATTATTGCGCAGGGAGTATTTTCATCAAAATCTGCGGGAAGTTCCGGCGCGTCAACGTCGCTGTCAACGTCAGCAAAAGTTTTAATGTCATGCTGTATAACTTTAACGTCGTGTTCGTCTAGTTCAAGCGGCGTGTACGTCAAAATATGTTCAATTCCGGCGTCGCGCAGAATGAACGCCGTCTCGCGGTGGCTAAGCTGAAAATTTATCGGCACGCAAATTGCGCCCAATGACGCCGCCGCCAAGTACGTGTAAATAAATTCTGCGCTGTTGCGTGAAAAAAGCGCGATTCTGTCGCCTTGACGAATGCCCAGCGCGTACATTCGATTGCGAAATTTTTTAATGGATTGCGCGGCGTCAGCGTAGGTTATGCGTCGTCCGTTGTCGACGATTGCAATATCTTCTGCGCGTCCACGCTCAATTAATTCATGGACAAACAATTACATTCTCCTTTTAGCTTGTAGCTTGTAGCTTGTAGCTTTCAAAATTCTATCGATCTATCGATCCATCGATCCATCGATCTAAAACTTAGCCGCCAACAAAATTTTTTCGCACAAATCGGGAAACTCAATTCCCGCCGCCCGCGCCGCATCCGGTACAAGCGAAGTTTCAGTCATGCCCGGCACAGAATTAATTTCAATGACGTAAGGAATATTTTCAGCCGACAACATCACATCAACGCGCCCAATGCCCGTGCATTTGCAAACTTTGAAAGCGTCAACTGCCATTGCTTGAATTTTTTCCGTGAGCTCCGCGCTCAATTCTGCGGGACAAATATGTTTCGACGCGCCCTTCGTGTACTTCGTGTCGTAGTCGTAACGCCCCGTCGTCGTAGTAATTTCGATAATCGGCAACGCTTGCACTTCGTCGCAGTTTTGCAAAATAGAAACCGTCAATTCGCGCCCGCTGATAAATTCTTCAACCAAAATTTCGTCGCCGAACTTGAACGCCGCCTCCATTGCGTTTGTAATATCTTTCGCGCGTTCGACAATGTAAACGCCGATACTTGAGCCCTGCGAAGGTGCTTTGATGACGACGGGAATTCCAAATTTTTTTTCAATGTGCGCGGCAACGGCTTGGAGTTTTTCACTCGGTGCTTGCAACAAATTTTTTTCGTAGACTTCAAAATTTGGTGTGGAAATATTTTTTGAAATCAACACGCGCTTTGTCGCAACTTTGTCCATTGTCAACGCGGCGGCTAAAACACTTGAGCCGGTGTAGGGAATTTTCAGCATGTCCAAAGTTCCCTGAACGAGCCCGTCTTCGCCGCAAAATCCATGCACCGCGTTGAAAACGATTGAACAATTTTTTTTCTGAATCTCCGCCGCAAAATTCGTCGGCTCAAGTTCCATTGTGTCAACATTGTAATCTTTCGTCTTCAGCGCGTCGGCAATGGCTTTACCTGTTCGCCGTGAAACGTCCGCCTCCGTCGAAGGTCCGCCCATGAGCACGACGATTTTACTTTTCAAACGCCGATTCAGTCTCTCAATCAAATCGTCCGCCGTCTTGTAAATATCGCCCGCGCCCATTGTAATTACCAAATCGCCGGGACGAACCAAATCAATCAAGTAGTCGACAATTTTTCCGCGCTCCGGCACGTACATTACCGGCTGATTCGTCGTCTCGATAACCGCCTTGACAATCGATTCTCCGCTGATGCCGTCGATAGGTTTTTCGCCCGCCGAATAAATATCCGTCAAGATTAAAAAATTTGCGTCGACGAACGCGTTGCCAAATTCATTGAGCAAAAGTTTTGTCCGCGTGTACCTGTGCGGCTGGAAGATACAAATAATTCTTTTCGGATTGGTCTCGTGCGCCGCCTTGAGTGTCGCGGCAATTTCCGTCGGATGATGCCCGTAATCGTCGACAATCCAAATGTCATTGATTCGCGCTTTTGTCTGGAAACGACGTTTCGCACCATGAAATTTTTTCAGCCCGTCAACAATTTTTTCAAAAGGTACGCCAACTTCCGACGCAACAACGATTGTTGCCAACGCATTCAAAACATTGTGCCGCCCATGTATCGGCAAAGAAACTTCGCCCAAAAATTTTTCTTCGCCGTCGATTCGCTGAACAACGTCGAAATAAATTCCGTTGACATCTGCGCGAATATTTTTTGCGTTGAAATCGGCGGGATAATCGATAGCGTACGACAAAAATTTTTTATCAAGGTCGGCGGCAATGGAGCGCACAACTTCATTGTCGAAACACAAAACTGCCGCGCCGTCTTTCTTGATGTTGCTCAAAAAAATTTTGAACGCTTCATGAATTTTTTCAATCGTTCCGTAATGGTCTAGGTGATCGTCCTCAATGTTCGTGACGACGGCAAGATAAGGTTTCAGCGTGACAAAAGAACCGTCGCTTTCGTCCGCCTCCGAAACGAGGTAATCACTTTTCCCCAAGACTGCGCCCGTGTTTAAATCGACGGATTCGCCGCCAATAATTATTGTCGGATCAACTCCCGCGTTGTGAAGTACGAATCCAATCATTGAAGTTGTAGTCGTCTTGCCATGTGCACCGGCAACGGCGATACCTTTCTTTGCATTGAGCAACATGGAATTTATATCGGAGCGATGAAGTTTTGGGATATTCAATTCGGCGGCTTTCATGACTTCTGGGTTGTCATTTGGAATTGCCGAAGAGCAAACGATAGCGTCAACGTTTGGCTGTCCGGCGTCGTCCAAAATATTTTCGGCGTTGTGTCCAAGAAAAATTTGTGCGCCGCACTTCCGCAACATGTCAACTGTTGAGGAAATCGCGTAATCCGATCCGCTAATCGTGTAGCCTGATTCAATTAAAATTTTTGCAAGCGCACTCATTCCCGCGCCGCCTATTCCGATGAAATGCAATTTATTTCTATCCATAAATTAATTTCTCCTATCTGTTTAGTTAGTGGTTAAGGGGTCTTACTCCCTACCGGCTACTTCAAAGGATTTTAAAATATCTGCCTTGCAATGTCAATCTTCGCTTTTCGTGGGTGATTGTTTAAAGAAAGAAAATGTGATAGTATTTTAGATAACTAGATCGCCAGATCGCCAGATAGATAGTTAGTTAGTTGCCACAACGGGAGAGAAAATGCCGGTTTATCTTCAACCGAAATACGTCAGCGAATTTCATTGCGACGGAAAAAATTGTCCTTCAAATTGTTGCCGCCGCGATTGGAAAATTTCTGTCGACGAAGACACTTTCAAAAAATATTTGCAAATGGAGAGCGACCAACATGAATTGACGCGCCATATTTTTTTTGACGGCGGAGAATATTTCATACGTCACGACGGCGCATGTCCTTTCCTGAACGCGGACGGACTTTGTTCAATTCAACTTGAGCACGGCGAAGAAAATATTTCGCAACTTTGCAGGAGTTACCCTCGTCAAATTTACAACGTCGGCGGAATAATTGAGCGCAGTTTAACGTTGACTTGTCCGCTTGCCGCGCAGTTGATTCTTAATCCGAAACGGCGAATAGAATTTGAAACGCGGGAAATCGAATTGCCGAATTGGGCGCGCCGTCAAATTGTCGTGACTGAAACGAATTTGCCGCAAGAAATTTTGCCGTACGCAGTCGAAATTCAGTTGACGGCAATTTCAATTCTGCAGGAACGACGCCTTTCAATCGACGCGCGGCTAATCGTTCTCGGCTTTTATCTGCGGCAACTTGAAGAAATTCAGCGGCGCGGCGACCTGAACGCAATCCCCACGCTGAACAAAATTTATACGTCAGAAGAATTTTTCCTGCGACAAATTCCAATCCTGATTGACAGCGTAAATTTTCAACCAAAAGATTTTTTACGGCTGATGAAACTTTTGCTTGAAAAAATCTCCGGCGGCACGGCAGAAAAATATTTGCGGCAAATTGAATTGGATTTTTCGCCGAAGGTTCGCAAAAAATTTTTCAAGAAATATGCAACGACGCTTGAAAATTATCTAGTCAATGAATTTTTCGGCGGCGTTTATCCCTACAAAATTTCCGGCACGATTCAGCACAATTACGCCGTCTTCGCCGTGAAATTCAAAATCGTTGAGGCGGCGGCTCTTTCGTTCAATGAAAAACCTGCGCGGAAAATTTTTGAAGTGATTGGCGAACTGTCCGTCGACTTGAATCACAACGAAATTTTTTTGAAAGCCATAACCGACGCCGTAAAAAATTTTGCCGACATAACAATTTTGATGAAAAATTTTTTTCGCGTGGAGTGAACGGAAAATTTTTCTATGTGAAATTTTTATGATGTTGACTACAAAAGATAAGTGGTTTAATATTAACGGGGTAGGTGAAAAATTCTTGAGCGTAAGGGAAAAAATACAGCTTGTGCTTGAAGAAATTCAGCGCGCGAAGGATCGACGGCAAATTGCGAAGGATGAAAAAATAATTCTTGTGGCGGTGACGAAAAATCACGGCGTGGATTTGATGCGCGAGGCAATAGACGCGGGGATATTGAACATCGGAGAAAATAGGATTCAAGAGGCGTCTGAAAAATTTTCCATTCTTGAGCGTGAAGGCGTGACGAAACATTTAATCGGTCATCTTCAGACGAACAAGGCAAAGCAAGCCGTGAAACTTTTCGATTTGATTCACTCTGTTGACAGTGAAAATTTGGCGGCGGCGATTGAAAAAGCGGCGGCGGCGATTGAAAAAGTTCAAGACGTTTTGATTCAAGTGAACTTGGCGAAAGAGGACACGAAATTTGGCGTGGCTGAGGAAAATTTGCGAAGTTTGATTGACGGCGTGGAAAAATTTAAACATCTTCGTCTGCGCGGCTTGATGATGATTGCGCCGAACTATGACGACGTTGAGCAGTGCCGCCCGCTGTTTAAAGGCATGAGAAAAATTTTTGACGAGCTGGCTAAAACGCGGCGTAACTTTGATTATCTTTCAATGGGCATGACGCATGATTACAAAATTGCCGTAGAGGAAGGCGCGAACATTGTGCGAGTGGGAACGGCGATTTTCGGTGAGCGAATTTATTAGCTACAAGCTACAAGCTACAAGCTAAAAAGGAGGATTTTTGAGATGGGTATAATGGACAAATTCAGCAGGTCTTTGGGATTTTCTTCTGACGAAGACGACCGCGACGGCGATTCACAGGACAAAGAAGAAATTCAGTCAACGCCTTTAGAACCGAAAGAAGAGCCGCCCGTAATTAATCGCGGTCATGCATCAAACGTCGTGGATTTCAGTTCGGCAGTGGCGTTTAGGGATAATTCAAAAGGTGTTATAGTGAAATCAAAAATTACAACGATTCGCCCAAAAACTTTTGTGGACGACGCAAGGACAATAGCAAACAGTCTGCGTGAGCAAGTGCCGGTAATAATCAATCTGGAGAACACAGACCCGAAAGACGCGCAACGCATTGTAGATTTTATCAGCGGCACGGTTTACGCGCTGAATGGAACGCTGAAAAAAGTAAGTCATCAAGTTTTCATCAGCGCGCCCAACAACGTAACAGTCACGTACACGGAAGACGTTCGCAAGACGGACGGAAATTCTTGGATGAACAAATAAGGATTTTGAATTGAAGAACGCAAAGGAAAAAATCATTCGCTACTACAAGGGCACTGAAGGCGAATCAATGGCGGTTAAGCTCGTGGATTTTGCCGAACAAGCTTTGAAGGCGCAGAAATACAAGCTAAGCGGATTTTTAACGCCGTTTGAACAAAGCATGGCGGAGACCATTGCAAAAACTTTGGGCGGGCTCAATGTGGAATTTGACGGCGGCTTTGAAGGCGCAGAACGTCGACGCGCGGCATTTTGCCATGAAGATTTTGCCGGAACGCCAAATTTTGAAATCGCCGTGATTAAAGCGGAATGGAACGGAGAATTTGCCCGATTAAGTCATCGCGACGTGCTAGGTTCAATTTTGAGTTTGGGCATCGACAGAGAAGTTGTCGGCGACATTATCGCGACGAAAGAGTTTGCAAAAATTTTAGTCGACAAGAAAATTGCCGAATACTTTATCGCGAATTTAAAACGAATCGGTGACGCCGCAGTTGAAACGACTTTGGACGAACTGTCGGAAATTGCGCCGAAAGAAGAACGCGTCAAGGAAATTAAAGCGACGGTTGCTTCACTGCGCGCAGATTCGATAGCCGCCGCCGGTTTTGGCATGTCACGTTCAAAGGTAGCGACGGAAATTGCCGCATATTAACAACATTTGATCATACTAGAGCTAGAACTGAAGATGAATATTTCTTATTCATGGGTGATTATCCTTTCTTTAGT
>JAFSXD010000030.1 GCA_017444245.1 Selenomonadaceae bacterium | reverse complement strand
GTATCAGCATTTGCCCAGCCACGAATTAAGTCGTTGCCGCCCGTGTAAAAATATTTTACGCCGTTTGTTATTGAGCTTATGACAGTATCGTTGCCGTAGCCGGCATTTACGGTATTTCCCGCGCCGCCGCTGATGCTGATTAAGTCATTGCCGGAGCCGCCATTGATTGACGAACTCCCGAAGCGTCCAGTAATTGTGTCGTTGCCATAGCCGGTACTTACGGTGTTACTTGTGCCGCCACTAATGCTGATTAAGTCGTTGCCGTCGCCGCCGTAGATTGTCATGCCGTCGCCGTCTGCGCTGAAAATTGAATCGTTGCCCGCGCCACCGTCAATGTAGGAGTTATCGCCCGAAGTGCCGACAGAAATTTTATCGTCGTTGTCCCCCGCAAGAATCGTTGAATAAAAGGCATTGTTGAAAATCGTATCGTTGTCCTCGCCCGCAATTATTGACGCGTAATAGCCTGTATTGTGAATTGAATCCGCGCCCGCGCCAACGGAAACTGTCACGTTTGAGGCGATATTATAAACTGTGTCGTTGTTGTTCGTGCCGGTGAGTTTTATACTTGATGTCGTGTTGGAAATATTTTTGCCGAGTGATTCGACAACTGCGCCTTGTTTCGCCAAGTAGCGAAGGAACATATAGCCGCCCGCGTAAGCATTTGTGTCGCCGCCGCTTGTCAAGCTCAAATCAAGGGCACTTCTCAACGACGAGGGATTTTGCGCCAAATTAATGATACGGTTACCGCGTTCGTCGTCGATGCCGTGCGTCAATTCCGCCATGCCTTCGCGAATAAATTTTGGCAGTTTGTCGTAGTAATCGATATTGGAAACCATGACTGCGTGCGTGAACTCGTGGGCAAGCGTGCGGTCAAGATAAGTTGCGCCCGCCGTTGACGATGAACCGTTCGGATCGCTTTGGTCAATGGCGTCGTAATAATTCATGTTGACTGCCATGCCAAGAGCTTGATTTTTTCCGTAAGCGTCGATGTTAAACGAAGTCCACGCCAGAGTTCCGCTACCTCCGTATTGAAAACCAAAGTTGAGTGTATTCGTCGTGGCGGAGGAATAGTTGCTGAAACCAAAATTTTTTCCGTACGATTCGGCGTTCAAATCCAGCGCGCCCTTCACCCACCACGTGTAAGCACTTTGCCAAATGGATTTCTGCGCGGAAGTCAAATTGTTGTAAGTCGTGGGAGTGAATTGATATGAACTGTCGTACAAGCCGAGATTGACAGTCAAGCCGTCGACAGTGAAAGAACTGCCCGTGTAATTAATTTTTGAGCCGCTCTCGGGAACGATTGAGTACTGGTCTTTAACCGTTGAGCCGCCGGCATCAAAACCGGTTATCGCGCCCGTGTCTTCGTTGTCGGGAACGATACCGCATTTCTCCGTAAGAAATTCTGTGTAGCTGTTCGCGGTTTGGCAATCGCTTATCATATGATTTATGGCGTCTTGAATTCCCGTGAAGTTGGAACAAGCTTGAACTGCTCCGTCAAGTGCCGTTGTCCCGTAAGAAGTCGTCGTGTCCAAGTACTTCATGAACTTTTTTATCACATCGTTAGGAGATTTTCCTGCGGCGTACGTGACGGTTGACGAAGTCGAAACATTTTCGTTTTTGTTAATCGATAGCGAATCCGTCGAACTGACCGCCTGCTTGAGGTCAACAATTTTTTTTGCGTCGTTGCTCATAATTACTCCCTCCTTGAAAAATTTTGAAAACATCCCAATTTAATTTCAAAGTAAATAATAAACTCAACTAACGTATTTCGCAATGTTTACGCAAAAACTTAAGAAAAAATTAATTTGCCGCCGTCAACTTTCTTGAGAAAAAATTTTTTACGCCTCCGTGATTTGCTGAAATTTGTCTCCGTAGGCAAGAGCCAAATTTTTTTTCAGCGCGGCGAAGTACTCCAACTTTTTTTCGTCGTCAATAAATTTTTTCGCGGCGTCATTGGCGGCAACTAAAATTTCAACGTCGCGGAAAACGTCAGCAATTTTTAAATCAGGCAAGCCGTGTTGTGCTTCGCCGAAAAATTGTCCCGGTCCGCGCAATTTTAAATCGATATCTGCAAGTTTGAATCCGTCGCTGATAGTTTTCATGGCGTTCAATCTTTCTTTGGAATGTTCCGCCTTCCCGTCAGAAATTAAAATGCAGTACGAACTTTCCGCGCCACGTCCGACGCGCCCGCGCAGTTGATGAAGTTGCGCCAATCCAAAACGTTCCGCATTCTCCACGACCATAACCGTAGCGTTCGGAACGTCGACGCCAACTTCCACAACCGTCGTGGAAACGAGCAAATCAATTTCTCCTGCGCGGAATTTTTCCATAATCTCATCTTTTTCGCGCGGTTTCATTTTACCGTGAAGGAGTGCGCAATTCACGTCGCGGAAAGTTCCCAGCCGAAACATTTCGTACATCTCCGTTGCGGGGTCTACGTTGCTCAATTTTTCCGATTCACTCCGTTCAATCAGCGGACAAACCACGTAAGCTTGACGCCCTTTCAAAATTTCATCATGAACAAAGGAATAAACTTTCTCTCTACTTTTCACGCCACGCACAAAAGTTTGGACGGGTTTTCTTCCGGGCGGCAATTCTTTTATCAGCGAAACATCAAGGTCGCCGTAAACCGTCAACACCATTGTTCGAGGAATTGGCGTCGCCGTCATTACAAGCATGTCAGGAAGTATCGCAGATTTTTTTTCCAAACTGGAACGTTGCGAAACGCCAAACCTGTGCTGTTCATCAGTGACAACCAATCCCAAATTTGCAAAAGTCACGCCCTCTTGAATTATAGCATGCGTGCCTATCAAAATATCCACTTCGTGTTCGGCAATTTTTTTGTAAATCTCTTCTTTCTTTTTTTTCGACGCGGTAACTTTTGAACTTAACAAACCGATTCGTATTCCCAAGCCGGTCAGTTGTTTGGAAAATTTTTCGTAATGTTGAGCCGCCAAAATTTCCGTCGGTGCCATGAACGCGCCTTGATAACCGTTTTCCACAGCCTTGACCAGTGCCAACATTGCAACGGCGGTTTTCCCCGAGCCAACGTCGCCTTGAATCAATCTGCGCATCGGCGTTTCAGATTCCATGTCCTTTGCAACGGCGGCAAAAGTTTTTTTCTGATCTTTGGTTAATTTAAATGGCAACCCCTCAAGAACTTGCTTAACGAGATTGCCATTTTTTTTGTGAGCAACGCCTAAACTTTCTTCAGTGGCTTGGCGTTTAATCATCATCAATCCGCACTGAATCAAAAATAATTCGTCGAAGGCAAGCCGTCGTCGTGCCTCGTCAAGTTGTATTCGGTCGGCGGGAAAGTGAATTGCCCGCGCCGCCGTGTCCAGTGAAATAAGTTGCAATTCGTCAAGTAAATCTTGCGGCAAAATTTCTTTGAGCGTCGGCATTTTGTTCAGGAGATTTTTTATCGCCGTTCGGAAAAATCCTTGCGTCAAAGTTCCCGTCGAAGGATAAATCGGCATAACTCCAAGCTGTGGAACTTCGCCTTCGTCAAGGATTGAAAAACTTTTTATTTGGCTCATCGTCGCGTTGCCGAACAGTCCTTCGACTTTCACTTTGCCGATAACGACGAGCCGCATGCCTTCGCGCAGTTTCGTCATCAAATAATCTTGGTTGAACCAGTTCAAAGAAATTTTTCCCGTGCCGTCATCAAGTGTTGCTTTGATTATCGTCAATCCTGTCCGCGTGATAATTTTTTCAGGACGCGATAAAGTCCCGACGATTACAACGGATTCATTATCAAGCAAATTTATTATCGGCGTGATGTTACTCCAGTCCTCGTAAGCGCGCGGGTAATGCGTCAACAAATCATACATGTTGGAAATATTTATTTTCGACAACGATTTTGCTTTTGTTGGTCCGACGCCTTTCAAATATTTCACGTCGTCAGTAAATTCAAATTCAGTTTTGCTCATCCTTAACTCCTGATTAGTTTCTAGCTTCTAGCTTTTAGCTTTTAGGAAAATTTTTACAAGCTACCAGCTACAACCTACCAGCTCTTAAGCTTTTAGCTAAAGCATTTTTTCCAAAGTATCAAACAAAATTTCCGGATTGACGGGCTTAGTCAAGTGCGCATTCAAGCCCGCTTGCAAACTGCGTTGAACATCTTCGTCAAAGGCATTGGCAGTCAACGCGATAATCGGAATAGTCCTTGCGTCTTTTCGATCCAGCGCACGAATTGCCGCCGTCGCCTCCAAGCCGTTCATCTTCGGCATGCGCATATCCATGAGTATCGCGCTGTAATATCCTTCAGGACTTGATTTAAACATTTCGACGGCAACTTCTCCGTTCTCGGCATGTTCAGGTTGCATATCGCGCATTTTCAAAACTTCCATCATTATTTCCGCGTTAACAGTCATGTCTTCAGCCAACAAGATTTTTAATCCGGCTAAATCAGCTCTCCTGTTTTCGGCGGACAATTTTTTCTTGCGCAAAGCATTTTTAAATTCTTCAATCAAACTTCCGGAAAATAGCGGCTTGGAAATAAATGTGTCGACGCCCGCCGCTTTAGCCTCGTCCATGACATCTTCCCAGTTGTAAGCAGTCAAAATTATTATCGCGGTTTCGTCGCCGATTATGGAACGAATTTGTCGCGTTGCTTCGACGCCGTTCATTCGCGGCATGTGCCAATCGATTATAATCAAATTGTACGGCTCTCTGCGCGCGTAACGAACTCTGACCATTTCCAACGCCTCTTGCCCGGATAAAGCAATTTCTGACGCAATGCCCGCCTTCTCCAAAACTAATTTTGCATGTTCGCAGGCAACGGGATCGTCGTCAACTACGAGGACGCTCATTTCGCGCGGATTTATTCTGATGTCGTCCGAATCGGTAGACGCTTTTCGTTCTGACTCCGGCAAAGTTACAACGACGTTAAAAGTTGTACCGACGCCCTTTTCACTGTCGACGGTAATTTCTCCGTGCATCATCTCAACGATACTTTTTGTAATCGCCATGCCCAGACCGGAACTGCCGTACTTGTTCGTTGTTTCGGAATTTTCTTGACTGAACGTTTCAAAAATTTTCGGCAAGTACTCTTTGCTCATGCCAATGCCCGTGTCTTTTATCGTGAACGTGAGCGTTGACCTGCCGTTGAATGATGCCGTCTTGTCAACGATAAAATCTACGTAGCCGCCCTTCGGCGTGAACTTAACCGCGTTGCCGAGAATATTTATTAAAACTTGACGCAGTTTCACGCTGTCGCCGATAAAAAATTCTCCGATTGAGTCGTCAACGTGGCAGTTGTACGTTAAACCTTTTTCAAGACACTGCCCGCCGACAATCGTATTGATTTGCTCAATGAGTTTTGAGAAATCAAATTCTTCACTGCGAATGACAACGCGCCCGGATTCGATTCGTGACATGTCAAGTATATCGTTAATCAACGACAGCAAATGTTGGGCGGAACTTCCGATCTTCGTCAAATAATCTTTCGTCTTCGTGGAAAGGTTAGGTTCATGCAACGCGAGATTGTCCAGCCCGATAATTGCGTTCATCGGCGTGCGTATCTCGTGGCTCATGTTTGAAAGGAAAACTGTTTTTGCCTTGCTTGCCTCTTCTGCCGCCTTGAGTGCGTCACTCAACGCTTGACTTTGTTGCATGGATTCGCGCATTTCCGAATCAATGTCCGTGAATCCGACGCCGACGGCATGAATCATGTGGTCTACGCGATCTTCCGCATGACGAACGCCCGCCATTCTCAACATCTCATAACTTTCTTTGCCGTCTCGTTTCATCAAGTAGCGATAGGAAATCAAAACATTTTTTTCAAGTCCCGCGCGGATTGATTCGGGTTTGATGAACTCAAGGAAACCGTCACGATACTTTTCGTCGATAAAATTATTTGCGTACTCGGTAAATTTTTCAGTGAAATTAAAATGTTCACGTTCAAAAGCAATGGCTTCGGTCTTCTCGTCACTGCGATAACCAATGCCCGTGTCGTCGTCAAGATTTATGTAATAAACGCTACGGTAATCGGAGGCAAGCGCGGTAATCATGCTGTCCTGTTGGGCGCGCTGTTGTTCCTGCGCCAAAAGTTCTTCCTGCAGTGCAAGTTGCTCTTCAAGTTCCTGTTGCTTGACGCGATTTTCTGTTTCGGAAATACTTTTCTCCAAATTAATTTTTGACGCCTTGCGAACTTGCGAAATCATAATCGCGAATGAGCCCGCCAAAACGAACGCCGTCAACAATGACAAAATAAAGTTGCGGGTAATAATTCCTTCGGAAATTGAGCTGATTTGATCGCTGATGACACTTTCACGAACCATGTAAGTCAGCAACCAATTTGTTCGCGGAATCGGAACGTAGCACATTGTCCCTTTAACGTCGTTGTAAGTAAAAGAAATTACGCCCGTGTGTCTCATGGCAAAATCTTTTCGCATGGACGCAACGGAATAATCCGAACCAAAATCCGCGTGCTCCATTGCTTGGAATAAATTATTTTCCGTAGCCATGCCGGCAAGCACAACATTTGTCAAAGAAATTCCTTCGTCGGTGTAAATGTTGCAAAAAGTTGTACTGCGTTCGTTTGTCTGCAAGGAAATATTTTTGAACAGAGTATTCATGTCAACTTCAATCAAGCAAACGACTAAATGTTTTCCTTGAAAGGGAAGTCGATCCACCGGCGCGGCAATGACTAATTTTTTGTTGTTGCCTTCAAGATTTTTTATAGAAATTTCCGGCTCGGTTAAATTTTTGAAGTCGAAAGAATAAGTTGCAATATCCGTTCTTGTGCCGCGCGAAGTGTAAATCAATCCGTCTTCGTCGACGAAAGCAAATTTTTCCAACTCGTAAAGTTGTTTCATTCGCGCCTGATAGTTTTGAAGATTTTCCACACTGCTAAGGTCGTCTTTATTCAAAAGTTCAATGGCAATATCCATGTCGCTGATGTATTTTCCAAGCGTCGACGCTACGACTTGTTCACGTCTGCCGGCTAATTCTTCAAGATAAAGCAAGCTGACAGTGCGCACTGCTTGTTCAGTGTCTTCGCTTGCGTTTCGTCCGGTCCAAAGAGTTCCTATGACAAGTATTACTGCGACGATGACACTGCCGATTATTGCCAATCGCAAAATGCCATTTTTTTCTTCACCATCCATAGTTTAAGCCCTCCCTTTGTAAACGAAGACGTGAATATTAAATCTTTCGATTACACGCCTATGATATAACGATTTTCTTTTTGTGACAAGAAAAAAGTTATTGAAATTTTGGCAAAGATTTTTTTGCAGGAAAAAAATTTCGTTCGTGGAAGTATTTTTTTGAAAAAGTTTTTGGGGGGATGTGTCATGAAAAAAATTTTTACGGCGGTGCTTTTTGCTTTTGTGTTAATTTCAACTTCTTTGGTTAGTGCCGCAAGTGAACCTAAGCCCGTGAATCTTAGCGATCAGACAGCAGAAGAATTTTTTTTCAACTTTAACAACATTGCTTTGAACGTGCTGAAAAATAATATTTCAATGGTTGAATCGCCGACGCAGGTTGAAACTTTGTCCGACGACGATAACGTAGTTTTTTGGGCGATGTGCAAGTTGCCGTTCGACAGGGAAAATACCACAATATTTTTTCGTTCGCCGCGAAACGGCATGCAAATTTCGGAGATAGCAGTTTTGTACGAGCCGCACATAGTTTCAAAAGCAACGGAGGTTTACGACGGAACGTTCACGAATTTGTTCACGGCGTTGGGCTTGACGGCGGAAGAGATGCAAATAATTTTCGACAGCGTGAAGGAAGATACTTTCGATCACACGATTGTTAATTGCAAGTCGATAAAAAAATTTTTGTCGATAAAATTTCATCGCTCGGAAAATGGAATGCGTGAGATGAGTATTTCGGCGTTTGTTAATTAGCTGGTAGCTGGTAGCTTGTAGCTTGTAGCTGGTAGCTTGTAGCTGGTAGCTGGTAGCTGGTAGCTTTAAGGTTCTGGCGATCTAGCGATCTAACTATCTAGCGATCTAACTATCTAGCGATCTATTTTTTCATTGCGCGTTGCGAATTAGTAGGATATAATCAATGGCAATTTTTTTTTGGAGATGAGAATTTGAAGTATCAAGAAATAATTTCTGCACTGAAAAATTTTTGGGCAGATAAAGGCTGTTTGTTGGCTGAACCGTACGACGTGGAGAAGGGCGCGGGAACAATGAGCCCGTACACGTTTTTGAAAGTGCTCGGTCCTGAACCATGGAACGTTGCCTACGTCGAACCTTCGCGCAGACCCGCCGACGGACGCTACGGCGACAATCCCAATCGCCTTTACCAACATCATCAACTGCAACTTATCATGCAACCTTCGCCGGATAATATTCAAGAGCTTTACCTTGAAAGTCTTGCGGCAATCGGTCTTGAGGCAAAAAAACATGATATTCGTTTCGTGGAGGACAACTGGGAATCGCCGACGCTTGGTGCGTGGGGTCTCGGCTGGGAAGTTTGGCTGGACGGCATGGAAATTACGCAGTTCACTTATTTTCAGCAAGTCGGCAGTCAAGACATTAAACCCGTTGCCGTCGAAATCACTTACGGGCTTGAGCGGTTGGCAATGTACATTCAAGGCGTGGAAAATGTTTTCGATATTGAATGGGCGGACGGCGTGACTTACGGCGACGTTTTTCATCAAAACGAATTTGAACAGTCCAGTTACGCCTTCGACGTTTCGGACGAAAATTTATTGTTCGATTTATTTGAAAAGTACGAGGCGGAGGCGGTGCGCGTCATCAAGTTGGGATTCGTTCATCCGGCGTACGATTATGTTTTGAAATGTTCGCACACTTTTAATTTGCTTGACGCACGCGGCGCAATCAGTGTCAGCGAACGGACAGCGTTCATTGGGCGCGTCAGAAAATTGGCGCGGCTCTGCGCGGAAGAATATTTAAAGCAACGTGAAAAGTTGGGTTATCCTCTTTTGAAAAAATCTGCGGAGGTGAACGCGTAATGTCAGAAAAAAATTTACTCTTGGAAATTGGCACTGAAGAAATTCCCGCGCATGTCATGCCGCAAATTTTGAATCAGCTGAAAGATTTGGCAACGAAAAATTTAAACGACGCCAGAATAAATTTCAGCGAAGCAATCACGCTTGGGACACCGCGCAGAATTACTTTGTTCGTTAAAGGAGTCGCCGAAACTCAGTCCGACGCCACCGAAGAAAAACGCGGTCCTTCCGTTAAAGTTGCCTTCGACGCGGCGGGCAATCCTTCAAAGGCGGCTGTAGGTTTTGCACGCGGACAAAAAGTCGACGCAAAAGATTTAGTGACGCGCGACGGTTACGTTTACGCGATAATTCATGAACAGGGTCAACCCACCGCAGAAATTTTGAAAACTCTCCTGCCGAAAATTATTTGCAGTTTAACTTTTCCGAACAATATGCGTTGGGGAAATCTCGACTTCAAATTCATTCGTCCTCTTCGCTGGATTGTCGCGTTGCTTGACGACGAAATTATTCCCTTTGAAGTGGCGAACGTGAAGAGCGGCAGAATTTCGCGCGGGCATCGTACGTTGAGCAACGGCGAATTTGAAATCCCTGACGCAATCAGTTACAGATATACCTGCGTAGAAAATTTTGTAATCGTCGACCAAAATGCTCGTCGCAACATGATAACTTCGCAGATTGAAACCGTTGCAAAGGAACGCGGCGGCGTGGCGGAAATTTCCGACGAACTTTTGGAAGAAGTTTTGTACCTCGTCGAATATCCTACGGCACTTTCCGGAAATTTTGAAACGAAATATTTAAATCTCCCACCCGAAGCGGTAATTACTCCAATGCGGGATCATCAGCGTTACTTCCCCGTGAAAGATTCTGAAGGCAAACTTCTGCCGATTTTCATAACCGTGCGCAACGGCGGCAAAGATTATCTTGACATCGTTCAGCACGGCAACGAAAGAGTTTTGAAAGCAAGACTTGAAGACGCGCAATTTTTCTTCAACGAAGACAGGAAAAAAACTCTTGAACAACACCGCGAAAAATTAAAAACCGTCGTCTTCCAAGAATCACTCGGCTCAATGTATCAGAAGACAGAACGGCTTGTAAAACTCTGCGAAAAAATTTCTGACATGCTCTGCGAAAAAATTTCTGCCGAAGACAAAAAAAATTCCCTGCGTGCGGCGGAACTTTCCAAAGCCGATTTAGTCACGGGAATGGTCACGGAATTTACCGAACTGCAAGGCGTCATGGGCAGGGAGTATGCAAAACTTGACGGCGAAAATTTTGAAGTGGCAACGGCGATTGACGAACATTACATGCCGCGTTTTTCCGGCGACGCTCAACCAAAAACTGTGGCGGGAAAAATTTTAAGTCTTGCCGACAAAATCGACAACATCGTTGCAACATTCAGTCGCGGATTAGTGCCGACAGGTTCGCAAGATCCGTTTGCGTTGCGCCGTCAAGCGTTGGGAATCGTAAACCTTTTGACGGAAGCGAACTGGTCAATTTCTTTGAGCGAAGTCGTGAACTTTGCAATGGATTTGCTCAACGTGACGGACTCTGTCGGACGAGAAAAAATTCAACATGACTTTGCTGACTTCATGAAATTGCGCGTGAAAAATTTCTTGGACACGACGCGCTATGACGTAGTCGATTCAGTTATCGGCAACGTTGACGACATCTGCGCGGTGACGTTGAAGGCGGCGGCAGTCGAACAATTTTTGAAAACTCCGGACGCCGTGAAAAATATTCAATCGTTCGTTCGCGTCGCCAACATCGCACGAAAAACAGATTCGACAAAAATTGATCCCGCGTTGATGACGTTGGACGCCGAACAAGTTTTGTACCGCGCATTCGAGGCAGTGAAAGTTGCCGCTGAAGAACTCGTAGCGAAAAAAGATTTTATCGGCGCGTTGGATATTCTGAAAAAACTTTCCGCGCCTATCGATTCATTTTTCAACGACGTAATGGTTATGGACGAAAATTTAGACGTTCGTCAAAATCGGCTGGCACTTTTGAAATCGATTGACGAGTTGATTAACAAAGTTGCAGACTTCAAGGCGATTGTAATTTAAAT
>JAFSXD010000004.1 GCA_017444245.1 Selenomonadaceae bacterium | reverse complement strand
TTCAAAGTCTCAAAAAATTTAACGCCGTTTGTGAAAGTCGGGAAGGTCACGCGCTGATTAATCATTATGCGATTTTCATATTGTTCCTTCGGGAAAATTCTGTACGGCTGATCTGAATTTGTCGACGCTGTAAAAATATTCGGCTCGGTCGTTAAAAACATATTGGGACGATGAATCCTAATCGGTGCGCAGACCAACTTTTCACCGATGATTGACTGAATTAAATATTGCGGCGGCATTTCGTCAGCGGTCGCAACGATTATGTACGCGAAAATCAGCGGCTCATTTTTTGAAATTTCCCTAAGCTGTTGCGGGACGTTGGCACGGCGCGACGCGTTGAGGGAGCGATATTCGGTAACTCCCGCTTCCTTAATCGCGTCGGATAATTCTTTCTTCGTCAACGTGACTTTGAATTTTGGCGGCTGATCCTGCAAAATCGCCATAATATTTTCCGCAAAGGCAATGTTATCAAGCGCGAAAAGCAAAGTTCCCTTAGGATTAAGTTTTTTTGCGGCGGCTTGAATCAGCGCGACAAGTTCAGCTTTAGGAATGTTGCCGATAACCGCGCTTTGCAAAAGTATTGCGTCAAAATTTCCGTCAGCGTCGGTTAAATTTTTCGCGACGGTATATTTGCAATCGGGTTGTATCAAAAGGTAAGTTTCTTCGCTGGACTGAAAATCTTCCGCGACTTCGCCGGTAACTTCAAGCACCGTTTTTGAGCGCGGCGGAATCATACTTTCAAAAGTCATAAAAATTTTTCTCCTTTAAAAAATTTTAGCCACTAGCAACTATCTCACTAAACTATACATTAAATCTTCCTGCGCACGCATGCATTTCATCAACTCAAAACGTTCAAGGACAGTTTCACGCGCACGTTTACCAAGTAACCTGCCACGCTCGGGATTGTCCAAATGCTCCTCAATCTTCCGCGCAATGTGGTAGGGCGAACGAAATTCCGCAAGCAAGCCGTTTACTCCGTCTTCCATAACTTCTTCAACAGGCGGCGTCTTTGAACCGACAATCGGACAGCCAAAACTCATTGCCTCAAGGAAAGACCAACTCAAAACGAAAGGTCGCGTTAAGTAAACGTGACAGCTGGACGCACGCAAAATTTTTTGATAATCGCCGCGATTGCGCAAGCCGACGAAGTGGACGCGGTTTGTATCGTAACCGCCCTTCTTCTCTTCTTCCTTAAGGTAGGTTGTATCTTTAAGTTGTGCGCCATAACAAATTCTGTCCTTGCCGACAACTACGACGTGAACATTGGGGCGACGTTGCAGGACAAGTCGAATTGCGTCCATAAAGTAGGGGAACCCGCGATAAATTTCAAAGCCGCGTGATACGTAAGTAATGATTTCAGTACCTTCGGGCAAATTTAATTTCACGTCGTCGAGGATAAGCCCGGGACGTTTGCCGCTGGGATCGGGCGAGCAAAAATTTGTATCAATGCCTTCATGAATAATTTTGACTTTCGGCTTGTAGACTTCGGGCAGTTGGGAATGTTGCCATTTTGTAGGCGTCACGCCAATACCCGGCGCGGGACCTTCACAGATAGTTTGCAAATTTAAGAGGTGGTGAGCATTGCGCGTGCGAATTGAAATTTTGTTTGGCATTTGAGGCACTTCGTCAGGCCACCAGTAACAATCGCTGTCTTCGGAAAGATAGTACCATTCAAAATATCCCATAATCGGCACGTTTGGATATAAATCCTTGCAGTAAAGCGTAGAACCCCAGCCGGTATGCGCAATAATCACGTCGGGCTTAAATTTTCTTTCTTTGGCGAGCCATTCCAACGCACGCGCTACCGCTTGACCTTCGACAACTGCTTCTGCCGCAGGACGCAAAACCCCGCAAGTCTTGAACCAATTTTCTTCTTCTTCTTTCGGTCGAGAATAGAGGGCTAAAACGACGTTAGGAAGACTGACGCCGATTGAATTTTCTTTAGAGAGGAATACCACTTGATTTTCGGGATTTTTCGCCAAATAAGGCGCTAATGATAGATACTGGGCAGGAAAGGACGGATGAATGAGAGCTATTCTCAATTTGAATGTCAACTCCTTGTTTGTACTTTAATTTTCGTTAATTTCGTCTTCAATATATTGCCAATGAAAACCACCGGCGGATTTTTTGTAGCCACGCAGATGATTTGCTAAAGTTCTTGGGCTGAGATTAACACTTTCCGCCGCTTCGTTGACATTGTCAAATATTTTACCTGTTTCAATACACTGTACTTTTCTTTTAATGATTTTGTGCGATTGACCGTCAGCATAAACAAAAGTATATCCATATGCTGTTTTTGCTCGTCCGTTTAATACACTGGAAATACTTTGATAGCTAATATCTAAAAATTCGGCGGCATCTTTTATACTCGGAAATTCTTTGCCATTATCTAAACATATAATCGGCGTGTAATGGCTTGTACTGCCAAAACGTTTATCTTCAGTGCGAATTTCATTATATTCCGGCTCTTCAACTAACTTGAAATGCAATGAAGAAATACTTTCGCCGCGAGCTATTTTGCTTATGGTAGTGGCATTAATACCAAACTTTTTAGCGGCGGCTTCCAGTGTCGGAAATTTTTCTCCCGTATCTTCGCAAATTACAGCTACATTGCGTTTTTTACTGCCTTGTTCTGCACTTTCATCAGCGTAACGCCAATGATAACCGCCCGCAGTAATATTAACTCCGCGAATTACGCCGCTAATCGCACTTGGAACAATTCCAATTTCGGCTGCGGCGATTTTCATATTCGGATAAACTTTTCCTGTTTCAATGCAGACAACGGCTTTACTTCTGCTTTTGTTGCCTAAAGATTTTTGACGACATTTTTCTTTGTGTTCGTCGGACAAAGTCACGCCTAAACGTTTTTCACTCATCTTTGCACAAGATTCAGGCGCGGTGGGATGTCCGAGCAAAGCTTCACTGATTTTTTTGCACGTTTCGGGTGTATGCGTCCAATTATGAATTTTTATCGTATTGTACGCCGGGTCAAGTTCCGTAATGTAATAATTTTCTTTTTCGTTTAATTCTTCCCTGCTGCATTCTTCGACAACTTCAAATTTAAAAGCGTCCCAGCCGTATTTTTCAACGTCATCACGCATTTTAGGTTGAGGGTCTCTTTTGTGTTGCAATTCGCGCTCGTGAAAATCAATCGTCTGCCCGATGTAAAAATCTCCCGTGACAGTGTTGGTAATTTTGTAAATGCAAATCATTTTATTTATCACCACCTTTCAGCAGTTGCCGGTGTAAACAAAATTCAAATGACGCCGTGCAACTTCAGCAAGACGATAGACAACTTTAACGTCGGTGGGCGGTCTGTCCGTCACTTTGTAGCGCGGGAAAAATCTGCTTACGTGCAACGGAATATCTTTTGAAATAGATGCCAGCCATTTAGCCTCCGTGTCCATTTCCTCTTCCGAATCATTCATACGCGGAACAATCAGCGTCGTTACTTCCACGTGACAATTTTTAGCCGCCGTCTGAATCGTATTTTTCACCGTCTCAAAATCGCCGTCGAGCAAATCATAAATTTTTTGACTGAAACCTTTTAAGTCAATGTTCATCGCGTCAATTAAGTGCAAAATTTTTTTCAGCGCGCCGCTTGCAACCGTGCCGTTCGTCACCAATACGGACTTCAAGCCCACCGCTTTAAGCAAATTTGAAGTGTCGCGCACAAATTCATAGCTGATAAACGGTTCATTGTACGTAAACGCCACGCCGATATTTTTTCTGTCGCGCAGTTCAACGGCAATATCTGTCAATTCGGCAGGCGTCAAGTTGCGCGTCGGAAAATTATAATCCGCCATAGAAATTTCGTACTTTTGACAGAAAGGACAATTCAAGTTGCAACCGAAACTGCCGACGGAAAGAATTGTACTGCCGGGAAAAAATCTGTAAAGCGGCTTTTTCTCGATAGGATCAAGCGCTATCGAAGTCAATCTGCCGTAATTCAGCGCGGTAATTTTTTCTCCGTCATTGTATCGAGCACGACATTTTCCGATTTCTCCAACGTCAAGGCGGCAATGTTTTGGGCAAATTTCGCAGACTAAAAATTTTTGCTTAATTTCCATTTGTTCACACCCGCTTCAAAAAAACCTTTCTGCGACAAAATTTTTGCTACGGACGAATTGACGTTAAACAAAATCACGCCGTCGCTGCAATTTTTATTTATGTCGAACAATACGCGAATACCCGCCGATGAAATATAATCCAGCTCCGAACAGTCGATTTTCACTTCGGCAATATTATTTTCCGACTCAAACGCCGTCAAAACTTTTGGCGCAGATATACTGTCAAGTCTTCCGCGCAATTTCATCCGCAAAATTTTATCATCAAGAGTACAACTCATCGCGAAAGGTTTAATCGCAACATTTTCTTGAAGTGTTCGTGTTTCGTCAAGCGTGATAATCCAACAATGACAATTTCTCATCGCGTCTTTGAAATTCAAAATCTGCGCGGGCGTGAGCTTGCGATAAATGCTGAGTTCGGGCATATGTTCCGCAAATTTTAATCGTTCAAATTTCAAGCCGTGCGACTTCAAAAGATTTTCTGCCGCTTTCAGAGAGTCCGAAATATTTTCCGTGTCAAGAATAAATGAATTGGATAAATTTTCTACGTTTGACTGTTGAGTTGCGGCGTTGTTTGTTGAAGTAAGCTTGGCGAGTGAACTTTCACCAAAAATTGAACGGAAAGTCAAAATAAACTGCAACTTAACTTCGGGGTCGGGCGTTATCCAACAGCCGCCGTGCATTTCCAACAGCGCACGAATATTTGAAATAACGGCGTCGACTTCACTTTCGCTAAAGTACATCATCATACCTTCGGTGGTAATGCAAAGCGGCTCATCAATGTCACGCAACGCCGTTTCAAGTGATTCGTAATTTGTCGCGTCGACTTCGCAAAATTTTATGAGATTGGGACGGGCGGCGAGAGAATTTATAATTGGCGCAAATTCCCGCACCACAATCGGCAAATCAAGTCCGATAAATCGAAAATTTTTTTCCGTAAGATGAAGAGCTTTAGGCGTGTAACCGCAGGGCAAATCGACGCAGGTACGATAACCAAACTTTTCAATCAAGCGGCACATTGTACGATACTTCGCCTCGACGACAATAGCATTTCCTAAAATCGTATCCGAATCAGAACCTTGCAGCAGTTGATTTTCTTCAGATTTTAAACAACGTAAAATTTTTTCGGCGTCAGGTATTTCTGCTTGCGCCATAAGATGCACTGCCGTTTTTGCGGTTAAAAATATCGGGTTTGTTCGCGCCTGTACGCTGTAATTATTGTCATTGCTCATAACTTAAGTTTACGTGCTACTCCGCCTCAGTCCAAGATTTATTTTGATAATCAGCAGTGTAAACTGCTTCGGAATCCTCAAGCACAAAATTTTTCGGCTGTCCTTCAACAGTCAACGTGCCGCCATACGTGAAGGAAAGTTCAACGCCGTTGTCTGTGAAATCTGCGCGGGTGATTTGGTCAAGTGAAGTTTCCCGCAAAAGAATCGTATCCTGCTCCTGCGCGTCGTGGACTGTATCATTGCCGCCGTCAATGTCGTAAACAAAAGTATCCGCACCAGAGCCGCCGTAAAGTTCATCATCGCCGAGATAGCCACCCCAAAGTAATGAACCGCCATTGCCCGCGCGGATAACGTTATTTGCATAATTTGCGCCGAAAAGAATTTCGTACTGGTTGTCGTCGCTGATATTGCTGCCGTTAATTTCCGTTGAGTCTTTAGCCATGTAAGCGTAAGCGTCGCCGTAAATCGTAGAGAAACTTATGAGTTTATCGCGTGCCTCGCGGAAAATCATAGCTTTACTTTCTTTGGTCACTACCCAAAAATCGTCAGCATTCTCTGGCGGAACGTAGGCAGTCCGATAAGTTGCGTCGTAGTTAATCAAGTTAGATTCGTCGTAGTCCGTAATGATTGAGTTGTTGTCCGTTAAATTTATCGTCTGCCCCTTCGTGCTGTCGTCGCCAACGAAAATTGTTGTGTCCTCAGCCTGTTTCGCCATGAACCGCAAGACCATGACACCAGCAGGATAATCATTTCCGCCGCCGCTTTCGTCCAAATTCGTCGACGCAATGAAAGTATCCGAATCGCTGATAAGATTTTTGATTTTGTCCGTGCTTTCGGAATTGTAATCGTTGTCGCCTTGAACCAAATCCGCAACGCCTTCACCAAAGAAACGCGGAATCTCGTAATTTTTGAGCGTCCCCGACACCATCATTGCCCCGTGTACCATTTCGTGAGCAACAACCCTATCTAAATATTCATTCGAGTAAGCGTCGCCGTCGTGTGCTATGGTAAAAGTTTTCAACCCGTTGGAATTAGTCGCGTCAATTTTCCCGTAACTGGCAAGATTGATCCCGATAATAATTTTGTCAGCAACCTGCCCGTCCTTTCTGTCCGAAACGGTTATGCCGCTCGCGCCAACGTAACTTCCGCCTGCCACAAATTTAATTTCAATCGTCTTGCCGTCGAAGTCCAAGCCGTACGAATCATAAATCAGCTTAGCACCTTCCTTGAGCCAATACGTATTCAAACCTTTCAAGATAGTTGGCGCGGCGGATTTCATTTCGCCGTAAGTGGTATCTCCGTAGTCAAAAGCACCGTATACATCAAGATCGGTGTGATCTTCTTGGAAAGTTCTGTTCTCGTCAAAATCGTTGAGGTCGACGACAAATCTTGAATCCCTCAGCCTATCGCTAGGACCCGTTTCGTCATCAACCACCCTGCCTGAAGTGAATTGCGTAAAGCTGTCGGGCCATTTGACATTGAACGTGAAAGATTTTCCGTCGTCGCCCGTGTAAGTAATTTGCGTCGTCGAACCTGCCTCTGGCAAAGTTGCAGTTGACAAATCTCCGTCCTCTGGCACGATTGATTGCGCGTCTTTGACTGTGTCGCCGCCCGCATTTGAGCCGCTGATTGCGCCAGTGTCAATCGTCAAGTCGCCGTCCTCGCCAATTACCATTCCCGTCAAACTTTGCAAGCGCGTTGCTGAATCCATTCCATCAAACTCGGTAACTTCTTCACTGAATAAGCCCGCCCGCAAAGCCAACGTCAAGTCTTTGAACTCGTTCATGTTCATTGAAACTGCGCGGGTTGCCTCGTCGAGTGCTTCGCGCATTGTGTAAGTTTCCTGCGAATATTTTTTCAAAACCTTAAAGAAGTTTTTCATTACCTCAGTAGCAGTTGCCATAAAATTTTTTCCTCCGCAATATTTTTAAGATTAAACCATCTGCGCTTGATAAAGCCTAGAATACGCGCCGTTGCGTTTCATCAAATCGTCGTGCGAGCCCGCCTCAATGATTCTGCCTTTGTCAATGACAACTATAGCATCGCAATTTCTGACCGTCGAAAGTCTGTGCGCAATCATCAACATTGTCCGACCACGCGCAATAGGTTCAATGTTGCTCATAATAATATTTTCCGATTCGTAGTCAAGCGCGGACGTTGCCTCGTCGAAAATCAAAATTCGCGGATCTGTTATCAAGGCGCGTGCAATCGCCACACGTTGACGTTGACCGCCGCTTAACAAACTGCCGCGTTCGCCGACGAATGTTTCATAACCGTGCGGAAAACTGCTGATAAATTCATCAGCGCCCGCAAGCCTTGCCGCCCTCACAACGTCTTCGTGTGTCGCGTTCGGGCAAGCGATACGAATATTTTCTTCAACCGTGCCGCTGAAAAGTTTGCTGTCCTGCAACACAACGCCTATTTGTCGACGCAACCACGCCGGCTCAACCTGCGCGATGTC
>JAFSXD010000029.1 GCA_017444245.1 Selenomonadaceae bacterium | reverse complement strand
TTCTTCGGCGACTTGCGGGAAAAGTGCGTAGCTAAGCACGTCCTCTTCAGTTGGATTGAGAAAACCTTTTTCGATAAGTTCATCCTTGAATTGGTCAAAAGGTTCAGCCTTCGCATCTTCAACGGAGCAATCGTCGATAATTTGGCTTTCGGGAATTTTCAGCGTCTTTGTGATGAAATCGCGATCGACGGGCACGGGAGTTTTGCCGAACTTGCCGCGTACCAAATCTTTAAATTCTTTTGGCGCGGCGACGTAACGCCCATAAGCGACGTTGTAAGTTGCCATTGTGCCGACAATTTGACTGGACGGCGTGACGAGCGGAGGATAGCCCGCATCTTTGCGAACGCGCGGCATTTCGTCAAGAAGGTCTTGGTACTTGTCTTCCATGCCCGCTTCCTTGAGTTGGTTGGTGAGGTTGGAAAGCATGCCGCCGGGAATTTGGAAATCAAGAACGTTGGGATTAACGTCGAAGTAACCTTTCAAGCCAAATTCTTTGATGAGTTCCGCCTTGACGCCGAGAAAATGTTTTGCAATCGGAGTAAGTGCTTGACGGTCGAGAGTTTGACTTTCGTCACGCGCATTGACGATAACGGCGGGAATGTCAACTTGCTCATGCTTACTGCCTTCAAACATTGCCAAAATAGTTTCGGTGCAAGGTTGGCTGGTGTCGCAGGAGAACGGCGAAAGTGCGCAATCGATGATGTCGACGCCCGCTTCAATGGCTTTAATGTACGTGGCGTGACCAAATCCCGAAGTGCAATGCGTGTGAAGTTCAACGGGAGTGTCGCCCAATTCTGCCTTCAATTTTTTAACCAAATCGTAGGCGATATACGGCGCGAGCAAACCGGACATGTCTTTAATGCAAATTGAATGACAGCCCATGTTTTTGAGTTCAAGCGCAAGTTTTGCAAAGACTTCGTTGTTGTGAACGGGGCTAATCGTGTAAACCAAACAGCCTTGAACTTCCGGCTTTTCCGGTGCTTCCAACGCGGCCTTAATGGCGACGCGCAGATTGTTCACGTCATTGAGCGCGTCAAAAATTCTGAAGACGCCGATACCATGTTTTGCGGCGCATTTGACAAATCTTTCTACCACGTCGTTGGAATAGTGATTGTAGCCGAGAAGATTTTGTCCGCGCAGGAGCATTTGAATTGGCGTCTTTTTCAAGTTCGCTTTAAGATTGTCAAGACGTTCCCATGGATCTTCGTCCAAGAAACGCAGGCAAGTATCGAAAGTTGCGCCGCCCCATGCCTCCAATGCTTTGTAGCCGATCTCGTCCAAACTTGCAAGCATGGGTTCCATTTGACGATAACGCATTCTCGTTGCACAAAGTGATTGATGACCGTCGCGCAGGACAGTTTCCATGATTTTTACTTTCTTCGGTTCTGCCATTCAAAACACTCTCCTTAGAAAATTTTGCGAATATTCTTTTGGAAAATTATAGAGTTTCATTCCCGCATTGTCAAAGTATATTTTGCGCCCCAAAAAAATTTTTTTCTCAAACGGAAAGTAAGATGAATAAACTGCGCGGCGCACATTTTCAAAAAAATTCTGTACAACTACAGAAATTTTTCAGGGATTTGACGTAAAGTATCAGCATGGAAAGTGTTTTCAAGTTTTTGGAAAGGGTGTGCCCCCGTGAAATTTTTGAGCAGCATTAAATCAAAACTTCTGCTTCTGTTGATTGTGATAGGAATTGCGCCGCTAGTGACAATGATGTTGTATTCGTCATATACCGCGATTCAATCAGCACTTGAAGCCGCCGAAGAAGAATTGATTGTGCAGAATGATTTGGTTGAAAAAGAAGTTTCGTCGTTGCTCGGAAATAATTTCACGGCGTTGCGTATTATCGCCGTAAATCCCGACGTGCAAGAATATTTGACGGTTGCTCCGCAAAATCGCAGTGCGAACATGAAAAATCTCGTGCAAAATGCCAACGCGCTCTTCAATGACGAAAGCAACATAATTTTTTCGGACAATAAAGGACAACAACTCGTCCGCAGTGACAATTCAAAACTAGTTGATGTCAGCTCACGTGATTATTTTCAGTCGGCAATGAAAGGCGTCGAAGATGTTTCAGAAGTCGTCGTCAGCAAAACTACGGGGCTTGCAATCGTCGTTATCGAAGTTCCCGTAAAAGATGCGAACGGAAAAATTGTAGGCATGATTCAACGCAATTACAATATTTCCGCGTTGACGAAACTTTTGAGCGAAGAGGCGGACGAACATACCGCCCTTGCAATTTTTGATAAAACCGGTAAACTTGTCGCCCATTCGGCAATGAAGATTGAAAAGGAAGAAGACCGCCTTGACATGAGCGCGTACCCTTTCATCAAGGAGGCAACTGCGGAAAAAATTCTTGTCGGCGAATTTGAAATTAACGGCGAAAAAAAATTGGTCAGCTACACGAAAGAACCACACACCGATTGGATTGTTGCATCTTCGCGTTCCTATAAATCTGTTGAGGCGCACGCATACCGCGCGACGTACATTTTAATTGGCATGTGTGTTCTTATGTTCCTTTTGATAATCGCTGTGGCAACAATCGTTTCAAACAAAGCAGTTAAACCGATTTTGACGATAAACGCGGCGGCGGGAGAAATTTCCAAAGGCAACTTGTCATTGGAGCGCGTGCCTGTCGAATCCGAAGACGAATTGGGCGACGTTGCCAACGCTTTTGAAGTGATGACGAACAAGCTCAACGATTTTTTCCACAAGGCGCGTTCCGGCGCAATGACTGTTTCCGAATCGGCGGAGGACTTAAATAAAAATTCCCAACAATCTGCGGCGGCGGCGGAACAAATTGCAAATTCCGTCACAACATTTGCAGAAGAAACTGTCACTCAACAAAATGCAGTAAGCGCGGCAAATGACGCCGTCGGAAATATGCGCGAACTTTTAGAAGTCATTGGAAAAAATTCCGGCGACGTTGTCGACGCGTCAAACCACGCAATGCATACGGCGGAAAGTGGCGCAACGACGATTGACCATGCCGTTGAAAGCATGAAGTCGTTGCAAAATTCCGTGCAACAATCGGCGGACGTCATAAAACTTTTGGGCGAACAGTCAAAAGAAATTGGAAACATTGTCGATACAATTTCAGCCATTGCCGAGCAGACAAATTTGTTGGCGTTGAATGCGGCGATTGAAGCTGCGCGGGCGGGTGAACATGGGCGCGGCTTTGCTGTCGTTGCCGAAGAAGTCAGAAAGTTGGCGGAGCAATCGGCGACTGCGGCGGACGAGATTCATCAATTAATTTTCGACGTGCAAAGTCAAACCGATAAAGCCGTTGAGTCAATGCATGTCGGCACGGAAATAACTCAAAAGAGCGTTGCGGCTGTCAACGAGGCGGGCGGCGCGTTCAGAGAAATTGTCGAACAGATTGGTGCGCTCACGAAAAAAATCAGTCACACCACGCGCGCTATCAGCAAGGCTGAAGAAGGAAACACGCGAATGGTTGATTCGATAACGAAGATTAAACACGCGGCGGATAAATTTTCTATGGACACTGAAACAATCTCTGCAACGACGCAGGAACTTTCGGCGTCCACTGAAGAAATTGCCGCCGCCAGCAGACAACTTGCGGAAATGGCGGAGGATCTTAATCAAGCCGTTCGTGTTTTTAAGTTGAGATCGCCAGATAGTTAGATCGCCAGATCGCCAGATCGCTAGTTAGTTAGAAGCTTAAAGCTTAAAGCTAAAACGGAGGAAATTTTAATGACGCAATTCGACAAAAGAAATATCAGCATGATGATGGATTTTTACGAAATGACGATGGCTAACGGCTACTTCGTCAACGGCGGCGAAAATACCCGCGTTGTCTTCGACGTTTTTTATCGCCGCAACCCCGATAACGGCGGCTTTGCAATTTTTGCGGGACTCGAACAAATTATCGATTACGTGGAGAACATGCACTTCGACGCCGACGACGTAGAATATTTCCGTTCGCAAAATGTTTTCGGCGAAGATTTTTTGAATTACCTTGCAAATTTCAAATTTCACGGAGACATTTACGCTTTTCCCGAAGGTACGATAATGTATCCAAATGAACCGTTTATGACTGTCATTGCCGATTTAATTGACGCGCAACTTGTTGAAACGGCTATTTTATCGCAAGTTAATCATCAATCTTTGATAGCCACGAAGGCGCGAAGGATTGTTCGTTCGGCGGAAGGAAGATTCGTTTCAGACTTTGGCGCAAGACGTGCTCATAATATGGACGCGGCAACTTATGGAGCGCGGGCGGCATTTATCGGCGGCGTTAATGGAACTGCTACTGTATCGGCGGGCAAAATGTTTGACATACCGATTAACGGCACAATGGCGCACAGTTGGGTAATGTATTTTGGTGACGAATACGAAGCTTTTAAGCGTTACGCGGAAGTTTATCCTAATTCAGCTGTATTTCTTATCGACACTTACGACGTAATTCACAGCGGCGTACCTAATGCAATTCGC
>JAFSXD010000028.1 GCA_017444245.1 Selenomonadaceae bacterium | reverse complement strand
GTCCGCGTTATTTTCAATAGCCGCACGAACAATTTTTTCCGACTCAACGTCCTTGCCCAAGTCAATCAATTTGAAACCGCTGTTCGCCAAAAGTGCGCCGACAATATTTTTTCCCAAATCGTGAACGTCGCCTTTCACCGTCGCAATTACGAAAGTTCCCTGCGTCGCCGTCTCTTGATTCGGCAAAAGTTTTTTCAGTTCGTCGAAGGCAACTTTCATCGTTTCAGCTGAAAGTAAAACTTGCGGCAAAAAAATTTTTCCCGCGCCGAAATCTTCGCCCAACTCATTCATCGCCGCCGTCAAAGATTTTTCGGTAATCTCGTTGGCGTCGTGTCCTTCGTCAATCGCCTGCTTAATCTGCGCGGCAACTTCATCTTTCGCGCCCGTCATCACGGAATTTTTTATCGCGTCGATAATAGGTAGTAGCTTGTAGCTTGTAGCTTGTAGCGAATTTTCATTGCCTGATACTGATTGTTCTCTGCTGAAATTCAAACCGTTTTTGTCGTGACCCAAAAGCGCGGAACTTGCCTTCAACACATTTTGCATCGGCTCACTGTACGGATTCATAATCGGCGCGTCAAGACCTGCCGCAAGACACATCGCAAAGAACGTTGAATTAATAAGCGGACGATTCGGCAGACCAAAAGAAATATTGCTCAACCCCATTGTCGACGGATAACCGAATTTTTCGCGGTAAAGTTTCAACGTTTTCAAAACTTCGTTGCAAGCTTCGGCGTCGGCGGAAATTGTCATAACCAATCCGTCAAGTAAAAAATCTCCGTCACGCAGTCCGTAAGATTTAGCCGCCTCAATAATTTTTTTCGCAACTTCTACGCGCTCTTCGGCAGTCTTAGGAACGCCCTTTTCAGTCACGGGTAAAACCAAAATTGCCGCGCCATATTTTTTTGCAAGCGGTAAAAATTTTTCAAGCCGCGCAGGTTCGTAGCTCACGGAATTTATCAGCGCACGTCCGGGATAAATTCTTAGTGCCGCCTCCAAAGATTTTTCGTCGCCGGTGTCAATCGCAAGTGGCGCGTCGGTAATTTGCGAAATTTCTTGAACGGCTTTTTTCATCATCGCGGCTTGATCAATCCCGCCAACTCCCATGTTTACATCAAGAATTTGTGCGCCCGCCTTGACTTGGTTAACGGCGTCTTTTTTTACGCCAAGAAGTGAACCGTCGCGAATTTCAGCGGCAAGTTTTTTTCTCCCCGTAGGATTGATTCGTTCGCCAATTAAAACCGTCGGCAAATTTTTATCAATCGTCACGGTTTTACTTCGGCTCGACAAAGTTAAGCCGGTAGCTTGTAGCTTGTAGCTTGTAGCTTGTAAATTTCTTTCTAAGCTGAAAGCTCCAAGCTCTAAGCTCAAAGCTTTAATATGTTCAGGCGTCGTTCCGCAACAACCGCCGATAAAAGTCGCGCCAACTTCGGCAAGCTTTTTTCCCCAACTGCCAAAAGTTTTTGCGTCCATAGGAAATTTTGTCACGCCGTCTTCAAGGTAAGGCATGCCCGCATTTGGCTGAACGCTGATTGGCACTGAAGAATTTTCCGCAAGAATTTTCACGACGGGAACTAATTGTTCAGGACCAAGCGAACAGTTCACGCCAATTACCGACGCGCCCATTGCATCCAAAATCACGGCGGCAGTTTTCGCGTCCGTCCCCGTGACTGTCCGCCCGCCTTCGCTGTAGGAAAGTTGACAGATGACGGGCAAATTGCAAACGTCATGCGCCGCCAAAAGTGCCGCCCTCATTTCTTGAATGTCAATGCAAGTTTCTATAATCAAATAATCCGCGCCGGCTTCAGCCAAAAATTTTGCTTGCTCGGAAAAAATTTTGTACGCGTCTTCAAAATCCAAATCACCAAGCGGAGAAATAAATTTTCCTGTCGGTCCAATATCGCCCGCAACTTTCACGTCAGAGCCGGCAATTTCCTTTGCAATTTTGACGGCGGCAAAATTTAATTCACGCGCACGATTTTCTATTCCGTAATGCGCCAATTTTATCGAAGACGCGCCAAAAGTATTTGTGGTTATGATGTTCGCGCCCGCGTCAATGTAAGCTTGATGAATTTTTTTCACAACGTCAGGATTTTCTACGTTCATCAGTTCGGGACACGCGCCCGCCTTCAAGCCGCCCCTCTGCAACATCGTGCCCATTGCGCCATCAAAAATTTTTATCATTGTCAGTCTCCAAAAAAATTTCTAAACGTCACGTCAAATTATTTTTCCAAACGTTGAAAGCCGATTCGCAAATTTCGTCAAGACGAGAAAATTTTTTTCGCAAAAATAATTCGCCCAAAAGATTTTCAAAACCCGTGCTTGCGTGATACTCTTCGACGGTTGAAGAACGCGGCGCATGACTTTTCGCATTTCTGCCGCGCCGAAAAATTGTTCGCTCTTCGTCAGTCAACGTCTCTTCAATTTTTTTGTACGCTTCAGCCTGCGCAACTGCCGAAACAATTTTTGCGCTGAAGTCATTCAACTTGCTAATCTTGTGCGTGATTTCCAAAAGCCGCGTCCGAATGTACAAATGAAAATACGCGTCGCCAATGTACGCAACCACGAGCGGCGAAAGCGTTTTCAAATCGTCCGCGTCAAAATTCTCAAGCATTCTTCCACTTCACACCTTGCGGAGTATCTTCAAGGATAATTCCCGCCGCCTTCAAGTCGTCACGAATTTTGTCGGCAACCGCCCAATTTTTTGTTTGACGCGCGTCTTGACGAATTGAAATTATCACGTCCATCAATTTTTTTACAAGCTCATCGTCAGCAGATTTTTCCACAGGAATATTTTCAAGAATGCCGATTATCGACGCCATTTCCATGAAAATTTCCCGCACGCGCATAATTACGAAAGCGTCAGTGCCACGCGGATAAATTTTTTCGCTGATGTAATCGTTGTAATAGCCGTTGATGTCGCGCGAAAGTTCAAACATGTAACTTATCGCAAGCGCGGTGTTGAAGTCGTCGTTCATCGCGTCATCGAATGCCGCCCGCAATCTTTCGGCAAGTTCCACGAGACCGCCCGCCTGCGAAACGGTTATCATTGCCTTATCGGTTGGTCTTTCCTTGAGAAAAGTTCCGTTCTTAATTTGTTCGGCGAGATCGTTTAAATATTCGTAGGAAGTTTTCAGCCGATTGTAAGCGGTGCGCGTTGTTTCAATCAACGTATCGGCAAAATTAATCGGACTTCTGTAATGAGTTTGCAGAAGGAAAAGGCGCACGACTTCGCCGGGAAATTTTTCCAAAACCTCTTCGACCGTGAAAAAATTTCCTGCGGAACTGCTCATTTTTTCATCGTCGATCATCAAGAATCCATTGTGCACCCAATATTGAGCGAAAGAATGTTCGTCACCAAGTGCGCATTGGGATTGAGCAATTTCGTTTTCGTGGTGTGGAAAAATTAAATCTGCGCCGCCGCCATGAAAATCAAATTTTTCACCGAGATATTTCAGCGACATTGCGGAACATTCGATATGCCAGCCGGGTCGTCCGTTGCCGAAGGGACTTTGCCAAAACGGTTCGCCTTCCTTCGCGGATTTCCACAGCGCAAAATCCATCGGGTGGCGTTTGTTCACGTCAACTTCAACGCGCGCGCCCGCCTGCATTTCCTCAACTTTTCGCCCGCTAAGTTTGCCGTAACTTTTATCCGCCTCGACGCTGTAATAAACGTCGCCGTTGTCCAGTTGATAGGCGTAACCTTTTTTAATCAGCGTTTCAATCATGGAAATAATTTCAGGCATTGTTTCTGAAACTTTCGGATAAAAATCTGCGCGGCGAACGTTGAGCGCGTCCATTGCATTGAAATAAATTTTTATGTTCTTGGCTGAAACTTCTTGCCACGTAGATTTTTCAAGATTGGCGGCGTTAATAATTTTGTCGTCAACGTCAGTGAAATTTTGCACGTAACGAACTTTGTAGCCGAGACTTTCAAAGTAACGACGAATCACATCCCAAATCACGAACGGGCGCGCATTTCCCATGTGTGTGGATTTGTTCGGCGTGATTCCGCAGCAGTAAATGCTGATTTCTCCTTCCTTGAGCGGTTTGAAAATTTCTTTACGTTTAGTCATCGTGTTGTAAACTTGAATCATTTTTATTTTTCCTTTCATGTTTAAGTTTGGAAAGTTTATCTCCGACGACGACAACTTCAAGCTCCGAAGTTCTAATTGCCTCGTCGGTAATTTCTGCGCGGGCGGCGGCAAGTTCCGCTTCAAGACGGCTTACGCGTTCTTCCAATCGCTGAATTTGGCGCAGAGCAACTTCAATAACTTCACGATCAGGGTCCGGCAAAAGATCATGGTCAAGGTCAACGTCAATTTCGTCACAAATTTCATCATGAACTTGCGGGTCTTTAACGTTCATTCCGTTTTTTTCGCAAAAACTTAGCCAAGCTTCGCGGTAGTCGTCCTCGTTGTGAATCCGTCTGCCGTGAAGAACGACGATGCGTCCGGGAATGCCAACGACTGTTGCGTACGGCGGAACTTCCTTCAAGACGACAGAGCCCGCGCCAATTTTCGCATGGTCTCCAACTTTGAATGAGCCCAAAACTTTTGCGCCCGTCGCCACGACAACATTGTTTCCAATCGTCGGGTGGCGTTTGCCTTTTTCTTTTCCCGTCCCGCCAAGCGTCACGCCTTGATACAGCGTCACATTTTTTCCGATTTCCGCAGTCTCGCCAATGACAATTCCCGTGCCGTGATCTATGAAAAGTCCGTCGCCAATCGTCGCGCCAGGATGAATTTCAATGCCCGTCAACAATCTGCAGAAATTTGAAACCAGTCGCGCAGAAACAATCCAGCCGCGTTTGAATAGCGCGTGCGAAATTCTGTGCAACCAAATTGCATGAAGTCCTGAATAACACAAAATTACTTCCAGCGTACTTTTTGCGGCGGGGTCACGTTCAAAAACAACGCGAATGTCTTTTTTGAGACGCGAAAAAAATTTCATTGCACCCTCCAAATTCTGTAGCGCATTCTTCGACTAATTACTTTGTCAGCAAAACTGTAGCGTAAGCGGCAATTCCTTGACATTGCCCGGTAAATCCCAAACCTTCAGTCGTCGTCGCTTTGACGCTGATTAAATTTGAATCCACTTGCAAAATTTCTGCAAGACGCGCGCGGATTTTCAAAATGTACGGAGAAATTTTCGGTTTCTGCGCAACAATCGTAGCGTCAACATTTCCGATTGCGTAGCCGTAAATTTTAATCATGTCATGAACTTTTCGCAGAAGTTCGCCGCTGTCGACGCCACGATATTTTTCGTCGTTATCGGGGAAATGTTGCCCGATGTCACCGAGTGCCGCCGCGCCCAAAATTGCATCAATTATCGCGTGAATCAAAACGTCCGCGTCCGAATGACCGAGAAGACCAAGTTCATGAGGAATTTCCACGTTGCCCAAAATTAATTTCCGATTAGGCACGAGTTTATGAACGTCGTAACCAATTCCGATTCGGGGAATCAGTGAATGGGTCGCGGGAATTTGGAAATTGATGAGTGATTCGGCGATTTGAAAATCTTCCGGCGTCGTAATTTTTATGTTGCGGTAATCGCTTTTGACAATTTTAATTCTGTCGCCAACGCGCTCAACCAAGCTTGAATCGTCCGTCCCCAAAAAATTATCGGCGGCGGCTTGTTCGTAAGCTTGCAACAAAAGTTCACGACGAAAACCCTGCGGCGTCTGAACTTCGACGAGTTTTGAGCGTGGCGGCGTGTACGTGACAAAATTGTCTGCGTCGATGAACTTAATTGTATTTTTTTCCGGCACTGCCGCGATTGCTCCGCCAAATTTTTCTGCCGCGTCAATGACTTCATCAATAACTTTAAGGCTGACGAGTGGTCTTGCCGCGTCGTGCACCAAAACAATTTCTGCGTCGTCGGGCAAAAATTTTAAACCGTTCGCAATGGAATATTGCCGTTCACTTCCGCCGACGACAATTTTGTAAGGTTTCAAATCTTCCGCAGAATTTAAAATTTCCTCAACGTCATCAAAATCATTTTCGCTGACGACGACAATCAAAAAATTTATTCGTGACGATTGCGAAAAAGTTTTCAGCGTCCGAATCAAAATTGGTTCGCCGCCGAGTTCAAGAAAAATTTTATTTTTGCCGCCGCCCATTCGTCGACTTGCGCCCGCTGCAGGAAATATTGCCGTGACCATGAAAAAACTCCCTTCGGTCGTTTTTTAGATCGTTAGATAGCTAGTCAGCTGTTTTTTTTCACCATCGATCCATTGATCCATCGATCCATCGATCTAATACCAATCGTGTTTTTCGTTTCTGTCCAAATTTTTTATCGCGTTCATTTCTTCCGCCGTCAATTCAAATCCAAACACGTCAAGATTTTCTGCAATATGTTTTGGATTTCCGGAACCGGGCACGGGAACAATTCCGCGTTGCAAATTCCAGCGCAAAATAATCTGCGCGGGCGAAACATTATGCGCGGCGGCAATTTTTTTATCGTTGAGTCGTTCAGCAAAGTTTCGGTGTAACCGCGCCCGCCTAACGGATACCAACTTTGCACGACAATATTTTTCGACTGAATGAAAGGAACAACGTCCCGTTCTTGATAGTACGGATGAATTTCATTTTGCACAAGCGCGGGCTTTATCGTCACTTGCGGCAAAAAATTTTCCAATTCCTTGACGTAGAAATTTGAAAGTCCCAGCGAACGAATTTTTCCCGTGACAACAAATTCTTCCATTGCACGATAAGCTTTAACGTCGTCCGCGCCCGGATGATGCAACAACATCATATCAACGTAGCCGACGTTTAATTTGTTGAGTGCCTGTTCAATCGCCGCGTTGGGATTTTTAAATTGATTCGGATAAATTTTCGTAATGATAAAAATTTCTTCGCGTGGCACTCCGTATTCTTTCATGGCGCGGCGCACTCCTTCACCAACCGCGTCTTCGTTGCGGTACATGTACGCCGTGTCAATCAATCTGCCGCCGTTTTTTATCAACGTCATCACGGAATTAACGCAGGTATCGTAATCGAGCGCGTAAGTTCCCATTCCGATAATCGGCATCTCGTAACCGCTATTGAGCAAAATTTTTTTCGTCTTAAAGTTCAAAGTTGTAGTGGTCTCTCCTTCGTCGGGAATATCTTCGTTGAAATTATTTTTTTCTTCGACAGCACCGCAAGCCGCGCAGGTTAACAAGAATATTGCCGTAAAAATTATTGCCAAAAAATTTTTCACGGTATCTCCTTTTAGCTTTAAGCTTTAAGCTTCAAGCTTTAAGCTCTTAAATCAATCCTTCGTCGATTAATTTTTTTATGCCGACAAGCACGCCGTGTTCGTCATTGCTAAGCGTTTCAAACTTCGCAAATTTTTTTAAATCGGGGTGGGCGTTGGACATGGCGAAACCGTAGCCGACGGATTTTAACATTTCGCAATCGTTGAGGTAATCGCCGAACGCCGCGCACTCTTCGGGTTTGATGTCAAGCATCTGCTGAATTTTTCTGACTGCCGAACCTTTGTCGACGTTTGGCATCATCACATCAACCCACTGGTCGGAAGACAGGAGAACTTGAACTTCGCCGTTGAACTTTTCCAGCTTAGGATAAATTTTCGTTTCAGCGTTCCTTGCGTCGTCGAAGAACGACATTTTTATAGGCACGTCGTCAATTTCTTCCCACGTCTTGACAATTCCGATATGCGAATAATATTTTTCGAGTTGCGCACGATATTCGGGAAGGTTTTGGAAATCTTGAATGTAGGCATTATTTATTCCGCAATAGACGCGCATAATATTTTCAATCTGCTCTGATTCATGCAAAATCTCCAAAGCAATTTCCCTTGTCATCGGTTGGCTGAACATTTCCTTGCCGTTGCGCATGACGAGCGAACCGCCGTCCGCCAAAAAAATAAATTCATCCTTGTACTTTGGAAAACTTTTCAGTAACGCAAAATATTGACGCCCGCTAGCCGGAGAAAAAATTACGCCGCGCTTTTTCAACTCTGCAATCATCTCGTCGAAACCTTCGGGCAATTTTCCTTCGCTTGTCAAAAGTGTGCCGTCCATGTCGGAGAAAATAATTTTAATCACGCCGAACCCTCCCGCAAAAAATTTTCGTCATTATATCATACGAAAAAATTTCCTACAATTATTTTAGCTTGTAGCTTGTAGCTTGTGGCTTGTAGGAAAAAAATTTTCCATCGATCCATCGATCTATCGATCCATCGATCCAATAAAAATTCTTTGTTGCAAAATTCTTTCGCGTAAAATAGAATTAGCACAAAGGAGGAATTTATTTGACAATGGACGGAAAATTTTTCGGCGTAGGTGTCGGACCGGGCGACCCCGAACTTTTGACAGTCAAAGCAGTCAATGCAATAAAAAATTCTAATGTGATTATCGCACCAAAAACCGAAAAGAAAGAAGGCAGCGTCGCTCTGCAAATCGCCGAGCCGTACATTTCAGACGCAAAAATTATTTTTCAAACTTTCCCTATGGTAAAAAATTTTGAAGAGTCTCAAGAAATTTTTCAGCACAACGCCAACCAAATTTTAGAATGTCTCCGCGCAGGAAAAAACGTTTCCTTCTTGACTTTGGGCGATCCGATGTTTTTCAGCACTTACATTTACGTTTACGAAATTCTTAAAAATTCCGGCGCGCAAATCGAAACCATTTCAGGCGTCCCCGCGTTTTTGGCGATAGCAAGTCACGTGGGCAGGGCGGCGTACGGTAACGATATCGTCACAATAATTCCCGCGACCGCGCCAAAAGAAAAAATTGTCGATGCACTAAAGTTTTCTGACGCAACAGTTTTAATGAAAGTCTACAAAAATTTTTCTGAAATCGTTGAACTTCTCGAATCGGAAAACATGGTTGAAAACGCTGTGCTTGTAAGCAGGTACGGACTTGACGACGAAAAAATTTTGCACGACGTGAAAGCTCATCAATCGGACAAACTCAATTATCTTTCAACAATTTTGACGCGGCGCACCAAATGACGATTGAAAGGCGCAAAAAACTTTGATACAATGTCAAAACATTTTTTTGAAAAGGCAGATGACAACCATTAATGGCAAAAAATAACGGTATAAGAAATTTAGCGATTGTGGCGCACGTAGATCATGGCAAAACCAGTCTCGTCGATTGCATGTTGCGGCAAAGCCATATTTTCCGCGAGAACGAACAAGTTGCCGAACGCGTCATGGATTCCAACGACTTGGAACGTGAACGCGGCATTACAATTTTGTCGAAGAACACGGCAATTTTTTACAATGACGTTAGGATAAACATAATCGACACGCCCGGTCATTCGGATTTTTCCGGCGAAGTTGAACGCGTACTCAACATGGCGGACGGCGTTTTACTTCTCGTCGACGCATTTGAAGGCGTGATGTCTCAAACGCGATACGTTTTGCGAAAAGCTCTTGAACATAAACTCAAGCCGATTGTAGTCATAAATAAAATTGATCGTCCTGACGCGCGAATTGAAGAAGTCAACGACGAAATTTTAGAATTGTTCATGGAACTCGGCGCGGACGATGAGCAGTTGGACTTCCCCGTAATTTACACGTCGGCGAAGTTGGGCATTGCAAAAAAATCCGTCGACGAGGACAGCCACGATATAAAACCTTTACTTGACACAATCTTAGAGGAAATTCCTGCGCCGAGTGGTGAATTTGATGCGCCGTTGCAAATGGTGGTTACGACGCTTGAGGCTAACGAATACGTCGGCAAATTGGCAATCGGCAGAATACATCGCGGCAAGATTAAAGCGGGAGAAACCGTCGCGTTGATGAGCGAACACGAAACGAAAAAGGCGAAGGTCGGAAAAGTTTTTACCTACGACGGATTGAATCGCGTTGAAGTCGACGAAGCACCGATGGGACAAATCGTCGCGCTCACGGGATTGGGAAATATTTCAATCGGTGACACAATCGCTGACGCAGAAAATCCTGAAGCGTTGCCGGGCATTCGCGTCGACGAACCTACTTTGAGCGTGACTTTCGGCGTCAATACAAGTCCATTCGCGGGGCGTGAAGGACAATTCATCACAAGCCGCCACATTCGCGACAGACTTTTCAAGGAGGCGCAAACCAACGTTGCATTGCGCGTTGAAGAAACGGATTCGGCGGACGTTTTCAAAGTCAGCGGACGCGGTGAACTTCATCTTTCGATTTTGATTGAGACAATGCGCCGCGAAGGTTACGAAATGCAAGTTGGCAAACCCGAAGTCGTTTACAAAATCGTCGACGGGAAAAAACTTGAGCCGATTGAAAGTTTGACTGTAGAAGTGCCGCAAGAATTTATGGGCACGGTTATGGAACTTCTCGGCAGACGCAAAGCAGAAATGGTTGATATGTCCGAAGTCGCCGGCTACATGAGAATACATTTTTTAATTCCTGCGCGGGGGCTTATCGGTTTTCGTTCGGAACTTTTGACGAGCACGAAGGGCAACGGAATCATGCACCACGTTTTCCACAGCTACGAGCCGTACAAGGGCGATATTGCGGGGAGAAGTCGCGGTTCACTCGTTGCATTTGAAGAAGGAACTACGACGGGCTACGGCATTTACAATCTGCAGGATCGCGGGACAATGTTCATTGAGCCGAATCAAAAAGTTTACGAAGGAATGATTGTCGGCGAAAATTCCCGTGAAGTTGACATCGATATAAATCCTTGCAAGCAAAAGCATTTGACGAATACGCGGGCGTCTTCTTCAGATGAGGCAATTAGACTTGTGCCGCCAAAAGTCATGAATTTGGAGCAAGCGTTGGAGTACATCAACGACGACGAACTTGTAGAAGTCACGCCGTCAAGTATTCGCCTTCGCAAAGCTGTACTTGACCGCACGACACGCGGACGCGCCGCTAAAAATGCAAGGAAAGGATAGCCGGTAGAAAATTCATTACAAGCTACAAGCTACAAGCTAAACCCTGATGACTGACATAACGATTGGACAATTTTTTCCCGCCGATTCAATTTTACACAAACTTGATCCGCGCACGAAAATAATTTCAGTCTTCGTGTTGATAATCGTAATTTTCTCCGCGAAAGGCACACCGTCGTACATTTTCTTGACGGCTGTAACTTGTGCGACGGTTTTCATTTCAAAAATTCCGCCGCTGATGATTTTGAAATCTCTGAAACCAATCAGCTGGATAATTTTTTTCACGTTGCTGATTCATTTTTTCACGCACGACGGAGAAATTTTATTTGAGCTGGGAATTTTTCAAGTGACGGACGAAGGCGTAAAATTCGGCGTTGAAGTGAGTTTGCGGCTTGTGCTGATAATAATTTTTTCAAGTTTGCTGACGTTCACGACATCGCCGATTCAATTAACCGACGGCTTGGAAAAAATTTTGTCGCCGCTAAAGATAATTGGAGTGCCCGCGCACGAATTTGCAATGATGATGACAATTTCCCTGCGATTTATCCCAACGCTGATTGAAGAGCTTGACAAAATCATTAAGGCGCAAAAATCTCGCGGCGTCGACTTTGAATCCGGAAATTTAATTCAGCGATTGAAAAGTTTCGTGCCGGTTTTAGTGCCGCTGTTCATTTCCGCTTTTCGCCGCGCAGATGAATTAGCAATGGCAATGGAGGCGCGTTCGTATCGTGGCGGAGCAGGACGGACGCATTTTCGACGGCTGAAATTTGAGCGAAAAGATTTTTTCGCGGCGGCAACAATAATCTTGATAATCGCTGTAACAGTTGGATTGAGATTTTTTTAGTGCCGGAAAATTTTCTTAAACCTACAAGCTACCAGCTACAAGCTACAAGCTCTAACGGAGGGATTGACATGAATATTTTTAAAACGGCAATATTAATGGCGTTGTTGACAGGAATAATGGTCGCGGCGGGAAATTTCGTCGGCGGCAGTACGGGCGCATTTGTCATGCTCGTAATTTCTCTTGGAATAAATTTTTTCAGCTATTGGTTCAGTGACACAATGGTTTTGAAAATGTACAACGCGCAGGAAGTTTCAGCGAATGACGCGCCCCAACTTTACAATCTCGTGGCTCAACTTGCCAACAAAGCGGAACTTCCCATGCCGCGCGTTTGCATAATCGAAAGCGAAGTTCCAAACGCATTTGCTACGGGGAGAAATCCCGACCACGCCGCCGTTGCTGTGACGACGGGGATAATGAGAGTTCTCGACTACAACGAACTTTCCGGCGTACTCGGTCACGAATTGGCGCACGTCAAGCACCGCGATATTTTAATCGGAACAATCGCCGCCGCAATGGCAGGAGTAATTTCAATGATTGGCAGCATTGTGCAATGGGGCGCGATTTTGGGAACTCGTGACAACGACGACAACGGCGGAATAATCGGAACGCTTGCAATGATAATTGTTGCGCCGCTCGCCGCGTCAATCATTCAAATGGCAATTTCACGTTCGCGCGAATACGACGCAGATAAAACCGGCGCGGAAATTTGCGGCAACCCGATTTATCTTGCCAACGCTCTCCAAAAAATTGAAAGCTTCACGCTCAACGCGCCGCCGATTGAACATGCCAGCACGGCTACGGCTCATATGTTCATAATTAATCCTTTCGACGGCACAGAAAAATTTTTGAAGGGACTTTTCTCAACGCATCCCGATACCGAAGACAGGATCGCTAAACTTCGTCAGCAGGCGTCGGACATGCATCTTTTAAATTGATGAAAGGTTGAAAATGGACTCTATAAAAATTCGTGGCGCGCGCGTTCACAATTTGAAAAATATTGACGTTGAAATTCCGCGTGAAAAATTTGTCGTGATAACCGGCGTATCCGGTTCGGGGAAAAGTTCCCTTGCCTTCGACACGATTTACGCCGAAGGTCAACGCCGTTACATGGAATCTCTTTCAAGTTACGCGCGACAATTTTTAGGTTTGCCGGACAAACCCGACGTTGAACAAATCGAAGGTCTTAGCCCGTCAATCGCGATTAATCAGAAGACGACGAATAACAATCCGCGTTCGACGGTTGGAACTGTCACGGAAATTTATGACTACTTGCGTTTGCTTTTCGCACGAATTGGCAAGCCGCATTGTCCAAAATGTGGTAAGCCCGTTTCGCCGCAAAGTCTTGACCAAATCATTGCGCAGATTTTGAAATTGCCCGAAGGCACGAAATTTACTTTGCTTGCTCCTGTCGTCAATCAGAAAAAAGGGCGACACGAAGACGTTTTAGAAAATTTGAAGACGGCGGGATTTATTCGCGTGCAAGTCGATGACAAACTGCGCGAACTCGACGAAGAAATTAAACTTGCGAAGACGAAAAAACATTCTATCAGCGCGGTTGTCGACAGATTAATTGTCCGTGAAAATATTCGTTCGCGGCTGTCTGATTCTCTTGAGACGGCGTTAAAATTCGGCAACGGTATCGTTCACGTTCAGCTGGACGATAAAGTTTTAATCTTCAGCGAAAAAAATGCGTGCGTCGATTGCGGAATAAGTTTGCCGGATATTGACCCGCAACTTTTTTCTTTCAACAGTCCGAAGGGTGCTTGCCCCGCGTGCGACGGCTTGGGAAAAATTTTTGAACAGCTGAATTGGGAAACCATGTTTGAATGGATGCATGCCGTTCACGAATTTAAAAACCACGATGATTTTTTTGAAACTTGTCCGCATTGTCATGGCAAACGATTGAATCCAGCCGCGTTGAGCGTAACTGTCGGCGAAAAAAATATTTCTGACGTCGTCGATTTGTCCGTTGACAAATGCAAAGATTTTTTTTCAACGCTTGAAGAAAAACTCAACGACAACGAAAAAAAAATTGCGCGTCAAGTGCTGAAGGAAATTAAATCGCGCTTGAAATTTTTACAAGATGTCGGCTTGGAATATTTAACTTTGTCGCGAAAGTCTGCAACGTTGAGCGGCGGAGAATTTCAACGAATACGACTTGCCACACAAATTGGCTCGGCGTTAACGGGCGTGCTGTACGTTTTGGACGAACCGTCAATCGGATTGCATCAGCATGACAATCAAAAACTTTTGGAGACGCTGAAAAATTTGCGTGACTTGGGAAATACTTTAATCGTCGTTGAGCATGACGAAGAGACAATGCGGGCGGCGGACATGCTCGTTGACATTGGGCGCGGCGCGGGAAAAAATGGCGGCGAAGTCGTGGCGCAGGGAACGGCGGAGGAAATTTCCCGCAACGAAAATTCTTTAACCGGAGATTATCTTAGCGGACGAAAAAAAATTCCCACGCCTGCGACGCGTCGTCAACCAAAAAATTTTATCAGCTTGAGCGGAATTAACGTCAACAACCTTCATGACTTCAGCGTTTCTTTTCCGCGAGATATTTTCACTGTAATTACCGGCGTTTCGGGGTCAGGAAAATCAACTTTGGTTGATGAAGTTTTTTTTCCGTACGTGGACAAAAACAAAGAATTGCTGAAAGAACTTGAAGTCGAAGGCATCATAAAGATTGATCAAGACCCAATCGGACGTTCGCCGCGCTCAAATGTTGCGACGTACACGAAAATTTTTGACAAGATACGAAATCTTTTTGGCGACACGCAGGGCGCGAAAATGCGCGGGTACACGGCAAGCAGATTTAGTTTTAACGTCAAAGGCGGCAGGTGCGAAACTTGCAACGGTAACGGCGTGCTGAAAATTCCCATGAACTTTCTCCCGACAGTTTACGTGACTTGCGAAGTTTGCGGCGGAAAAAGATTTAATTCCGAAACGCTGGAAGTCATGTACAAAGGAAAAAATATTTCAGACGTTCTTTCCATGCCCGTTGATGAGGCGTTGGAATTTTTCGGCAACATTCCTTCAATCAAACGCATGCTTCAAGTTTTGCATGACGTTGGGCTTGGATACATTGAGCTCGGTCAACCCGCAAATACTTTGAGCGGCGGCGAATCTCAACGCGTGAAACTTGCCGCGCAGTTAGCCAGACCAATTACGCAGAAAAAAAATATTTATCTCATGGACGAACCGACGACGGGTTTGCACTTCGACGACGTGAAAAAATTGATTGACGTTGTTCAGCGGCTGGTGAATCGTGGCGACATGGTTTTCATCATTGAACACAATCTCGACGTGATTAAGTCCGCCGATTACATCATTGATTTAGGTCCGGAAGGCGGCGACAAGGGCGGGCAACTCGTGGCTTGGGGGACGCCGGAGGAAGTTGCGCAGGTAAAAAAATCTTACACGGGGCAAGCTCTGAAAAAAATTTTGTTCGACGGTGAAAAATAAGCAATGGACGTAGCGAAAAAATTTTTGGCGGACAATTTGCCGCTTGAGACGATAGCGCGTTTGAAAAAAATTTTGGACGCAGACGAAGACGCTCAAAATGATTGGCGAATCCATGAACTTTTTGCGGCGGCGTTTTGTGACATCTGCGCGGCAAGAAGTACGACGCAGGCAACTTTTAACGCGATTCATACCGACACGATTTTGAGGGAACAGCGGCGGCATTTCTCAAATTATTTGTTTACGTCGCATTACCTTTCCGATTTTGACGCGGAAAAAAATTTTCAGGCGGCGCAAATTTACAATTCGCTTTACCGTGACGTTGACGAAAATTTTCAAATCACGACGCCGCGTGCAAGGGAAAAAATTCATGTTGCCTTCGTTGCGCCAAATTTTTGCGAATCGTCGACGGCAAGATTTTTTGAACCGTTGCTGACTTCCTACGACAGAGAAAAATTTTTCGTGACGGCGTGGAGTTTATCGGACGAAGAGGACAAGTTCACTGAAAAAATTTCCGGTTGCGTCGACAATTTTTTTAACGTTTTTGCAATAAGTTTTGAGGAAATCGCGCAGAGGATTAGCGAACTCGGCGCGGATATTTTTTTTGATTTGGGCGGGCACACCGAAGGCGGCGCGACGTTGCAAATTGCCTCGTACAGACCTGCGCGGGTTCGGATGACTTCCGCAATCGGCTACTTCGACACGACGGGACTTGACGCGATAGACTTTTACGTTACCGATAAATTTTTGATTGACGGCAACGAAAAATTTTTCACTGAAAAAATTCTGCCGTTGGAAAGTATTTTCGCGTTCACGCCGAATGAGAAAATGATTCGTGCGAAAAAAATTGACGGGAAAAATTTTACCTTCGGTTGCCTGAATAATTTCATGAAAATCACGGACGAATATTTGGAGTGCGTGAAAAAAATTCTTGACGCAGTGCCGAACAGTCAAATGATTTTCCGCGACACGACGCCGCTTGAAAGTCGTACTTTGGCGTTGGCGGAGCGTCTGAAAAATTTTTCTGAACGAATTGAAATTCTGCGCGGGGATGAAAATTTTTTCACGGATTATGCGAAAATCGATTTGATTTTGGACACATTTCCGTACACCGGCGGGATGATGACGGCACTGGCGATTTACATGGGCGTTCCCGTTTTGAATTTGTGCGGAAAATTTCACAGCCAACGTCTCGGCGCGGATATGTTGAGGTTGGCGGGCATGGAAAATTTTATCGTCACTAATGTTGATGATTACGCGGACGCCGCGATAAGTTATGCGCAGTCGTCAAAAAAAATTGTTCCCAACGTCGAATCAAAACTTTTTGACACGAAAAATTTTGTGAAAAATTTTTATGATGCGCTTGGAAGTGTGATGAATTTTGATTGACAGGCAAGATTTATTTGAATTTGTCCCGCCGAATTTTTCAACGGAGGCAACGGCACTTGTCATTGGCGAAGAAAAATATTTGCCGCCGTTACGTGAATTGATGCCCGCCGCGAAAATTTTTTTCATGACGGAAGAAACTTCGACGCAACTGAAAAATTTTTGTGACGCTCTGAACGTGAAAATTTTGGTTGGCGATTATCAGCGCGGGGCGTTGCCGAACGAAACGAAAATTTTTGACGTGATAATTGCCGACGACTGCTTAACACATTCGCGCGACGTTTACCCGACGCTTGCGGAGCTGAATAATTTGCTGACGTATTCGGGTTTTCTCGTGACGAAATTTTTCAATGCGCGATTTATCGGAATGCTGGAAAATTTGCGGCGCGGGCGTTTCCCGACGAATGAAAAAATTTTTTGGGCGAAGTGGGACGTTGTGAAACTTTTCCACGACGCTTTTTTCAAGGAGATACATTTTTTGCCGAAAGGTAAAGTCGACGCGAATGTTGAAGAGTGGTTGAACTTTGGTTTTGAAAATTTCAGTGAAGACTTGCTGACAAAAATTTGGTTGGTCAAGGCGTGCAAGTGTACTGCTGAAGTTGCCGCGCTGAAAGAATTTTTTTCTGAAGAAACCCGCGCAGAGTTGTCAAGGCTTTTGCACCGCGTCGATTTCGGAATTGATGTCGACGAAAATATTTCACGCATAAAAAAAATTCGCCAACGCGAAAGAATTTTTGATGAATACTTCACGGATTTTGTCAATCAAGTTGTATTTCATGAGGACGCACGAAAAATAATTTTGGAACGCACTCAAGCAAAGTAGGGATATTTTTGGATAATCGGATAAGAAATTTTTCAATCATTGCGCACATTGATCATGGCAAGTCAACGTTGGCGGACAGGCTGATTGAGTTGACGGGGACGGTTGAAAAGCGCGATATGTCCGAGCAAATTTTGGACAACATGGAATTGGAACGCGAGCGCGGAATTACGATTAAGGCGCAGACCGTTCGATTGAAGTACACGGCGAAAGACGGCAACGAGTACCAATTAAATTTAATTGACACGCCGGGACACGTTGACTTCACTTACGAAGTTTCGCGTTCACTTGCCGCATGCGAAGGCGCGTTGTTGGTCGTCGACGCCACGCAGGGAGTTGAGGCGCAAACTCTTTCAAACGTTTACCTTGCGCTGGATCATGACTTGGAAATTATTCCCGTCATAAACAAAATTGATTTGCCGAGCGCGGACGTTGAGCGGGCGAAAAATGAAATTGAAGAGACGATTGGGCTTGACGCTAGCGACGCCGTAACTTGCAGCGCGAAAACCGGCGAAGGCGTCGAAAATATTTTAGAAGCGATTGTGAATAAAATTCCTCCGCCGAAAAATGACGTTGATTCTCCGTTGCAAGCTTTGATTTTCGATTCCTATTTCGATTCGTACAAAGGCGCGGTTGCTCACGTTCGATTGATGGCGGGCAAAGTTCGCAAAGGCGACAAGCTGAAATTGATTGCGACGGGAAAAGAATTTGACGCCAACGAATTGGGAATTTTTTCCCCGTCAATGACAGAACTTGACGAATTGAAAGCGGGCGAAGTCGGATACATCTGCGGAAGTTTGAAAGACGTTCGCGACGTTCGAGTTGGCGACACGATAACAAACGCGCAAAATTCTGCCGCCGCTCTTGAAGGTTACCGCGCGCCCGTGCCAATGGTTTTTTGCGGGCTGTATCCTACGGAAAATGCCGATTACGATAATTTGAAAGAGGCGTTGGAAAAACTTCAGCTGAACGACGCGGCACTTGTCTACGAGCCTGAAACGAGCGCGGCTTTAGGATTTGGTTTTCGTTGCGGATTTTTGGGATTACTTCACATGGACGTAATTCAAGAGAGACTTGAGCGCGAATATAATTTGCGATTGGTGACAACTGCGCCGTCCGTCGTCTACAAAGTTTACAAAACTGACGGAGAAATTTTGTCGATTGACAATCCCGCCGCGTTGCCGCCCGCCACTGAAATTAAATTCATCGAAGAGCCGACGGTTAAAGCAATGGTTATCGTTCCCGCAGATTATATTGGCGCGGTTATGGAACTTTGCAGAGAAAAACGCGGCACGTACAAGAGCATGGATTACATTGACAAGACACGCGTCATGATTTCCTACGAAATTCCGCTGAACGAAATTATTTTTGATTTCTTCGACAAGTTGAAGTCAACGACGCGCGGCTATGCAAGTTTGGATTACGAGCCGGCAAATTATGTTGAGTCCGATTTGGTCAAGCTGGATATTTTGTTGAACGGCGATTTGGTGGACGCGTTGAGTGCAATAGTCCACAGAAGTAGAGCCGCGAAATTTGGGCGTACGTTGGCTTTGAAGTTGAAAAGAATAATTCCCGAACAACTTTTTGACATTCCGGTACAGGCGGCGATTGGCGGAAGGATTATTGCTCGTGAAACCGTCAAGGCGCGCAGAAAAGATGTACTTGCAAAATGTTATGGCGGCGACGTTTCACGCAAGCGCAAACTTTTGGAGAAACAGAAGGCGGGCAAAAAACGCATGAAGGCAGTCGGCAGCGTGGAGTTGCCGCAAGAAGCGTTTATGGCTGTCCTGACGGTCGGCGACGAAGATTGAAATTAGATCGATAGAGATTTGTTGACAGTGATTTGCGCTGTCATCGAAAATTAAAAGTTTAACGCAACTAAAAAAATCCCCCGTCGAATTGGCGAGGGATTTTCTTTTTCGCGGAAAAAATTTTTTTCTCTTCACTTCAGGAAAATATTTATTACGTCCTTAGCAGTGACAACGACCGTTAAAATTAAAAGCAGGGCAATGCCGACGCGCTGGGTGTACATCAATGCTTTTGGGCTAAGCGGCTTGCCACGC
>JAFSXD010000027.1 GCA_017444245.1 Selenomonadaceae bacterium | reverse complement strand
ATCGAGTTCAATCTACTCAAAAAAAATCATAAAGGTCTAATAAAAAGACCTGCACTAGCAAATACATTGTTCAGTTTTCAAGGAGTCCTGAGCGAATCAGCTTGCATAGGATACAACTTTAATCTTTTTTTGTCAACCCCTTTTTTCAAAAAAATTAGAGCCAACGAAAAAATTTTTTTCATCAGCTTTAAATTAATTTGCCAATCACTCGCGCTAAACGGTGCCTTGACGAAGTAAATCCGTGATGTGAACAATGCCTACAGGATTATTTTCAGCGTCGATGACGGGCAAAACCGTAACGGGACGCGGCTTGTGTTTATCCATGACGGACAATGCCGCCGCCGCCAATTTGTCCGCGCTGATAACAAGCGGATCTTCCTTCATAATGTGTTCAACCGGCTCGTCGATAAAATTTTTGTCCTTCTCAAGTGCACGACGTATGATCCCGTCAGTGACCAACCCGACAAATTTTTTATTGGCGTCGACGACAGAAACCGCGCCAAGTCCTTTAGCCGTCATTTCAAACAGCGCGTCTTTCACCGTCGCACCAACGCTCACAATCGGATTGTCTTCACCGCTATGCATAACGTCGCCAACGGAAAGCAAAAGTTTTCTGCCGAGCGCGCCGCCCGGATGAAAAAGCGCGTAGTCCTTCGACGTAAATTTTTTTCTTCCATTAACGCCATTGCCATAGCGTCGCCCATTGCTAAAGTTGCCGTCGTTGACGCGGTAGGCGCAAGCCCCAACGTACAAGCTTCCTTCTCCACGCCGATGTTTATAAAATAATCCGCGTTCTTGCCAAGCGAAGAAGTCCTCCGCCCGCACATTGCAATTATTTTTGCGCCGATTCGTCGAATCACAGACAAAATATTTACAATCTCCGAAGATTCGCCGCTGTTTGAAATTGCTACGACAATATCGTTTTCGGTTACCATTCCCAAATCGCCGTGATACGCCTCCGCAGGATGAAGAAAAAATGCCGGCGTTCCCGTCGACGCCAAAGTTGCCGCAATTTTTCTGCCGACGTGTCCGGATTTTCCCATGCCCGTGACAACCACGCGCCCGCGACATTTCAAAATTTCTTTCACTGCGCGGACAAATTCTTCGTCAACCCGCTCAATCAACGCATCAATCGCCGCCGCCTCAATCTTTAACGTTTCAATCGCTCTGTCTTTTATCATATTCCCTCACAAAATTTTTTCCAATACAAAATTTTTTGTCCGATACAAAATTATCTGTCCAATGTGCTGGCAACTTCGTAAACTGCCAAAACATTTTTCAACAACTCTTCCAGTCTTTCAAGACGAACCATATTTGCGCCGTCCGACAACGCCTCTTCAGGTTTGTCATGAACTTCCAAAAATAAACCGTCAATGCCAACCGCCGCCGCCGCCCTCGTCAAGTACTTGATAAATTCTCTTTGCCCCGACGAAGAATTTCCCGCGCCGCCCGGCAACTGCACGCTGTGAGTACCGTCGAAAATTACGGGATAACCGAAACTGTGCATTATCGGCAAGCCGCGAAAGTCCACAACCAAATTGTTGTAGCCGAAACTCGTTCCGCGATCCGTCAACAAAATTTTTTTCGTTCCACTTTCTTCCAACTTCTTCACAACATTTTTCATTTCGGTTGGCGAAAGGAATTGTCCTTTCTTGACGTTGACAGCCCGTCCGGTTTTCGCCGCCGCTACAAGTAAATCCGTCTGTCGACACAAAAACGCGGGTATTTGCAAAATATCTGCCACTTCAGCGACGGGCGCGGCTTGCGAACTTTCATGAATGTCCGTGATAATCGGCACGTTCAATTCAGATTTTATCGCGGCAAGAATTTTTAAACCTTCTTTCATGCCGGGTCCTCTGAAACTTTCAATCGACGAACGATTTGCTTTGTCGAACGACGCCTTGAAAATGTACGGCATGCCCAATTTGTCCGCAATTTCTTTTGTGCGCCGACCGATTAGCAAACTTCGTTCTAATCCTTCAAGCACGCATGGACCTGCCAGCAAAATTAATTTGCCGCCGCCAAATTTGATGTCGCCCACTTTTACGGTGTTCAAAAATTTTTCACTCCTTTTAGTTAGCCGGTAGCCGGTAGTTTCTTATAGTATAACATTTTTTTGCGTCAATCCAAAATTTTTTGTACAATGGCAGAAAATATTTTAGCGAAGGAATTTTTTTCATGCAAATTTTTTTTACGGCGTTGCTCGTCTTTGTCGTTGCAATTTTTTTCTGCGGAACTGCGCGGGCATTTCTCATGTCAAAAAAATCTGTCGCGTTAATCGAAAAGTACCAACACGATAAAAAAAATCCTCAACTCCCTCAAGAAATTTTTGATGAGATCACTAAGGATTTTTTTCTGCGCCGAATTTTGGCGAAACACAACGCCACCGTCAATGACATTGCAAAACTTCATGACAAACTTTTAATTTGGGGCGATTTCCGCAAGTACAACCGCTACATTCCAATTACTTCTTTCTTCAATACCAACGCGCTGAATTATCTTTTGACGCACAAAGACGACGACCCAAAATCTTTGACGGAAAAAATGATGAACCATTTCCATTTCTGAAATTATTTTACGAACGTGGCATTAATCAAACTTTTAACCGTTGAAACTCCGTAATCGTTCGGCTCGTCCAACGCTGAAACCAAAACTTTGCTGACGTAAATTTTTTTGTCGTCAAGGTAGTAACTGCTTGCCGCGTGAATCGCAATCGGCGTTCCTTCGTCGTCACTGCCCAAAAGCATCAGCACATGTCCTTTCTTGTGGAGAAGTGATCCGGTTGGACTGCGTTTCAAAATTTCTATTCGTTCGTCAAAATTTTTTCCGTCGAATACCGAAGCATTCGGCATTAATTTAGACTGTCTGTCCGCGTCACGAGGAATTTCAATTCCCATGCTACGGTAAACGTCGCTGACAAAAGCCGAACAGTCGACGCTGTCATACAAGCCGCCCCAACCGTACGGATCGCCCAAAAATTTAAAACTCTGCCTAATGAAATTGTTCGTCGTGCACGGCAGGAAACCTTTGTTAACGGTGTCGTCCTTTGGAATTTTAATCACGGTTTGCTTGAGCTTACCGCCCTCAACCGTCGGCAAAATCGCCCGCCAAAATTCTCCGTCGTCAATTTTTTTGTCCAACGGAATTTTCGCGCCCATTTGGAACAAAATTTTTTTGCCGTCAACTTCGACGAATTTTTTATTTGCCGTCACTACAAGAAAATTTTTCGGCTTGACGTAATTCAGCCAAGTTTCGCGCGTCGTGAAAGCAAGTTTAGATTTTTCTATCCAGCCAAAATAATTTCGCGTCTGCACGAAGAAAAATTTTCCGTCCGTGCTCTTGCGCAAAACTGCAACGGCTTCAGCAGGATCAACCGCCGTGCCTTGCAACGGATCAAATCTGTCACCGTTCCAATCGACGGGCGAAAGGCGAAGGTTGACGCGTTCCAAAGTGACGGCGTAACGAACGACAATCACTGCCGGCAAACCCGAATTTGTGTCCGCCGACGTTGCGGGATTTGTTTTTACGTTCACGTCATTTGTTGCCTTTTTAAGCAACTTAAGAAATTTTGTCGTGGGAATTGTCTGCGGATAATCGTACAAATCGGCGGAGTAGTCGTCGCCCAAAATAATTTTTTCGTTGAAAGTTTTTATCTCCTGCGCGGGAAAAATAATTTCGTCGCCGCGCGGATTTCGTTTCGTCCAATATTCGGCAGTTGCCCGTTCATCAGTAATTTCTATTGCCGCGAAAACATCACTTGCCATGAAAAAAATCACCGCCATAATCGTGAAAAAAATTTTTAACCTCAAAATTTACACTCCTCACGTAAAGGAATTTTCTTTCGGGAAAAGAATTTTACCAATCGAAAATTTTGTAGTCAATAGAGGAAATATGTTCAGAGAAATTTTAATTGACGCGGCAAAAAAATTTGGATTGACTTTCAATGACAGACAACTTGAGCAGTTTGAAATTTTTTATCGCATGGTCGTCGATTGGAACACGAAAATAAATTTGACGACGATAACTGACGAAAAAGATTTTGCGATTAAGCACGTGATTGATTCGCTGACCGTTTGGGACGAAAAAAAATTTGCGCACGTGAAAAATTTTGCTGACGTTGGAACGGGCGCGGGCTTTCCTGCAATTCCGTTGAAAATTTTCCAACCGAATCTTGAAGTTGCTTTAATTGATTCACTGAACAAGCGCGTTGAATTTTTGAAAAAAGTTGTGGCTGAACTGAAACTTGACGGCGTGGAAATTTTTCATGGACGCGCAGAAGATTTGGCGCATGAAAAAATTTTGCGTGAACGTTTCGATTTGGTGACTGCGCGGGCTGTCGCAAAGTTAAACGTCTTGGCTGAATACTGTTTGCCCTTCGTGAAAGTCGGCGGAACATTTGCCGCATTGAAGGGAAAAATTTTTCGTGAAGAGATCGACGAATCTAAATCCGCAATAAAAATTTTGGGTGGCGGCAATGTCACTTGCGTTGAAAAAATTTTGCCGGACTTGCCGGACGCACGAACAATTATTTACGTCGACAAAAAAATTTCTACGCAAAAAAAATTTCCGCGTAAAGCAGGGACGCCTACGAAAAATCCGTTGGCATAAAGGATTTTTTTTTCCAAAGTCGAAATATCGGAGTCGGGTGATTAAAGTGAACCTGAAAAAATTTTTAACCTGCGCGGTTGCCGTTTCGGTTTTTGCGGCAATGCCATGCGTTTCCTTCGCCGCGACGGACGACGGCACCAATTACACCAAAGACAGAACCGCCGAACGATTCGCGCAACGCCCACTGCACAACAAAGAAACTTCCTACCAAAAGGCGCGTTTCGTCAAGCTGACAATGGACGACAGATATAATTACTACCTCGACAGAGAAAGTGTTCAGTGGATACGCCTTCCCTATTCGTCTTCGGAGTACATCGCCGACGTTTGGATTAGAATGATTGAGCGCAACCCCGAAAAAAATTATGACGACGAATCGGCTTATGAATACGTTGTCCCTGAAAGAGACATCGGCGAAGTGATTATCGCGCGTGAAAAAAATATTGTTTACGCGCCGATTGATCTTGAAGTTTTGAAAAATAAACATTATTTCATGGAACATTATTACATCCGCCCCAAGACGAAACAAATACAATTTCTCTGCGAACTGGAAGTTGTCGGGCATCCGCAAAATAATGTTGACGGGCGCGAATACAGTTACATGAACTGGGAAAATTTAGTTCCGGGCAGCATTGAATCAGAAATTTACAAAACGGTTCTGAATGTCATCGGCACTAGCATGGCTGACCCCGACAGGCACAGAACTTTTGCGGATTATTTTGAAGAGTACACGAGAATTTCAATTCGTTAGGCTGGTTTGATTATGGACGCAGACAAAAAAAATACTTCGACGAAAACCGAAAAAAAAGTTGACGAGGAGGTTTTTGTTCCCGAAGAGCCGAAATATTCTTTGGACGATATTATTTTGAGCGACGCCGTCAAAGAACAAATTTTGGACGTGGCGACTTACGCGGAAAATTCCTACCGCGTCTTTGAACTTTGGGGTTTCAAGCAGACGCATAAATATTCGCGGCGAATTGGCGTGAATTTGTACGGCGCACCTGGCACGGGCAAAACTATGGCGGCGCATGCAATCGCAAAAAATCTCGGCAGAAAAATTTTGATTGTCAATTACGCCGATATCGAATCAAAATTCGTTGGGGAGACGCCGAAAAATATTCGTAAAGTTTTTGAAGTCGGCAAGAAGACGCAAAGCATTTTATTTTTTGACGAAGCGGACGCAATTTTGAGCAAGCGCGTCACGAACATGACGCAGGCGGTTGATGTCAGCGTTAATCAAACTCGTTCGGTGATGTTGATGCTGATGAATGAGTATCAAGACTTCATAATTTTTGCGACGAATTTTATTTCAAATTTTGATCCCGCGTTTATGCGGCGAATTTCTGTTCACGTGAAATTTGAATTGCCGGACGAAATTTGCAGACAAAAACTTTGGGCGATGTACATTCCCAAATCTCTGCCGAATAATATTGACGTTGAAGAAATTGCGAAGAAGTACGACGGAATTTCCGGCAGTGACATTTCAAATGCCATGTTGAATGCGGCGTTCAAGGCGGCGCGGCTTAGAGCTGATTTGCTGGACAAAAATTTAGTTTTCGAGGCTGTCGAAAATATTTTGGAAAGTAAAAAAGCTAATTTGGATCGATAGATCGATAGATCGATGGATCGATAGTAAAATTTTTCTACAAGCTACAAGCTACAAGCTAAAAACTAAAACGGAGGTAAATTTTATGATTCCTGTTTTGATTGGCGCAGGTGTGTTAGTGGGCGGCTACTTAGTCGTAAACCACTGGGACGAAATTACCGGTTGGCTGAAAGATTTCCTGCCAAAAATTCAAGACGCACTCCATGCTATCGGCGTTTCCGAATACGCGGGCAAACTTTTTTCCACAGTCACTAACGGCGCGTTGACGCTCATTCACAGACTTTATTACAAAGAAAATGGCAAGTGGATTGAGAAAACCACGACGCGCGAAATTGACGAATCCCAAGTCCCCGAATGGGCTAAGGCGGGCTTGTCCGCAAAAGAAACCGACGTTACCGAACGCTACGAAAAAGAACTTGAACTCACGATTTAAGCGAGGTGAAATTACATGGCGATTACCAAAGAATCTGTCGGCATGGCAGTTGAGACGATTAAAGATTTTTTCAAAGACTTGCTCCGCCCCAACATGGAACTTGCCGATTTGAAACAAATTACTTTCCCGCGCTTTCAAGAGCTCATCAAAAAATATGAGAAGAAAGGCTACGATTACGGCGGCGGAAAATTTTACGTGAAGTACGTGGACGAAAAACATTTTCGCTTGGAATTTGAAATGTATTTCCGCGATGAACAGGAACGCTGGCACAAAATCGCAAACGAAAGCGAACTGCGCGATATTTCACTTTTGGAAGACAGCTTGATAAAAACCATGACGACGCTCAAAGTTGCGGAATTTGCTATCGAAGCAGAGCCTTCAGAAAAAGTTGAAAAGAATCCTGCTCAAGTGGAAAAAAATCCTGACCAACTCGAACCGCCGCTTGAAATTTCTCTTGATAAAGAGGAAGTTAAAGATAAATAAATCGTTGAATCGATAGTTTGATAACCTGCCGGTTTTTTTTGCGCCGGCGTTTTTTTTTAGGAGAAAAATCATGACGGACAAAACTTTAGCAGAAGAAAATGCGTTGGACGAAATTTTTATGAGTGAAGCCCTGCGTCTTGCAAAACACGCAAACGGTCGCACGACGCCCAATCCTCTCGTCGGCGCGGTTGTCGTCAAGGACGGCAGAATAATTTCAGTCGGTTGGCATCACAAAGCGGGAACTCCTCACGCCGAAGTTCACGCACTCAATGCGGCGGGCGAACTTGCGCGCGGAGCAACTCTTTACGTGACGCTGGAACCCTGCTCACATTTCGGACGAACTCCGCCTTGCGTCGACAAAATTATTTTCGCGGGGATAAAAAGAGTTGTGGCGGCGATTGGCGATCCCAACCCAAAAGTTTCAGGGCGCGGTTTTGAAATTTTGCGCAAGGCGGGAATTTCTGTCGACGTTGGAATTTTGGAAGATGAGGCGCGTCAACTCAACGAAGTTTTTTTCAAGTGGATAACGAAAAATTTACCTTTCGTCACGATGAAATTTGCAAGTTCACTCGACGGAAAAATTGCTACGGTCAGCGGTGCTTCGAAGTGGATCAGTTGCGAAGACTCCAGAGAATACGTTCACCGCTTACGCGATTTGAACGCGGGAATAATGGTTGGCGTCAACACAATTTTGGCGGACAATCCGCGTTTGACGGCGCGCTTTGCAGGCGGAAAAAATCCCGTGCGTATCGTGGTTGACAGCATGGCACGGACGCCCGTCGACGCAAATGTTGTTTCCGACGGTCAAGCTGAAACGATAATTGCCGTGACGGCGAATGCGCCAAAAAAAAATCTTGATTCGCTGAAAAACGGCGGCGCAAAAATCATTGTAGCCGGCGACGGTGAAAAAGTTGATTTGAAACTTTTGATGAGGGAACTTGCCGCCCGCGAAATAACTTCCGTGCTTTTGGAAGGCGGCGGAACTTTAAATTTTTCCATGCTTGAGGCGGGATTGGTCGACAAAGTTATTGTGTTCATTGCTCCAAAAATTTTGGGCGGAAAAAATGCGCCAACCGCTGTGGAAGGCGCAGGTTTTGAAAAATTATCTGATTCGGTTTATTTGAAAAATACTACAGTTCAAAAAGTGGGAACTGATATTTTTCTTACGGGTTATGTTCAGAAAAAAGATTAGGGACGGACGGGCGTCACGACGTAGATGTAATCTGTCGCGCCTTCGTGTTCGCGAATGTCAATCGGATCAAGATCGCCTTTGAGTGCAATGCGGCAAGTCAAGCTGTTTAAAATTTTCAGCGCGTCGGCAATGTACGTGTAATTAAACGCAATCTCCAAGTCATTGCCCTGTTTTGTCATGTCGATGACTTCTTCGCCCGCGCCAAATTCCGGTGAATCCGCGTAAATTTTCAATTCTTCGCCGCTAAAAACAAAACTCATTTTCTTGCTGGGGTCTTCACGTGAAATAATCGAAACTCTGTCTATTGCCTCGCGCATTTCGGCAACGCTCACGTCGACAAAAATTTCACTCGACGAAGGAATAACTTTGTTGTAATCGGGGAACATTCCGTCAATGATTCGCCCTGTCACAAAAATTTTTCCAATCGTGAACTCTACGCTTTTTCCCGTGTAATTAATTTCAACTTGCGCGTCTTCGTCTTCGGGGAACATCTCAACGATATTTCGGAGGGAATCTGCGCTAACCAAAAATCTCAATTCGTCAGTCGGCTCGTGAAGTACATCCCTTGCTATTGCAATTCTGTGCATGTTTGTTGCAACGACGGTTAATTGGTCGCCTTTGGTCTCGAACAGACAGCCGCGATAAACTTCGTGATCCGGTGCGCAGGCAAAACTTGTTCGCTTGATGAGATTTTTGAAAACGCCGGCTTTAATTTTAATACGGTTTGCTACTTCGTGTCTGGGAACTCTGATAAACTCGGCGGCGGGCATCGTGCGTATTGAGTAAACGGATCTGCCCGACGAAATATCCAGACAACCTCCGTTTTCGTTTACGGAAATTGAAATATCGTCGCCAGGCAAAGATTTGACGATGTCGATAAATTTTTTCCCAAGAACTACAATTTCTCCGGCGTCTTCCATTTGCACGGGAATTGTCGCCACCATGCCAAGCGAAAGATTGTTTGCTTGAATCTCAAGTTCGTTGTCTTGCGCGCTCAAATAAAAACCTTCCAACGCGACATTTTGCGGCTTTATCGCCAACGCCTTCGACTCCTGAAACAATACGGATTGTAAATCCCTCTTTGAACATTTGAATTTCATGTAATCACTCCAAATTTTTTTTACTTAATTAAACTATCGTCCATTGTCCGCATTGCAATGACATATCGATTAGCGGCGTCTGCTTTCCATGCAAAAGCATGTCGAACGGATCATAGTACCATGGTCTGCCGCTACCGTAATCGTTGACGGCAAGACCGAAAGCAATTCCCCAATTTTTATTGTCCCTAAGTTGCGCGTTGATGTAGCAAGCAGACTTTAATTTTGAACGGAATGGGATGAAACATATTTTCTTCTGAAATTTTAATCTGTCGAACTTTGACAAAATTTCGGGTGTTTCCGTGTATCCGGCGACGAACAAATTTTGCCAATTAATCCTTTTCTTGCGTTCATTCCAAGTAGCGGCTGCTTCATCAGCGTTATGGTAATGATTCATGTGGATTGAAACATCGCCCAATCCGAAAATAGGATACTCAACCTTTAAGTTAGGCTCAAATCCATTTTTCATGAAAGTTAATTCTTTGTCCATATATTCGCGCGGCTTAGACAAAAATTTTATGTAGTCCTCTTCCGTCATGAACATGTTCACGAAAGGAGAACGGAACGGCAAGCCCAAAGTATTGCTGATAAGACCGCCGAAACAATTCATCGCGAAAATTGAAAGTTTAGAACGTTGCAGTTGACGGTACTTGTCCAACGTGAAACCGGGAATACAAACTATCCAGTCACCCAAAAGTTTTTCCGTGTCGAGGTTAATTGACTTTGCAAATTTAACGACTTCGGACATTCCAAAATTTTTTGCGCCGGCAACAAGAAGAACGTCACATTCAGTATTCAAACTTATTTCATTTAACGGAATGAACGGCAAAACTTTTCCTGCCGCGTCCGTCACAGAAATTTTTTGTCCCGCAGTCACGCCGACAGTTTCAATGCCGTTGAATTGTCTCTCCAAAATATTTACCGCATTGCCGATAAAGCGTCTGTCATTCGACACAAACCAAATCACGACGCGCGGCTTGCCGTTAATCGCCATAAAATTTTCCTTTCCAAAATTACATATCAATCAGTTGCGTTTTCTTTCCATACAAAAGCATGTCGAAAGGGTCATAGTAAAATAAAATTCCACGTGCAATGTCAAAAGCACACTCATTAAAATTTTCTCGACCTCGTCTGTGCTTGGGACTAACATAAAACGCTGAATCTAAATCGGATTTAAACGAAACAAAACAAATTTTTTTGCCGTAAGGTAGCCTATCAAATTGTTCTAAAATTTTTGGGTCTTCGGTACTCATAACGGCGATAAGATTATACCAATTAATGCGTTGCTTACGAGACTCCCATTTTTTTAAAGCGTTACCAACTTCGGGGTAATGTTGCATATGGACTGAAACATTTCCCAAAGAAAAAACCGGATAACCGTTTGGAGCTTCAGCAGTAGTGTTAGAAGTTTCGATTCTGTCAAATATCGGTGTGTCTTCAATGTAAACATGCGGATGTTGAAGAAATTTTATAAACTCTTGTTGATGCATAAAAAGATTTACGAAAGGAGAACGGAACGGCAAGCCCAAAGTATTGCTCATAATGCCACCGAAACAGTGCGCTGAAAAAATTGAAAGTTTAGAACGTTGCAGTTGACGGTATTTGTCCAACGTGAAACCGGGAATACAAACTATCCAGTCACCCAAAAGTTTTTCCGTGTCGAGGTTAATTAACTTTGCAAATTTTACGACTTCGGACATTCCAAAATTTTTTGCGCCGGAGACAAGCAGGACGTCATACCCCCCCCCATTCAGACTTATTTCATTTAACGGAATGAACGGCAAAACTTTTCCTGTCGCGTCCGTCACAGAAATTTTTTGTCCCGCAGTCACGCCGACAGTTTCAATGCCGTTGAATTGTCTCTCCAAAATATTTACCGCGTTGCCGATAAAGCGTCCGTCATTGGACACAAACCAAATCACGACGCGCGGCTTGCCGTTAATCGCCATAAAATTTTCCTTTCACT
>JAFSXD010000026.1 GCA_017444245.1 Selenomonadaceae bacterium | reverse complement strand
GCGTGGCAAGCCGCTTAGCCCAAAAGCATTGATGTACACCCAGCGCGTCGGCATTGCCCTGCTTTTAATTTTAACGGTCGTTGTCACTGCTAAGGACGTAATAAATATTTTCCTGAAGTGAAGAGAAAAAAATTTTTTCCGTCAACGAAAATTGACGGAATTTTTTTGTGAAAATTTTGCAGGAAAATTTTTAAGGTGGAAGAATTTTTTGTTCAATAAGTAGTATTCTAAGGACTAGCAGTTGGTAACCGGGATTAATTCCCTGTCAGAGAAGGCGGCGTTATGAGCAAGATTAGTTTAGTAGCGATAGGTTCTTCGACCGGTGGAACAGAAGCATTGGCGGCGGTCATTCCAAAATTGTGTCCTCCATTTCCTCCGATTGTGGTAGTACAGCACATTCCGCCAAAATTTTCTCGAATGTTCTCCGAGCGGTTGAACAAAGAAAGTCAGTTGACTGTTAAGGAAGGCGAACACGGCGAAGTAATCAAAGAAAATTTTGTTTACATTGCGCCCGGCGGCTTGCACATGGAATTGCGCAGAAATAAAGAAGGCAATTTACAAATACGTTGTTTTATGGCGGCTCCAGTTCATTCGTGCCGTCCTGCCGTCGACATACTTTTCAATTCCGTTGCCGAGTTGGTTGGCGACGAAGCATTGGGCGTGATTCTAACGGGGATCGGTCACGACGGCGCGGCGGGATTGCTTGCCATGAAACAGAAAGGCGCAAAAACTTTGGGGCAGGACGAGGCAACTTCCGTAGTGTACGGCATGCCGCGTGCAGCGTTCGATTGCGGCGCAGTGGATGTTCAAATTCCGCTTAACGAAATGGCGGCGGCAATGACGCGCGTCGTCAAAGAATCTGAACTTTAAAATTTTTTGGAGGTGCTCTCGTCAAATGATTCATTCATTGCAAAACGCGGATTTAAAAATTACTGTGGCGGATTACGGCGCGGAATTGAAGTCAATCACAGGCGCGGACGGAACGGAATATCTTTTCGACGGCAACCCGAAATGGTGGAAGTACACTTCGCCCGTTCTCTTTCCGTTCGTCGGCAAAGTCGTCGGCAATAAATACCGCGTTGAAGGTAAAGAATTTGAGTTGCCTCAACATGGATTTGCACGCACATCAAATTTTGAATGCGTCAGCGAAACGCAGGACAAAATTATTTTTCAACTTAAATGGACGGATCAGACGCTGAAAGTTTATCCGTACAAATTTTTGCTGGAAATTTCTTACGCGCTCAAAAAAAATACCGTCGCTGTGAATTGGACGGTTAAAAATCTTGACGATAAGCCGATTTATTTTTCGATTGGCGCACATCCCGCGTTGAAGTGTCCGATTGTCGACGGAGAAAATTTTAATGATTGTTATTTGAAATTCAACGTGGCGGAAAAATCTGCGCGGATACTTTTGGCGGCGTCGGGCAACCTTTCTCATGAAAAAGTTCCCACGCTTGACGGTACGACGCTCAATTTGAATTACGAAATTTTTAAAGGTGACGCGCTGGTTTTTGATGACTTGAAGTCGGACGAAATTTCAATCTGCTCAAAGAAAAGTTCAAAGTCGATCACGTTGCAGGCGAAAGGTTTTCCGTTCTGGGGGATTTGGACGCCGAGCAATGGCGGTGCGCCGTTCGTTTGCATTGAGCCTTGGCATGGGCACGCGGACTTTGAAGATTTTTCCGGCGACTTCACGGAAAAGGACGGCATCAACAAATTGGAAATTGGCGCGTCGTTCAATGCCGGCTACAATCTGACAGCTAGAAGTTAAAAAGCTTTAAGCTTTAAGCTTTAAGCTCTCCAACCAGACGATTAAAACGGAAATATCTGCGGGCGACACTCCGGAAATTCTGCTTGCTTGCCCGATTGAACGCGGACGAAGTTCAGATAATTTTTCTCTTGCCTCGACGCGCAAATTTTTCATGGCGTTGTAGTCAATATCGGCGGGTAAAATTTTATTTTCCAGAGTTTCAAATTTTTTCGCAAGCTCCGCCTGTTTCTTTACATAACCTTCGTAGAAAAATGAAATCTCAACCTGCGCAGCGGCATCGGCAGAAATTTTCGGTGCACCAAAAAATTTTTCCAGCGTCGAATATTTTACATTCGGACGGCGCAAAAGTTCCGCAATCGGCATAGTGTTATGAATGGCATCGACGCCAATTTCTGAAAGTTTTTGATTGACTTCAGCGGTTGGCGTGATTTTATTTTCCGTCAAAAATTTTGACGCCGTTTCAATCTCATGAAGTTTTCGTTCAAAAATTTTTTTACGTTCGGCGGACGCCAAACCAATTTTTATTGCGTACGGCGTCAATCGCAAATCGGCGTTGTCTTGGCGCAAAAGCAAACGATATTCCGCGCGTGAAGTCATCATTCGATACGGCTCATTCGTTCCCTTCGTTACAAGGTCGTCAATCAGCACGCCGATATAACTTTCGGAACGTTTCAAAATCAACGGTTCAAAATTTTTCACGAGTGCCGCCGCATTTATCCCCGCGATTAAACCTTGAGCCGCCGCCTCTTCGTAGCCTGAAGTCCCGTTAGATTGTCCCGCTGAAAAAAATCCCGCGATATTTTTAAACTCAATCGTAGGTTTCAACTGCAACGGATCAATGCAATCGTATTCAATCGCGTAACCATGCCGCATGATTTTTGCGCGTTCCAAGCCGCGTATCGTGTGAATAAAATCAATTTGCACATCGGCGGGCATGCTGGTTGACATTCCCTGAACATAATATTCCTGCGTGTTCAAACCTTCTGGCTCAAGAAAAAGTTGGTGACGTTCCTTGTCGGGGAAACGAATAATTTTTGATTCAATCGACGGACAATAACGCGGTCCAACTCCTTCAATAACTCCGTTTGCCATTGGTGCACGGTGCAAATTTTTTCGCAAAATTTCATGCGTTCGTTCATTCGTGTAAGTCAAGTAGCAACAAACTTGATTGACGGGCGGCGAATTTGTCATGAAAGAAAAATTTTGCGGAGGTTCGTCTCCACATTGAATTTCCATTTTGTCGAAGTCAACGGTTCGTCCGTCAACCCGCGCAGGAGTTCCCGTCTTGAATCGCATGAGTTTGACGCCCAAATTTTTCAGCGAATCGGCTAACTTCAATGCGGCGCGTTGTCCGTTT
>JAFSXD010000025.1 GCA_017444245.1 Selenomonadaceae bacterium | reverse complement strand
GCCGCCTGTCGGCAAAACGTGATTCGGTCCGGCAAAATAATCGCCCAACGGTTCGGGAGAATTTTCACCAACGAAAATTGCTCCTGAATTTTTTATTTTCGGCAACAGTTCAAACGGATTCTTCGTCAAAAGTTCCAAATGTTCCGGCGCAGAAAAGTTTGCAAAGTGTATCGCCTCATTTAAATTTTGTGCGACGACGATTAATCCGTTTCGCTCAATCGACGCGGCGGCAATTTCTCTGCGCGGAAGTTTTTCAAGTTGCGATTCAACCTGCGCGGAAATTTTTTTCGCAAGGGCGGCGTCCGTAGTGATGACGATACTGCAAGCCAACGGGTCGTGTTCGGCTTGGCTAAGCATGTCTGCGGCGGCGTAAACGGGATTTGCATTTTCGTCCGCGATTATCAAAATTTCGCTGGGTCCCGCCAACATGTCAATATCGCAATGCCCGTAGACTTCTTTTTTCGCAAGCGTCACGAAAATATTTCCCGGTCCGGTGATTTTGCTGACGCGCGGAATTGTCGCCGTTCCAAAAGCCATAGCCGCTATTGCCTGCGCACCGCCGATTTTGAAAATTTTGTCCGCGCCTGAAATTTTCGCCGCCATTAACACGTACGGATTTATTTTTCCCTGCTTGGAAGGCACGCACATAATTATTTCGTCGACGCCTGCAACTTTCGCGGGAATGACATTCATCAAAACGCTTGAAGGATACGCCGCCGTTCCGCCAGGAATGTAAACGCCGACGCGCTCAAGCGGAATGATTGATTGTCCCAAAATAGATTTTTCGCCGCGATAAGTTATCCACGACTTTGGAAGTTGCTCCGCGTGGTAGCGACGAATATTTTCAGCCGCGCGTTGCAGTGACGCCATAACTTTTTTGTCAACTTGAGATTCGGCAAGTTTAATTTCTTCTTCCGTCACTTGAAAAATTTCCGCGCAGATTTCCACGCCGTCAAATTTTTTCGTGTAGTCGATAATCGCGGCGTCCCCGTTGTGCCGTACGTCGTCGACAATTTTTTTCACGAGTTCAGCCGCCGTCAAGTCCGCGCCGAAAATTTTTTTGTTGAAGTCACGAATTTTTTGCGGCAACTCCACTTCGTCAAAAGATTTTTTCTGCAAAAGTTTTTCGACTTCGCCGCGTCCGACTTCCGCGCAATTTATTATTCTCATCAAAAATTCTCCTCAAAAAATATTTATGGCTTTGTGCGTCTGTGGAATTATCCGAACGTCACGCAAAATTTTCAACGCCGCCGCTTGAAACTGCAAAATTTTTTTCGGCGACGCGGCTTTCACTGCGCCAACGGGCGTGACAGGTTGAATGATGAAAAGTATATTCGGCGAAATTTCCGCAACAAGTTCAACCGCGCGAAAAAATTCTTCCGCCGTCGTTTCGTCAGACAAAACCGCTTTAACGTACAAATCTTTTTCCCGCGCAATTTGCAAAAATTTTTTGTGACGCGTGAAAGTGTCTTCGTTCGTGACGCTTGAAAATTTTACGTCCATGCTGATTATGTCGACGACGCTTAAAACTTTCGCCAGTTCGTCCGCCAAAGTTCCGTTCGTCTCCAAAAAAATTTTCACGTCGCAAACTTTTTTTATTTCCGTCGCCGCGTCAAAAACGGATTGCCAATTCAAAAGCGGTTCGCCGCCCGTGAAACTTACCGAATGCGTCGGCACTTGTTCACAAAAATTTTTTACCACGTCAACGACTTGCGCAACAGTGACGGGATTTTTTATCGGCGCAAATTCCATTGCCCCCGCAAAAGTTTCGACGTTACAAAAATCTGCGCGGGAAAAATTTGTGTCGCAGTAAGCACAGCGCAAATTGCAATCCGCCATTCTTACGAAAATTTGTCGACAGCCGATAAATTTTCCTTCTCCCTGCGCCGAAGAAAAAATTTCAATCAAATTCAAAGTCTTACTCCAAAAATACGATGTCCACTTCAAACATTCTGTTCCACGCAGAATTTACGACGAACGGCGGAAATTTTTTGTACGGGCGCAAATTTTTATCGGCAAACTCATTCATCAGCGCAGTTATTCGCGATTCAATTTCCGCGTTCTTGCCGCCAAAGTTGCTGTAAAATTGCGCACCGCCCGCTACGTTGTAGAAAATCCAATCGCCGACAGTCGTCCGAACATTCGCCTGATACGCCCAATCGTCCAAGTAGCGCGTCAACAAAAGTTTATCCTTCGCATCACGGGAAATATTTTTCGCCAAAATTCCCGTTCCGATCGCGAACCCAAGAGAATTATTCGGCGTGTTCCAGCCCGCGTAAGCATGCAACTTGAAAAGCAAATTTCGTTCCCGCAAAAGATTCATCATCGGATTATCCGCGCCGTTCGCAAAAGTTATATCGGCAACTGCCACGTCAAAATTTTTGTTGACGTAACTTTCAACGAGGTTTGCAAAAAATTCTGTGCCGTCACGCGGCGTATAAGCGTCGTAATCTAAATTTTCGCGCGTGGAAGGAAAGGCGTTGTGACTGTGATAAGTTTTTCCTTCGGGGTCTGTGTTGACGAGCAAAATAAAATCTGCCGTCGCGGGATTATCAACGACGCTACCGCCCGCAATTTTCAATTCGCTTTCGATTGCCACCGCAACGGTTTCATCGGAATAGGCGGGAACAATTTCTGCACCGACGCCTTTGTTGTACTCAACGAAAACTTTCGGATGGTTTCCGCGCAGTTCATTGACGGCACGCGCCAGCAACAGCAAACCAAATTCATCAATGCCGGAGATAAGTTGAAAATTTTTCGTACCGGTTGCCTGCGCGTAATTTGAAAGTTCGATGCTCTCGCTTTGTGTTTGGCTGTACGTCCAGTGATCGTCGCGCCCGACGATTAAATAATTTATGACGCCCTCATTTGCCAAGTCGATAAGTTTTTCTGTGGCGTCAAGATTTTTTCTGCGTCGTGCCAGCCAATCATCAATGAACGCTACGGGAATAATTCCTCTAAGCCGTTCCAATTCCGCACGTTCGCCGCTCATCAATCCCGAAAATTTTTCTTTCACGAGAAGTGAAGTGTACTTGAAAATTCTTGCGCCGTAATAAGCGTAGTACTCCGGCTCTTCGACTGAACCAACCGTGCCTTCGTGAGGCGCGCGCATAACCGAAGACAGAACGTAAATTTTCAATTTAGGATTTTTTTCATGGAGTTGAACAATTTTTTCAATCCGCGAATATAAAACTTCAGCGTCGAAATAATGTTTGCGCGAAGGAATTAAGCCGCCGTATAAAATTGCGTCCGCCGAAATAACCGCCGCGTCAACCGACGAAGAATTTTCCTCCAGCCACGCCAAAAGTTTTTCAAGTGATTTTCCTCCGTCGTCCCTGCGCAAATATTCGGCGGGTGGAGTAATCATTTCGCAACCGGCTTGTTCCAAAACTTCAACCGTCTGCTTGAAGGTAACCGGTCTGTCGTCAACTGGTATGAATAAAATTTTTTCGCCCGCCGCTTCTGCGCGCATGTACATGGAAAAAATCACGGCAAGAAAAAAAATAATTTGAGTGATAACTTTCATGTCGCCCACCAAATTAAGATTTAAAATCTTCGACTGTTCCCCAAAGTTTTGCCTTCAAGACGCTGTAAAAATTTTTGTCGGCGAACTTCACAATCTGTGCAGTCATACGAGATTTTTTCACAACAATTTCGTAATTCGGCTGAACTTTGAAATTTTCTTGCCCGTCCAAAGTCACAGTCATTTCAGAGTTCGCTGAAAGTTTAATCCTAACTTCGTCGTCTTCACTCACAACAATGGGGCGCATTTGAAAAGTGTGCGGGCAAATCGGAATGACAATCAGCGCGCGAATGTTCGGATTCAAAATCGGACCGCCCGCGCTCAAACAATACGCCGTTGAGCCCGTTGGACTGGAGACAATCAAACCGTCCGCCTTGCAATTCATTAAGTGCGTGTCGTTTATGAAAATTTCCATGCGCAACATTCGCGCAGAAGTTCCTTTAGAAATTACAACGTCGTTAATCGCGTTGCCTAAAAATTTTTCGCCCAAATCGTCCGAAGTGTACGCGCTCAACAAAAGCCGATTTTCTACGACGTAATCGCCGATTAAAATTTTTCCGAGACGACTTTCAAGTTCACGCGGCTCAATGTCCGCCAAAAATCCCAGCGTTCCAAGATTAATTCCGCAAACGGGAATGCCTTGTTCTTGAAAACGTCGACACACGCCGATTAAAGTACCGTCGCCGCCAATCGAAAGTGCCATGTCAACGTGAACGCGCTCAACGCATGGCAACCCGTATTCTTCTTTGCGAAATTGCCTTGCCTCCGTCGCCGGCATAACGAGACGAACATTTTTGTTGCGATAAAAATTGAAAATCCTGTCGACGATTTCTCCACTGCGCCGCTTGCTGATGTTCGGGAAAACGGCAATTTGCATCATTCCCGCTTCGACGCCAAAGACTGTTCCGAAAATATTTTGTCTTGCCATAAATTCTCCTAAATTAGTTTGTAGGTTGTAGCTTGTAGCTTGTAGTTTTATCGATCTATCGATCCATCGATCCATCGATCTACCTAAAATTTCGCCGCCTTCAAACTAAATCCTTTTTGCCACTACCAAAACGCCGATAAAATGTTATAATCAGTGAAAACTAAAAATTTAGGAGAATCTAACAGCTAACAGCTAGAAGCTACAAGCTAAAACCATGAACGAAATTAATTTGAAAATCACGGGACTCGGCACAAACGGCGAAGGCGTCGGGCGTCACGAAGGCTTAACAATTTTTATTGAAGGCGCGTTGCCGAACGAAGAAGTCGCCGCAGAAATTATTCAGTCAAAAAAAAATTACGCCGTCGCCACGCTGAAAAAAATTCTGCGCGCAAGTGACGACAGAGTAAAACCTTTTTGCCCAATTTACGAAGAATGCGGCGGCTGTCAACTTCAACATTTAAGTTACGACGCACAATTAAAATGGAAACGCCGGCAAGTAGTTGACGCCGTTAAACACATCGGCAAGCTTGACGGAATAAAAATTTTTGACACGCTCGGCATGGAAAATTCTCTTCGCTATCGCAACAAAATGCAATTCCCCGTCGCAAAAAATAAATCCAACTTGATTATCGGCTGTTACGCTCGCGGCAGTCACAAAATTGTTGATACGAACGCTTGCTTGATTCAGCGCGAAGGCATGGACGAAGTTTTAATCGCCGTGAAAAAAATTTTGCAACGGTTCAACATCTCCGCCTACGACGAAGACACGCACAGAGGAATTTTGCGCCACGTGATGAGCCGTATCGGATTGGGCGGCGAAATTATGATTGTGTTGGTCACTGCCACAAAAAATTTGCCCGCAGAAAAAAATATTGTCAAGGCGATTCGTCATGAACTGCCGCAAGTTGTCAGCGTTCAACAAAATATTCAGACGTACCACAACAACGTAATTTTGGGGCGCGAAACAAAAATTTTGTACGGCAAGCCGACGATTAAAGATAAACTTGGAAAGTTGACGTTCAACATTTCTGCGCGAAGTTTTTTTCAAGTCAACACGGCGCAAGCAGAAGTTTTGTACAACGTCGCGCTGGATTTTGCGTCGCTCACGGGCAAGGAAATTGTCATTGACGCCTACTGCGGAATCGGAACGATAACTTTGTTTTTGGCGAAATCTGCGCGGAAAGTTTACGGAATTGAAATTGTCCCGACGGCGATTGACGACGCGAAAAAAAATGCGCGTGAAAATAAAATTCATAACGCAGAATTTTTTGCAGGTGACGCCGTTCAAATTATTCCCCGCCTGTATCGTGAAGGCGTCCACGCAGATGTGGTTATCGTCGACCCGCCGCGTGCAGGTTGCGACAAAAAAGTTTTGGAAACGTTCGCCGCAATGAATCCGTCAAAAATTATCTACGTTTCATGCAATCCCGCGACGCTTGCCAGAGATTTGGCGATACTTTTTGAGCTCGGCTACACCACGAAAAAAATTCAGCCGGTTGACATGTTTCCTTACAGTTCGCATGTCGAATCGGTGTCATTGCTTGTCAAAGACTAACGATCTAATTTCATAAAAAGTTCAGAAAGTTTTTGAAAATTTAGCTTGCAATTTACGCGGGAACTGCTATAATTTATCCACATTGTTAATTGATTTTTTGAGGAGGAGTTTTGATGAAACCTTGTTCGAAAATTGAGAAGATCATTGGTCGTGAAATTGTTGACTCTCGCGGCAATCCTACCGTTGAAGTTGATGTGAAACTTGCTTGCGGTGTTGTTGGTCGTGCGGCTGTACCTTCCGGCGCGTCCACCGGCGTAAATGAAGCTCTCGAACTGCGTGACGGCGATAAAGCTCGTTACATGGGCAAAGGCGTTTTGAAAGCTGTTGACAACGTTAACAAAGTCATTGCTCCTGCTCTCGAAGGCGATTGCGTACTGGATCAGCGCGGACTTGATTACAAGATGATCGAGCTTGACGGAACTCCCACTAAGAGCAATCTCGGCGCAAATGCAATTTTGGCTGTTTCACTCGCTGCGGCGAAAGCTGGCGCACAAGCTGTAGGACTTCCGCTTTATCGTTATATCGGCGGTTGCAATACATACAAAATGCCTGTTCCGATGATGAACATCATCAACGGCGGCGCACACTCCGACGCTCCCATTGCTTTCCAAGAATTCATGATTCGCCCCGTAGGTGCTCCCACCATTCGTGAAGCTATCCGCATGGGCGCAGAAGTTTTCCATAACCTCGCCAAAATCCTCAAAGGTCGCGGACTTTCAACGGCTGTTGGTGACGAAGGCGGTTTCGCTCCCAATCTCAAAGGCACTGAAGACGCTCTCGAAACTATCATCAAAGCTATTGAGGCGGCAGGCTACAAACCGGGCGAAGACGTTAAAATTGCTATGGACTGCGCGGCATCCGAATTTGCAGT
>JAFSXD010000024.1 GCA_017444245.1 Selenomonadaceae bacterium | reverse complement strand
TTTACTTTGTCAGCGCAGAAAAAGAAGTGGTTTTCCCTGAACATTCTCATGCGGCGCAGTGGACGATTGTAGTAACAGGTTCTTGTACTTTCACGGCGAACGGCGAATCAAAAGTTTATAACGCGGGTGAAACTTATTTCATTCCGGCGGGATTGAAACATCAGATAACTTTGCACGCCGGATATTCTGAAGTTGATTACGTGGACGATCCGAATGACTGAAAATTTTTTGGGAGACTTAGGATGAGTTTTTACGGATTGACCAAAGGCACAGAACTTGATTTTGCTATGGATTGTGCGATGAGGGCGGAGGCAAACGGCGGAGTAAGATATTATTTGCTGGCGCGTCTTGCTGAAGAACAAGGGCTCAACGAGGAAATTTCAAAAACTTTGATTGAGCTTGCGAATCAAGAAATTTATCACGCGGGATTTTACGCGACGGTAAACGGAAAATTCCCCAGCGATTTTTGGAGTTCTCTTGAATCGATAATGCACGCGGAATACGAAGCCAAAGTAAATGTGAAGAATATGGCGGACAAAGTTCGTGCGGCAGGTTTTGCAGAGATTGCCAATCAAATGGAGATTTTTGCGAAACAAGAAAATCATCATGGCGAAGTTTTGGAAGAGCTTTTGAAAAAATTTAAGCCGAAAGACCTTGAAGTTGTTCAGCAAAAAGTTTTTGTCTGTCCTCTTTGCGGTTACGAACACATCGGCGACCTTGACAATGAGCCGGACGATTGGGTTTGTCCTCTTTGCGGTCAACCTAAATCTGCTTTCAAAGAGAAGAAATAATTTTAGGAGAGTGTTTTCATGAAAAATGTTGTAATTATTTCGGGGCATCCTTGCTTGAAAAATTCTTTGGCGAACAAAACAATTTTGGACGAAATTTCTAAAGCATGTCCGCAAGTCGAAATTCGCAAACTCGACGAACTTTATCCCGATTGCAAAATCGACGTGAAGGCTGAACAGGCGGCACTGGAAAAAGCGGACGTTATCGTATTTCAATTTCCCACGCATTGGTACAACGTGCCGGGACTTTTGAAACTTTACATCGATACGGTAATGGAGCACGGCTGGGCGTACGGCTCAAAAGGCACTGCGCTGAAAGGAAAAAGTTTTATCATCTCCACGACGGTGGGCGCACCTGAAGCTGTTTATTCGGAAAAGGGAATGATGAAACACAAAGTCGAAGATTTTTATTTTAACCTGCAACAGTACGCTGCACTTTGTAACCTTGATTGCAAAAAACTTTTCTACATTTGCGGCGCAATGTGCGTTCCGGGCGTCACGACTGAAGAACAAAAAGCCGCTTTGATTGAGAGATTGAAAAAACATTCCGCAGAAATTATTGAGTGCTTGAAGTCACTGTAAAAAATTTTTTGAGGAAAATTTTATGAGCGACGAAAAAATTATTGAAGCGTTTCACTTAATGTGGGGGAATTTTCCTGAAGCCGTAGTGATTACGCAGAAGAGTCGCGAAATTGTCGCCGTCAACAAAACTGCAGAAAAATTTGGACTCAAGCCGGGCATAAAGTGTTCGTCGGTTGGCAAGCCGGAAAATCACAGAGGCTGTCAATGCAATAAAGCCGTTGATACCGGCGAAGTCGTTTGTTGTACTTACGAGGGCAATTTTGGCAAGGCGTACGGATTTTGGATTCCGATTTCCGAAAAACCCGAATGGGTTATCCATTTTGGCGTTGGGTACGCGTTTGAGTATCCGAAAATTTCTCGTTGAAAAAATTGAGCATTGAAAAAGTTTAGCGTTGAAAAAGTTTAAGGAGGAAATTTTTGTGAACGAAAAAGTTGTAGCAGGTTTGCAAGCGATTGTCACGGGACTTTCACAGCAAGCAGACGGGCATTTGATTCAGTCAAGAATTTTTGCGGCGCAGGGTTTCAATAAACTTGCGAAACAGTATGAAGAGCACGCGGAGGAAGAGCGCGGCTACGTCGTGAAGTGCATCGACAGACTTATTGATTTGGGTTGCGAAGTCAAGCTCGAAGAAAAAAAATCTGCGCCGATTTGCAAAGACGCCGAAGAATTTGTGAAATACGATTTGCAAGTTTCTAAAGACGGTCTGAAATGGTTGGCGGGAATTATCAAAGAATCGCTGGAAGATTTGACGACCTTTTCGATTTTGTCGGAGTATTACAAAGACGAAGAGAAGGACATGTACTGGGCGGAACAGCAACTTGAATTGATTTCGCTCATCGGCAAGCAAAACTGGCTGGCAAAACAGATATAGAAAAAAATTTTTAGGAGAGATTTTTATGGAAGTTAAGGCGGTAAAATTTTTTAAAGACGGTTTCATGACGCAACCTTTCGCGTGCGGCTTGGAAGACGGCGTAGAAAAATTTGATGCGTCGGTAAAATATCGCTCAAGCTTGCAAAATTTTGTTATCGACACGGGAAAAGAAATTATTTTGGTCGACACGGGGACGCCTGAAGATTTTCCTGAACAAATTCCTGACGAAAAGACGCAAATTTATCTTGGCGAAAAAATTACTGATTACGTCACTGCGCTGAAAAATTTGGGCTATGATCCCGCGAAAGTTTCAAAAATTCTCGTCACGCACAAACATCCGGATCACACGGGCGAATTGAAAAGTTTTCCGAACGCGAAAATTTTTATTGCGCGCAAAGAAGCCGACGAAATGAAATTGGACGGAGAAAAGGTTGTCCGCGTAGATTTTACTGACGGCGCGTATAAAAATTTTGAAAAATCACAGAAGATTGCCGAAGGAATTTATTACATTGAGGCGATTGGTCACACGACGGGAAATTCCATTGTGATTGTTGAAGACGACGGACTTTTCTACATAATTCACGGCGATGTTACGTACACTGACGAAGCACTTTACATGAATAAACTTTCAATCGCGACGGAAGACAAAGTTGCGGCACGTGACACGTTGAACAAAGTCCGCGAGTTCATTAAGAATAATCCCACGATTTATTGTTCGACGCACACGCCGCTGGGCTATGAAAATCTTGAGGCGAAAAAGACGATTGACTTGGACAACATGCCTGAACCGATTCCGCCTAAAGAAGTTGTCGCGAAAAAAGCTACAGGAAAATATGTTTGCGGCATTTGCGGCTACGTTTACGATCCTGCGGAAAATAACGGCGTTGCTTTTGAAGATTTGCCCGCAGATTGGAAATGCCCGCGTTGCAAGCAGTCAAAAGAAAATTTCAATAAAGCGTAAGCGTTTATACTTCTGCCAAAAACAAATTCTCTCTCCCTTGTGGAGATTTTTTTTTGGAAGGAAAAAATTTCTGCGCGGCGAAAAGTGATTCGCAAAGTGAACTCTCGAAAATTTCATGAAGGAGGTAATTTTTTTGAAAATTTATGAAGGGAACGTAACCGGACGCGGATTAAAATTTGCGATCGTGGTTGCGCGTTTCAACGAATTTATTACGAGCAAACTTTTGGGCGGCGCACTCGACACGCTCAAACGGCACGAAACGCCGGAAGAAAATATTACTGTCGCTTGGGTACCGGGTTCGTTTGAAATTCCTCTCGTCGCAAAAAAATTTGCCGAGTCGAAAAAATTTGACGCGGTCATTTGTCTTGGCGCGGTTATTCGCGGAGCAACGACTCATTACGATTACGTCTGCAACGAAGTTTCAAAGGGTGTGGCGCAAGTCAGTTTGCAAACGGGAGTGCCCACAATTTTTGGCGTCGTCACTACGGAAAATATTCAGCAGGCAGTTGAACGCGCCGGTACGAAGGCGGGCAACAAAGGTTCGGACGCCGCAATTTCCGCAATGGAAATGGCAAATTTGTTGAAAGCCGTTGAAATTTCGTGAAGAAGGAAACTTACAGCGTGACGGGCATGACTTGTTCGGCATGCTCCGCAAGAGTTGAAAAAGCCGTCGCAAAAATCGTTGGCGCGGAAAATGTCAGCGTGAATTTGTTGACGAACTCCATGCAAGTCAAGCGCAGTGACGACATTCCCGTTTCAAACATAATCGACGCCGTCATTAATGCAGGTTACGGCGCAAGCTTGGGAAAAAAATCTTCGACTAAGGAAGGCACTCAACAAGTCACTGAAAAAAATTCTGAAGAAAACGTCGACGCGGAAACTTCCAACTTATTGAAACGTTTAATCGGCTCAATAATTTTTCTGATTCCAACCGTTTACATTGCAATGCACTCAATGATTGCAAATATTTTCGGTTTGGAAGTGCCGTCAATCGTCGCTGAAATTTTTGACGGACGCGAAAACGCCATAACTTTTACCTTCGCACAATTTTTGTTAATCCTTCCGATTATGTACATCAATCGCAGATATTACGTCAACGGTTTTAAAAATCTCCTGCGCGGCGCGCCGAATATGGACACGTTGGTTGGGCTGGGCTCAATGTCGGCGGCAATTTTCGGAGCGTTCGCATTAATCCGAATCGGTCAAGGTTTGGGGCATGGCGATTTGGCACTTGTCGACGAGTACAGCCAAAATTTATATTTTGAGTCGGCGGGAATGATTGTCACGCTCATTACCGTAGGAAAATTTTTTGAGGCGAGGGCGAAGGGACAAACTACCCGCGCAGTCAAGGCGTTGATGAATCTTGCGCCGAAAATGGCAAGCGTCATGCGTGACGGCGAAGAGATAAAAATTTCTGTTGACGAACTTCAACGCGGCGACGAAGTTTTAGTTCGACCGGGAGAAATTTTTGCGGCGGACGGAATTATTTTTGAAGGAAGCACAACCGTTGACGAATCGGCGTTGACAGGAGAAAGTTTGCCCGTCAACAAAACTGTTGGCGAAAAAGTTACGAGCGGGACGATTAATCGCGGCGGGTTCGTGAAATTTCACGCGGTAAAGGTCGGCGAAGAAAGCACCATTCAAAAAATTATTGCACTAGTCGAAGAGGCAAGCGCGAGCAAAGCACCGATAGCGAAGTTGGCGGATCAAGTGGCGGGCGTCTTCGTGCCGTTCGTGATTTTCGTGGCGATAGCGGCGGGAATTTTTTGGATTCAAAACGGCGCGACGGTTGAGTTTGCATTTTCCATAGCGGTTTCAATTTTGGTAATCAGTTGTCCATGCGCGTTGGGATTGGCAACGCCCGTTGCAATAATGGTTGGCACAGGCAAGGGCGCGGAAAATGGAATTTTAATCAAGTCTGGCGAAGCGTTGCAAATAGCGCACGAAGTTGACACCGTCGTTGTGGACAAAACGGGGACGCTCACGGAGGGCAAGCCCTTTGTCACGGACGTTGTGACTTGCGACATTTCAGCGGACGAGCTTGTAAAAATTGCGGCGGGTTTGGAAAATAAAAGCGAACATCCGCTGGCGAAGGCAATTACAAATTACGCCGCCGAAAAAAATATTTTGCCGCAAGAACTTTCAAACTTTCAAGCAATTTTCGGGCGTGGAGTTCAAGCGATAAGTTCCAAAATAAAATCTCTAACTGCAAAGTTTAAACCCGCCGATTCAACGCCACAAACTCAAAATTATATTTGCGGCAACAGAAAATTTTTCATTGAACGCGGCATTAATCTTGACGACGTGGACGAAAAAATTTCCGCGTTGTCGGCTGAAGGCAAGACGCCGATAATTTTTGCTGAAGGGAAAAAAATTTTAGGAATAATTGCCGTTGCTGACGTTGTTAAGAAAAGTTCAATCGAGGCAGTCGGCGCGTTCAAAAATCTTGGAATTAACGTCGTGATGATGACGGGCGACAACGCGGGGGCGGCTAAAAAAATTTCTGAACAAGTCGGCATAGAAAATTTTATCGCTGAAATTTCTCCTGAAGGCAAGGCGCAGGAAATTTCAAAACTGCAAGCCGAAGGAAAAAAAGTTGCGATGATTGGCGACGGCGTCAACGATGCGCCTGCGTTGGTTAAGGCGGATTTGGGAATGGCAATCGGCGCGGGCACAGACGTTGCGATTGAAAGTGCGGATGCCGTGTTGATAAAAAATAATTTACTTGACGCGGTAAGTGCGATAAAATTAAGCCGTGCGGTTATGCGGAACATAAAACAAAATTTGTTCTGGGCTTTTTTCTACAACGTGCTGGCAATTCCCGTTGCGGCAGGCGTTTTTTATTCAGCATTTGGTTTGAAACTTTCTCCGATGATTGGCGCGGCGGCAATGAGTATGTCAAGCATTTGCGTCGTGATGAATGCGTTGCGGCTGAAATTTTTTAAAGTCGAACGCGACGACACGACGGCGACGGAAAATTTTTCCGCGCAGGTCAACGTAGAAAATATTTCGCCGAAAAAAATTGAGGAGGTCTTTACAAATATGACAACAACTTTGAAAATCGAAGGCATGATGTGTAAGAATTGCCAAAAGCATGTTCACGACGCGCTGGCGAAAATGGACGGCGTTACGGACGTTGAAGTAAGTTTGGAAAATAAAAATGCAATCGTCACTTCCGAAAAAGAAATTTCAACCGCAGATTTTGAAAAAGTAATTGCGGACGCAGGCTACGAATTGGTCGGCTAAATTTTTTTTCAATTCACGACAAAAAAATTCCCACGAAGTTTTTCAACCAAGTGGGATTTTTTTAGTTTACAATTTCTTGTCGTGCGTAAATTTTTTACAAAACCATGTGCGCCATTACGAAACCAACGCAACAGCCGCTGATAACGCCGATTAATCCGGGAATCATGAAACTGTGATTCAAAATGTACTTGCCGATTTTCGTTGTGCCGGAGCGATCGAAACCGATACAAGCCAAATCAGAAGGATACGTCGGCAGGAAGAAGTAACCGTAGCACGCGCTGATGAACGACATCAAAATTACCGGATCCATTCCCGCTTGAAGTCCCAACGGAAACACAATCGCTATTGCCGCCGCTTGAGAGTTGACCAACTTCGACGTGAAGAACGCGATAATTGCAAACGCCCAAGGATACGTTCCCACCGCCGTCTTGAGGAAGTCACTCAAAATTGTCATGTGCGCTGAAAAATACGTGTTCGCCATCCACGCGACGCCGTAAACCGAAACCAACGCGACGATACCGGATTTGAAAACTTGACTGTTGCCAACGTCTTTTGCTTTAACTTTGCAGACGAACAAAATTACCGCCGCAACCAAAAGCATTACCATTTGAATGACAGCCGTCATTGAAATTGCTTTCATTTCGCCCTTTGCATTCGGAAAATGCGGGAGCAAGTCGGAGAAATTTCCCAACAACGCGATTACCAAAATTCCCGCAAAGAAAACGTACATTGCATGGAAATAACTTGCGGGCAACTGTTTTCCTTGAAGTGACTCGGCGTCGCCGTAAACATATTCCCTATTTGCAGGGTCTTTGATGAACTCTTGAAATTGCTCGTCTTTGTCCAAATCTTTACCGCGTCTGTAACTCCAAAGTGCCGCGAACAAAACGCCCAAGCCCGTTGCAGGGATTGACACCGCCAAAATTTGCAAAACGGTGTAATTATACCCCGACGCCGCCATGAATCCGACGATTGAAACGATCGCAACTGAAACCGGCGAAGCGCAAATTCCCATCTGCGACGCGACGGACGAAACCGCCATAGGTCTTTCAGGTCTGATGCCTTGCTTAATCGCGATGTCGTAAATTATCGGAAACATTGTGTAGACGACGTGCCCCGTGCCGCACAGTACCGTTAAAAACCATGTCGTCAACGGTGCTAAAATTGTTACGTGTTTGGGATTGTTCCTCAAAAATTTTTCCGCGTACTGCAACATAACCGTCAAGCCGCCCGAAGTTTGCAAAAAACCCGCGCAGGTGACTACCGCCAAAATTGTCAGCATTACGTCGATTGGCGGAGAACCGGGCTTGTAGTGAAATACAAATGTAAAAATTACAAGTCCTATGCCGCTTATTACGGCGAGCCCAATTCCGCCATGTCTCACGCCAACTATCAGGCACACCAGCAGAACAACAAACCCAACAAACATTTCCATAAAAACCCACCTCCCAAAAAATTGTGCGAAAAATTTTTCTTGCACTTAAAAAATTCTAGGTTTGAAAAATATTTCCTTTAACGCCCGCTCAAAATTTTGCCAAAAATTGTGATTTAACTCACAAAAAATCTGCGCGTACACTTGCAAAATTTTTTTCCTTGCAGTAAAGTTTAATCCACTTTATTTTTGAAGGGAAGGAATTTTTCATGAAAACTTTTTCAAAACATTTGAAATCACACTCACAATTTTGCAACGGCGGCATGCTAAAATTTAGTTGCGAAATGAAACGACGGATTTAATTTTTCACGGAGGGCATTGAGATGTTTTATTGCAAATTCAAACTCCATTATGATTGTAGTCCAAATTCCACTTTGGCGGTGTCATCAATTTACGACGCCGCGACAAAACGCGAATGGTACGGAAATGTTGTCGACGTTTTTTCCGACATGAACGAAGAAATTGGTTGCGGCAAGACAACACTTATTTTAAACCGCGCAAAACCGAATGTCCTTGACATGTTGGCGGCGATTGACGAACTGCAAGTTTGCACTTCTGAAAAAATTTTACGGCACATTGAAAAATATTTTGCCGAGCAACGCAGTCAAGGCAATTACATAATGGAAAATATTCGAGTAACTCATTTTGAGGAAATTACTTTGCGGCAGTTCGGAAAGATTTGCGAACAGATTAACCGCACGGATTACACGAGCATACAAGATTATTATCGTTTCGCCGTTTTTACTTGCATTCACTGGATGAACGACAACGATAATTATAAATTGACGGAAAAAATTTGCAGCTCAAAAAGAATTTCTTACAACACTGCGAAGGCGCGGGCGGCAAAACTCCTCGCTGATGAAAGTTTTTTAAAAGAGCTGGAAAGAATTTTTTCAACAAAAAATGCGCGTCACTTTTACGGTCAACCGGTTCATTACAAAATTGTTTCCGGCAACAGTCACTCTGCGCAGGATTTAATCATGCTTTTGGCTGAATCGCTTTACTCCAACAAACGCTTGACGAATCGGCGCGTAAGTTTCTTTTCAAACATTACTGAAGACTGCTACTATGAGGAAGGCTTTGAACGGCTGATGAAAAATGCTGAAGGCGGAGTCGTCGTCATTGAGCTTAGCGGGGATCGCGTTCGGTCGGGGCAATTCGCCAATGCCTACGAAGAAGTTGTAGACTTCGTAGCGGAAAATGTTTTGCAGAATTGCCGCAATACTTTGTTCGTCTTCGTCGAGATTGTCGATAAGCCGGGATTTTCCGGACAACTTGTTGCCAGACTTCAGAACGATTTGAATTTGATTGAGTTGCAGGAGGGCGCGGGCAATCGCGATGAAGCTTTCGAGCATTTGAAAAATTTGATGATGCAATCGCCAATAGGGAATATGTACAGCGACGAGGAACTTTTGGCGGCAATGGGCGACAAGTTGACTTTTCGCGCGTCGGATATTTATCAAATGCAAGAAAAACTTTACAGCAATGCGTTGAAAGACAAGAGTTATCCCGCCTACCGTGAAGTGAGTACGGTCAGCTTGAAAACGGAAGTGCACGTGAGTGACGCCTACACGGAATTTAAAAATTTAGTTGGCTTGAAGGCGCAAAAAGATTTAATCGAACAAATTTTAGCGGCGCATCGCGTGCAAAAGATGAGATTGGACTTCGGGCTTGACGCAAACCGCGCGTCGTTGCATATGTTGTTTACGGGGAATCCCGGCAGTGCGAAGACGACGGTTTCGCGGCTCATCGCAGAAATTTTGAACAAGGAAGGAGTTTTGCAATCAGGACGTTTCGTCGAGTGCGGACGCGCAGATTTGGTTGCAAAATATGTTGGCTGGACGGCAAAGGCAGTTTGCACGAAGTTCAACGAGGCACGGGGCGGCGTTCTCTTCATTGACGAGGCTTACGCGCTGTCAGACGGCGAACACTCAACCTTTGGCGACGAGGCAATACACACAATCGTTAAGGAAATGGAAAATCACCGCGACGACGTGATTGTAATTTTCGCGGGCTATCCGGATAAAATGAAAGAATTTCTTGAACGCAACGAAGGTTTGAGAAGTCGAATCGCCTTCCACGTAGATTTTCCAGATTACAACGTAAATGAATTGATTGAGATTTTGAAATTGATGGCGTCGAAGAAAAAATATATTTTGAGCGAAGAAGTCATTGCCCATTGCAAAAAGATTTTTAAGCGCGTCGTCGGCAAAAAAGATTTCGGCAACGGCAGATTCGTGCGCAACCTCCTTGAGCAAGCTGAACTTCGGCACGCGCGCAGAATTACGCACGACAGAGCTAAAACCGAAATTACCCGTGAAGATTTGCTCACGTTGACGGTGGAAGACTTCAAAGTAAATTTTGACGCCGCGTACAGAGAAAAACCTTCGCTCGGTTTCAAATTTTAATCAGTTGAATTGCTGAATTTTATACAAAAAAAATAGGCGCACAAGACGTGCGCTTTTTTACTATTAACTGACTAACTAGCGATCTAGCGATCTAGCGATCTAATTTCTGACCTTGAAAGAAATATCCGATTCAAACATTCTGTTCCATGTGAAATCTACTCTGAAACTGCCGTCAAAATTTACTTTGTCCAAATTTTTTTCGGCGAAATTTTGCATCAAGTCCAAGCATTCTTCAGCGGCAAAATATTTTTGTTCATTGAGCACGTCGAAAAGATTTTTGTCACGACTGCCGAGAACTTTTGCCTTGACGACTTTGCGAACGTTCGCTTGATATCCCCAATCGTCAATATAGCGCGTCAACAGCACTTGCCTTTTGTCGGACAACTTCATTTTGTTAGCCAAAATTCCCGTGCTTAGTGCAAACCCAACGGAATTTGTCGGCGTGTTCCATGCGGCGTAAGCGTGCAATTTGAAAAGCAAATCATGTCCGTTGAGCCTGTCCATCAACGCGTTATCAGAGCCGTTTGCAAAAGCGATATCCGCAACGGCGACGGGGCGTCCGTCATCCACAAAATTTTTCACCATGTTCACGAAATAATTTGTGCCTTCGCGATCGCGCCAATCGTTGAGCGAACCCGCCGCCTCGTAAGTAATTCCATTCGGATTTGTGTTGACTGCCAAAATAAAATCTGCGCGGGCGGGATCGTTTACGCGTTTGGAACCCGTAGCGACAATTTCAGAATTAATCGTCTTGTCAATTTTTTCATCAGAGTACGACGGAATAACTTCAGGACCTGCGCCGTAATTGTAGCTAACAAAAATCGTTGGCGTCGTGTTCGTTAAATCGTTAATCGCCCGCGCCAATACCATTAACCCGACTTCGTCAATGCCCGCGATTGTCTGATAGCGACGCGGATCAATTTTGTTGCCGTAAATTTGCAAATTTCTGCCTTCACGATGAGTTTGGGAGAAAGGCGCGTTGTCGTCACGTCCGAGCAAAAGGCAGTTGAAAGTATTTTCCTGCGCCATGTCGATTAATTTTTTGTTGGCGTCAAAATTTTTTCCGCGACGGCTCATCCAGTCAGTCATTGCGCGTTCGGGAATAAGTTTTTCGAGAAACGCTTTTTCCTTAATTTCCCGCGCAGTTAACCCCTCAAGTTCCTGCTTATCGATGAGCGCAGTGTAGCGAAAAATATTTGCGCCGTAATTGCGATAATAATCCGGCTCTTCGTAACCGGACGCTTCACCTGTTCGCGGCGTGCGCATCACAGAACCAAAAACGTAAATGGGCAAATCTTTGTGCTCACGGCGAAAATTTCTAAAAAGTTCCGTGCGTTCCAAAACTAATTGAGTGCCGTAATAATGTTTTCGCGAACCTACGAGACTTCCGTAAATCATGGAGTCAGAGGAAATTACTGCGGCTTTAATATCTTTGTTTTCGTTATTGGTCGTGTTCTCCAGCCATTCCCAAAGTCTGTCGGGGTGTCCCAAATCTTCGCGGTTGCCCAAAAGTTCAGGCGGCGGCGTGATGACTTGGTAGCCCGCGCGTTCGACGACTTCAATCGTCTGCTTGTTGACAACGGGACGATTGTCATGGGGAATGTATAAAATTTTTTCAGGCTCGGGTTTTTTGTCCCGCGCTTCGCCGTGTGAAGGTACGGCAAAAAAATTTCCAACGATAAAAATGAAAATGAATGCGTATGAAAAAAATTTAGTTGGCTTAAAAATTATCTTCGCCCCCTCAAAAAATTTTTGGCGGTTGCTTATTCGTAATGACCTTTGCAAGACAAAATAAATAAAATTTCTTCACCGTTACTGATAAAAGCATCATAAATTAATCTGTGTTCATTCGTAATTCGTCTTGACCAACCGCGACGATGTTTTAATTTTTCCGGCTTGCCAATACCTTTTGACGCGCCGTTCCTGTCAATATCTTTGAGCAGTAAATTTATCTTATCAACAATTTTATTGTCGTGCTGTTGCCATTCGACATAATCTTCCCAAGAAGTTTCGTTCCAAAGTTTAAGCATTTTTATTCTCAAAGCTCACTGAATCTGCAGGAAAAATTTTCTCCATTTCGGCAATGTGTCTGTCAATTTCGGAAAAATATTTTGCATTATGCGCCGCTTTCACAAAATCAATTTCTTTGCCCTCGTCAACCATATCGGTAATTGCCAGCGCAAAATTTTTTAATTCCACTTCGTTGAAGTTAAAAGTATGCGTTTCGACGTTATTTTCAGTAATAGAAATTTTTACTGCGTCAATCATTT
>JAFSXD010000023.1 GCA_017444245.1 Selenomonadaceae bacterium | reverse complement strand
CAGACATTCTTCCGGCTTTTGCTTCGGAGCGAACGTGATTCAGCGAGACATTGGAGCCGCAAAAAATACAATGTGCGCCGTTGCGATTAATCGTCCCGTCGGGGATATTTTTTTCATCCGCGCAGATTTCAAAATTAATTTTGTCCCCGTCAACAATCGGCTTGGCGAAAACATTTTTTTTAGTGGAGAGTTTGAAGGAATGAACGAGCGGCATGTGGTGGCGGCAGGCGGGGTTGGAACAAATTACCGTTCGCGCCCAAATCCACGCGATGACAGTTTTTCCGTTGACAGTGGGATAAAATTTTTTGAGCGTTGCAAAAGCGCGTTCCTTCAAAATTTTTCCGTAGTACAAAATATCTTCGGCGAGACCTTCCGCGCCTTGATAACCGCCGATTAATTTTTTAGAATTTGGATTGAGCGGCGGACGATTTTTGAACTGCGCGGGAATTTCAATCATCGCCTTGTTAATCATGACGGCGACGGGATTTAAATCCGACGCAAAAGGTTTCAAGCCGAGCCGCCCTGCCTCAAGCGGGATTGTTCCACCGCCGGCGAACGGATCAAAAATTTCCGGCAAATCTTCGCCGATTGAATTTTTTATTTCGGCGAGAGCTTGAGCAAAAATTTTTTCGTCGTTGCTGTTCTCCCACTTGACGAGTTTGCCAATGAAATCGAAAAGTCTTTGGCGTTCGGCTTCTTGGTCTTCGGCGGTGGGAAATTTTTCAGGATGTTCTGAAGGATCGTCAACCAACGAAGAAAATAGAACGGCGCGCGCAGTTGCGAGGGGACGACGTGCCCACCATAGATGAAGTGTCGAGGGATGACCATGCCGAATAGATTTTTCACGAGCCGACGCGAGATTAATCACGTCAAGCGGCAATGCAACTTCAATTAATTTTTTCTTCACTGAATCAAACTCCTTGAAAAAAATTTTGCGCGGAGATTTTATCAAATACGAATCACTTATTCAACGAAAAAATTTTTCTATCGAACGTTCGCGTCAAAGTTGCGCGCCGAAAAAATCATTGCCAAAGTAAAATTCTTCGTTGAAAATATCTTCAACACTTGATTGGGAAAAATTTTTTGCGTGGAGTTTTCAAATTAATTCGGTTGGAACATGAAGAAAAGTTATTTTATACTTTCGCTGGCTATTGTGCTCATTCTTTCTGTGGCAATAATCGCATACGGTACGTGGTTGAATCAGCAAGGAGAATTTCAAATTGCAAAACGCATGGAAGAGCGGACGTTGCAACTTAGGGGCGCGAAAGCAGAGTTCAGAACTTTGCAGCCGAAAATTGTTTTGGAGACGATAAATTTAACTTCCGACGAAATGGCAGACGCAGTCGCACTGATTGACGGCAGAATTGAAGAAATTTACGTCGACAAAAATTCTTACGTCAACAGCGGCGATTTAATTTGCTCCGTTGTCAACGAAAATATTTCGTCGCAAATTAAAGAAGCCGAAAGCGGAATAATGAAGGCGCGGGCAACACTTCGGCAAGCAGAAAACGATTACCAACGTTACGTGCGCTTGAGAGAAAAAGACGCAACATCGTTGCAACAGTACGACGCGGCACTTGCTCAATACGAGGCGGCGTTGGCAAGTCTGGACGAAATGGAAACGCGAAAAGCTCAACTGCCCATTCAATCTTCACGTCAACAAGTGACGGCACCGGTCGACGGCAAAGTTTTGGTTTTGTATCGTCAACAGGGCGCGTACGTTTCTGCGGGAACTGCGCTTGCACTGGTTGGAAATTTTCGCTACCTTTATTTTTCCACGCCCGTTGAAGATCAAACCGTGACGCGAATGAATATAAATCAGCAGGCAGAATTAATTTTTGACGACAGCGATTTTCAAAAAGTTTTCAATACAAATTACGAGGCGGGTAATTTAGGTTCGGCGCAAACTTTCACTGCGCGGATCATGGAAATTACGCCGCCTTTGTCACAGCCCGCCGCAATTCGCAGTGTACGTTGGCAAATCGATAACAGTTCGGGTTTGCTTGAGCCGCAAACTTACGGCGGAGTCACTTTCAGACTTTCGGAAGGACACAAATGTTTAGCCGTTCCCTTGCCGGCGATTATTGACAGAGAAAACACGGAAGTTTTTGTCGTGAAAAATGACAGCACGATTGAGCGGCGAAAAGTTCAAATCGGCATTGAAGATGATGATTTTATAGAAATTCTCGGCGGCTTGAAAGAAGGCGAAGTCGTCGTGACTTCAGGCATGAAAGGTTTGGAAGATAACGCCAAAGTCAGCATCACGTTGGAGGAATTTCAATGAAGAATGAAAGTTTTTTCAGTCGTGAAGCACTCGACAAATTACGTTCGCCGGAAAAACTTGATACGCTTATCCCCGTGACAAGTCCGATAGCGTGGATGGGATTGGCGGCGGTTGCCGTGATGATTTTTGCCGTCGTGCTCTGGTCAATCTTCGGCGCGTTCACCGTGAAAGCCGAAGGCATGGGTTTGATAATGGATTCGGCGGGCGTCGTCAACATTTCTCATGCGGCGTCGGGAAAAATTACGCGGGTTTACGTGAAAAATGGAAGTCACGTACACAACGGAGATTTAATCGCGCACATGGAACAGCCCGAACAAGTTGCCGATACGCGAATGGCGCAATACGGCACAGACCTTGCCGCAAATGATCGCGACGTTTTGGGCAGAGTTTATCAGTACGACGCGAAAAAACATCAGCAAGAGGCGCGCGAAAATATTTACAGTTCGTATGACGGAATTGTTGACACGGTTTTTGTTGAAAAGGGAAGTATCGTTGCGGCGGGCAATCCGATTTGTTCCGTGCGTCTTACGCAAAATCGCGACGAATTGACGGGCGTTTTTTATGTTCCCTTCGACAAAGGCAAGCGCGTTGAACCGGGAATGTTGATTCAACTTGCGCCAAACGGTGTTGACGTTTCAAAGTCGGGAAGTTTAATCGGCATAGTGGATTCTGTTTCGCAATATCCCGTTTCGGCTGAAGCAGTTGAAAAAAGTTTGGGAAATGCGACGCTTGCTCAATTTATCATGCGCACCGGTGCCGTCGTTGAGGTAAAATTTGAACTCGTGAAGGACAAAGATTCGGAGTCAGGTTATCTGTGGACTTCTGTCGTCGGTGAACATAAACCGATAACGGCGGGAAGTTTTTGCACGGGCTCAATAATTATTGAGCGTCAACCGCCGATTGAAAAAGTTTTTTACAAGTTCAGCCAATTTTTGCGCAGCAGGTAGATCGATGGATCGTTGGATCGTTGGATCGATAGTTTTTTTTGCGGGTTAAGGTTTTTTGATGAACATATCAGATTTAAAAGATAAGTTGAAGGGCATATAGGAAAAATTTTTTCACAGTGACGACCTGCGAATAAAAGTGCCGACAATTTTGCAAATGGAGGCAACCGAATGCGGCGCGGCGTCATTGGCGATGATTCTTGCCCATTACAAATTGTGGATACCGCTTGAAAAACTTCGTCAACAATGCGGCGTAACTCGTGACGGCTCAAATGCAAAAAATATTCTTCGTGCCGCCCGTGCGTTGGGTTGTGAAACAAAAGCTTTTGAGCGAAACGCCGACAAAATGCGCGAAAAAAAAGAATTTCCGCTGATTATTCACTGGGAATTTAATCACTTCGTCGTTCTGGAAGGAATCAAAGGCAATACGGCTTACTTGAATGATCCCGCGTTGGGAAGGCGAACCGTTCCGCTTGAAGAGTTCCGCACGTCGTACACGGGCGTTGCGCTGATGATTGAGCCGACGGAAAATTTTAAACCGGAAGGACACCGCTATAATATTTTCAAAGCCGTCATGGAAAAACTTGCTCAAGATAAATGGGCGGCTCTGTTCATAGTTTTGTTGAACTTGGGCTTGATAATTCCGGGATTGGCGTCACCTGTCTTCAGCCAAATTTTTTTGGACGACATTTTAACAAAAAAACATCCTGATTGGATGTTCAATTTTATGTTTGCAATGACGGCGTCGTTTGTCGTCTGCGGAATCATGACGTGGATTCAAGCCGTAATTTTGACGCGCTGGCAGAGGAAATTGACGCTGGCTGATTCGTCAAGTTTTTTTTGGCACTTGCTACGACTGCCGATGCAATTTTTTCATCAACGTTACGCGGCAGAAGTTGCAAGCCGTGTAGGTTTCAATGAATCAATCGCGGGAGTTTTGTCCGGACCTGCGGCAACGGCGGCTTTAAATTTACTCGTGGCGGTATTTTACCTGCTTTTGCTCCTGCAATACGACGTGACGTTAACGTTAATCGGCATAGCTTTTTCCGCGCTGGACATCATAGTTTTTTTTGCGTTGCGTCGACATTTGACGGATTTAAACATGAAAATTCAGCAGGACGCCGGCAAGGAATACGGCACGGCAATGAACGGCTTGCAGATGATTGAGACGATTAAGGCGAACGGCAACGAGGCAGATTTTTTCACGAAGTGGGCGGGCTATCGCACGAAAGTTTTATCGGCGACGCAGGACGTACAACTTTGGTCAATGACAGCGACAATTTTGCCGACGTTAATGGGCGGCTTGAACGGCGCATTAATCATGACGTTGGGCGGATTTTCAATCATGGATGGCGCAATGACGGCGGGCATGTTCATGGCGTTTCAAAATTTAATGGGAAGTTTTCAGGCTCCGGTAAATGCGTTGCTCGGATTGGGTTCAACGTTGCAGTCAACGGAAATGCAAATGCAACGTCTGAATGACGTTCGACGCTACGAAATTGATTCGCTGAACTGCGCGGACGAACAGCAAGACACTAACGATGAAATTAGGCGGCTGAACGGCGAATTGGAACTTGTGGACGTGGATTTTGGTTACAGTCCGTTGGAAAAGCCGTTGCTGAATAAATTTAATTTACATGTCAAGCCGGGACATTGGGTAGCAGTCGTCGGCGCGTCGGGTAGCGGGAAATCCACCGTTGCAAAAATTGTTACAGGCATTTACGAGGAGTGGGCAGGCGAAGTTAAATTTGACGGCGTCAAACGTCGAGAAATTCCCCGCGCAGTTATCGTTAATTCCCTTTCGTGCGTCGACCAAGATGTTTTTCAAATCACGGGAACAATCACGGAAAATTTGACGCTGTTCGACGATTCGGTTAGAAAAAGTGACGTGATACAGGCGGCGAAGGACGCTTGCATACACGAAGATATTTTGCAGTTGGACGGCGGCTATGACGCGAAAGTTTCAGAAGGCGGATTGAATTTCAGCGGCGGGCAACGTCAACGTCTGGAAATTGCACGGGCACTTGCCAACAATCCTTCGCTATTGGTGCTGGACGAGGCGACGAGTGCGCTTGATCCGATGACGGAACAAATTGTTCTTGAAAATATTCGTCGGCGCGGCTGTTCATGTTTAATCGTTGCTCACAGGCTGTCGACAATTCGCGACTGCGACGAAATTATTATGCTAAGTCAAGGCGTCGTGGTTGAGCGCGGCACGCACAGAGAGATGATGAAACATGACGGTCCTTATCGTCGACTGATTGAGGAAAGAAGTGCAGAGGAGGATAGCATTGAGTAACAACGGCTACATAACAAGTCCTTCGCATTTCCTTATGATGTTGCCGGCGGGCGAACGGTTGAAAATTGAAAACGGCGAAACGTTGGCGATAGTTCGGCGCGGAAAAATTGAAGCGTACGCCACGACGCATGGTGACAATTCATTTCGTCAGCAATTTTTGGCGGAACTTTCAACCGGCGGCGCGGCGTTCCCTGCCCTTGATGAATTTGAAAAAGTTGAAACGATGATTTACGCGTTGGAAGATTCGGAAGTTGAAGTTCTTCCCTTCGACGCGTTGAACGTTTTGGAACTTCAGCGGCTGATGCGTGAATGGTTCGCCCACTTGGTGAAGTTGTCATGGATGACTTTGCTTGCGGACAAGGGCGACGAAACAGTTATCGCGTGGCGTGACGGAACTGTTTTAAACGGCAAAGAAACTTCGCTGAAATCTTTGATTGAAGAATTTCGAGACAACGAAGAAATTTTTTCCATGCTTTTGGGCATGCGTTTCGGTTCAGAGGACAGAAGATTTACGCGCCGCGTTGAAGTTCGCGCACGAAATCAACTCCGAATGTTGGACAATTCCGTTGCCAACTTGTTGGGCGAAGAGACGACGCCGTACAGCGAAACTGTCAGCAATGTCAGCGGGCGCACGGAGAAACTTGAAGAGGCAACGTTTATTGTTCAGCGCGTGGCGACGGCGTTACATATGTCAGTTGACTCAATAAAAATTGCGCCGGAACTTACGCGAAAGTTGGATCAAATTCGTTTGATTCGTCGGCTGATTCAAAAAGGGAACATGCAAATGCGCTTAATTTCCCTCGTCAAGGATTGGCACAAACGGGACAGCGGAACGATTATCGGCTACTACGGCGAAGAAAAAGAACTTGCCGCGTTTATTCCGACGACGCCGAGCAGTTATAAGTTAGTGACTAAAAAAAATCCTGAAGGCATTGCAATTACTGATGACGTTGCCGCGCAGATTGATTCCAGCGCGTTTGAATGTTACGCAGGTTTTCCCGCGCGAAAGTTGGGCGTGTTGGACTTGCTGAAATTTATTTTTAAGCAATGTTGGTTCGCCGATTATCGCACGGTAATTTTTATTTCCCTCGTGACTGGATTGTTGCCGCTGATCATGCCGATTGTAACCGAAACAATTTTTCAAGATATAATTCCGAATCTTGACTACAGCGGATTGTCGACGGTTACGCAAGTGACGTTCATCATGAGTTTCACGATGGCTTCGCTGGGAATTGTCCGAAGTATCGCCGTAAGGAGATTGACGACGCGAATTGACATGGCGACGGAGGCGGCACTTTGGGGCAGGCTTTTGAATTTGCCGACAACATTTTTCCGTAAATTCACAACGGGCGAACTTGCCAGCCGCATGACAGGAATGAGCGTCATAAAAGAATTGGTCAGCCCGGAATTTATCGGCGGAGTTTTCGGCTTTTTGTTCTCCTTCTGGAGTATTTTTTTGATGTGCTACTACAGCTTTAAGTTGACGGCGGCGGCGGTTGTCGTTTGGCTCGTTTACTGCGTGATAACGGCTGTGATTTATTGGCGCGTCTTAAAAATTCAGCGCAACTTAATCGACACGGGCAACAAACTTTCCGGCATCATCCAACAAATTTTTTCAGGACTTGCGAAATTTCGCGAACACGGCGCGGAGAAACAGGCATTCTATTTGTGGACGAAATTTTTCGGTGAGCACTGGAATTGGGGATTGACACTGCGTTGGCAGAATAACTACAATATGATAATCGGCAGTATTCAGCCGTTTGTTTTGTCAATGCTGATGTACTACATTGCAGTCTACGGAATAAATGAAATCGGACCGAACGGCGAACAAATTCAGGGCATCACTTACGCGCAGTTCATTGCGTTTCAAGCGGCGTTCACGTCGTTTAACGGAACATTAAACGGGATTATTCCCCTCGTCGGTCAGTACTTCGCAATTCAGCCGCACATTGAAAACATTCGTCCGATTCTCGATGAAGTTCCCGAAAGTATCGGCGAAAAAATGGACGCGGGAGTTTTGACCGGAGCGATTGAAGTAAGCAATTTAACTTTCGGCTACGGTGAGAACGGCAGAGATGTTTTGCACGATTTAAACTTTAAAATTTCCGCCGGCGACAACGTGGCAATCGTGGGAAAATCCGGTTGCGGCAAATCGACGCTGGTAAGATTGTTACTTGGATTTGAAACGCCGCGCAAAGGTTCAATTTACTACGACGGGCAAGATTTATCTGAATTGAACATGCCGTCGGTGCGCACGCAAATGGGCGTCGTCTTGCAAAACGGACAGCTGATGCAGGGAGATATTTTCACAAACATTATCGGCACAAACGCACTCACGCAAGAGGACGCATGGGAAGCGGCGGCGGCGGCGGGTATCGCGGAAGACATTGCGATGATGCCAATGGGAATGCAGACTGTTATTTCCGAAGGCAGCACGAATATTTCAGGCGGACAACGACAAAGAATTTTGATAGCGCGCGCGTTGGTAACCAAGCCGTCAATTTTGGTATTCGACGAGGCGACGAGCGCGTTGGATAATCGCACGCAAGCGATTGTCACGAACAGTTTAAATGCCTTGCACGCGACGCGAATAATTGTTGCGCACAGACTTTCGACAATTCGGCAATGCAATAAAATTTTCGTTATGGACGCGGGAAGAATTGTTGAGCAAGGCAGTTTCAATGAATTGGTTGAGCGTGGCGGAATTTTCGCCAACTTGGTTAAACGACAAATGGCTTGATTAAAATCACCGGCGATCTAGCCAACTAGCGATCTAAAAAGAAAGGAAAAAAATTTATGTCAGGACATTCAAAGTGGGCAAACATCAAACGCAAAAAAGGTGCTAACGACGCAATACGCGGCGCAATGACGACGAAGATCAGCCGCGAAATTACAATCGCCGTAAAAATGGGTGGGGCTGATCCTGCGGGGAATATGCGGCTCAAATTGGCGTTGTCGAAGGCAAAAGCCAACAACGTCACGAAGGACAACATTAACCGCGCAATCCAAAAAGGACTCGGCGCGTCGGACACTTCCAACTACGAAGAAATTAATTACGAAGGTTACGGACCGGGCGGCGCGGCTCTCTTGCTGGATATTTTGACGGACAATCGCAACCGTACCGCCGCAAACATTCGCCACATTTTCACAAAACACGGCGGCAATATGGGCGAAAATGGTTGCGTGGCGTGGATGTTCAAAAAGAAAGCCGTCTTCGTCGTGGAAAAAGAAATTTTTGATGACGAAGATGCTTTAATGGAAATTGTCATGGACGCGGGCGCAGAAGATTTTGAAGTTGAAGACGAAGTTTTTGAAATTACCGCCGCCCCCGAAGACTTCAACGCCATTGAAGACGCACTCGCCGAAAAAGGTATCGAAACTGCCTCCGCTGAAATTACTCAAGTTCCGGACACGACGGTTAAATTATCCGGTGATGACGCAGAAAAAATGCAAAAACTTCTTGACGCGCTCGACGAAGACGACGACGTTCAAAATGTTTACGGCAACTACGAATTTTAATTTACATTGAAGGAACAGTGATTGAAGTTGAAGATTAAACAAATTCGTAATGCGACTTTAAAAATTACTTACGCTGGAAAAACTTTTTTGATTGATCCATGGCTTATCGGCAAAGGAAAATTTGGAAGTTTCGCCGAAGTACCGGGATTTCCTTTTCACGTTCCCGACCCCGTCAAAGAACAAATTGCAATGCCGATTTTTGATTTGCCCGAGCCTGTTGAAAAAATTCTCGCGGGCGTCGACTGTTACGTAATTACGCACATTCATCCGGATCATATTGATTTAAATTTTGCTGACGGAACTGTTGGCGCGCCACTCAACAAAAACGTTACAACTTTTGCGCAAGACGAAACGGACGCCGCGATACTTAAAAAATCGGGATTCGTTGACGTTAAAATTTTGAGTGAAAATTCTTTGACGATTGACGAAATAACCATTACGAAAACTCCTGCGCGGCATGGAATAATTAAGCCGATGTGCAATGCTTGCGGTGTAATTTTTCAAGCAGAAAACGAAAAAACTTTGTACATTGTGGGCGATACCGTTTGGTTTGAAGGCGTCGAAAAGACGTTGGAGAAATTTAATCCAGACGTTGTGGTTATGAATTGTTGCGCCGCCGAACTCGTCGACAACGGACGTTTGATAATGAACGATGAAGACGTTGAGATTGTTTCAAAGACAGTTCCCGCCGCAAAACTCGTCATAACTCATATGGATAACGTCGCGCACGCCTCGATAACTCGTCACACAATGCGCGGATTGTTGGCTAAACGCGGAGTCGAAAAATATTTCATGCCGAATGACGGGGAAGTTATAGAATTTTAGTGTAACCATGAGCTACGAAGTAATTTATTTTTGCAGTCCAAAACTTTCTGATGAACTTCACAGAGTCAACGAAGAAATGATTTCCACGTTGCAGGATATGGCTTTGGCAACGCCGCTTTCAATGGGCTTGACAGGTTTGGACGTGGAATTTGATTTCAATTCGGGATTTCGCATGAAAATTCCAGCGGGAAATTGGCACGTGAAAATTTGGGACGAAGACACTCAAACAGAATTTTTTGATGACGACGTTTCAAATGCGCTCCTCTTCTCGCTGGAAAAATTTTTTGTTCGTTGGGCGTTTGAAATTTTTCGTGACGGTGAGTCCGTTGCCTATCATGTTTACAATCCTGAAGGGCAGAACGTTCACTTTCAATTACTGGTGCCGAGTATGGGCGACAATATATCCGTTTATCCGTACTTGGAAGAATTTTGCCGCAAGTGGAATTGCCGTGCGACGTGTCACGTTGAACCGTACTTGCAGAAGATTTTTGAAAAAAATTTTCCGAAAATCAAATGCGTTAACGCCATGCCGTCGAATACGTATGCATGCTACGGAATGGGTCCTGCACTGAATCCGTTTTTTCAGCCGACGGAGTTCAGAAAAATTTCTCTGCAGAAAACCGGCGGAGAAATTTTGCGACTGAATCAAGTGCAAAAAAAGATTTACCGTCCGACGAAGCCGCGTAAAATTTCTGAACCGTACGTTTGCATTGCCGCGCAGGCGTCGTGCACTCCAAAGGCGTGGCTCAATCCGAACGGCTGGGACGAAGTCATTGCGTACTTGAAACATTTGGGTTATCGCGTGCTGTGCATTGATAAAAATTCTGAACAAACGGATCATGGTTTGACGGTAAAAATGCCTGAAGGTGCGGAAAATTTCACCGGAGATATTCCGCTGATTGAGCGCGTAAATCTTTTGGCGTACGCGGATTTTTTTATCGGCTTGAGTAGCGGGCTGTCGTGGCTGGCGTGGGCAGTGGACATTCCCGTAATTTTGATTAGCGGAATTACGGCGGCTTGGTGCGAATTTGAAACGCCGTACAGAATTTGGAATCCTCTTGTTTGCAACGGATGCCACAACGACACAAGCATAATGTGGGCTGAGTTTGAAAATTGCCCGCGACACAAAGGGACTTCGCGTGCTTTTGAGTGTTCCAAAAAAATTTCTGCGCGGCAAGTCATCAACGCGGTTGATGAAATTAGGAGTCGAAAAAAATTTTCATGATAGCTTTGGGAATAGATCCCGGCACGGCGATTTGCGGCTACGGATTTGTTGAACAATCTCGCGGGCGGTTGATAGCAAAAAGTTACGGCGCGATAACTACAAGCCCTCAAGCGCGAATGCAAGATCGACTTTTGAAAATCTACAACGAACTGAACACGTTGATAAAAAATTTTCAGCCGGAAGTTATCGGCGTCGAAAAACTTTTTTTTGGGAAAAATGCGACGACGGCAATTCCTGTCGGGCAAGCGCGGGGCGTCGTACTTCTCTGCGCGGCGCAAAATGATTTGGACGTTGTGGAGATGACGCCAAACGAAGTTAAACTTTCAATCACGGGTTACGGCGGCGCGACGAAAGAACAAGTCATTTACATGGTCACGCGGATTTTGAATTTGCCTGAACCGCCAACGCCTGATGACACTGCGGACGCTCTTGCAATCGCAATCGGTGCGACGTACGAGGCAAACAGTTTAGTTCGACGAAATTTTTTTTAGGCGGGCAGAGGTTAGGGGCTACTGATGATTGGTTATCTTAACGGCAAAGTAAAATTTTTGGCGGGAGAAGAAATTATTTTGGACGTGGGCGGCGTCGGCTACAAAATCTTCGTGGACGCCGTGACGCAACAGAATTTGCAAATTGATTCGCCGGTTGAGTTATTCATACACACGGCGGTTAGGGAAGACGCCATAACGTTGTACGGCTTTAGAAATCGCGACGTGCTGATTTTTTTTGAAACGCTGTTGACTGTCAGCGGTTTGGGTACGAAATCTGCGCTTGGAATTGTATCAAAAATTTCAGAGGCAGATTTTTTTTCGGCTGTTCGCAATCAAGATTTATCTGCGCTTACGAAATTGCCGGGCATAGGAAAAAAATCCGCGCAGAGAATTATGTTAGAGTTAAAAGAAAAAGCGGGCGACTTCACTTCCGATTCGGAAGATTTTCAACCCGCGCAAGTATTTTCAAATTCATTCGACGAGGCGACGGACGCGCTTTCGGCATTGGGCTACACTTCGGCGGAAATTTCTTCCGTGCTCAAGCGTGCGCCAAAAAATTCTTCGACCGAACAGCTAATCAAATTTGCGCTGAAAGAATTAAACAAATTTTAGAATGGGCGCAAAAATTTTCTGCAAATTAAAAGCTGAAAGCTGAAAGCTGAAAGCTAAAATCGGCAGGAATTTTTTTTTGACTATCGAAAAAGAATTTTGAGGAGGTGAATTTTTTATGAGATAGGCTGTAGGTGTTAGGTGTTAAGTACTGGAAAAAGTTGGCACTCATATCGATTCGGAAATTAAAATTCATGAACTAAAAGCTGGAAGCTACAAGCTAAAAGCTAAACGAGGGGGTTGGAGTTATTGGAATTTTTACTTGCGCTGTCGCCAATATTATGGCTAGTGATCGCACTAAGCGTCATAAAAATGGCGGCGTGGAAAGCGTGTCTGGTAGCGTTGGCAATTTCTCTTGCTGCAGGCATGGGATTTTGGGGAATGGAGAGCGTGCGCGCGGTTGAATCGGTGCTGGAAGGCGTCGCGCTGGCGTGCTGGCCAATTTTATTAGTTATCGTAGCGGCAATTTTTACTTACAACTTGACATTGCACACGAAGGCAATGGACACAATAAAAGAATTACTGACAAGCGTAAGTCATGACAAAAGAGTTTTAATTTTACTTATCGGTTGGGGATTCGGCGGATTTCTCGAAGGCATGGCAGGATTCGGTACAGCAATCGCCGTTCCTGCGGGAATGTTGGCGGGAATTGGAATTGATCCGATTTTGTCCGTTTCCGTCTGCTTAATTGCAAATTCAGTTCCGACGGCTTACGGTTCAATCGGCATTCCGCTTGTAACTTTGGCAAATGTCACTGCATTTGATCCCGTACAACTGGCGACGTTTACTTCACTTCAGCTTGGCGTTTTAACTTTACTTTGTCCTTGGCTTATGGTTATCGTGACGGGCGGCGGCTTGGGAGCTCTGCGCGGAATGGCGATGATGTGTCTGGGCGCGGGCTTGGCATTTTTCGTACCGGAACTGGCACTGTCAATGTTCGTTGGTCCTGAACTTGCGGTAGTTGCGGGCGCGATTGTCACAATGGGAACGATAGTATTTCTTGCAAAAAAATTTCCCGTCAACGATCCTGAATACGCAATGCCTTCACACGAGGGCGCAAAAATTACGACGGCTAAGGCAATTAACGCATGCTTGCCGTTCATTTTAATTTTCATTTTCCTTTTGTTCACGAGCAAACTTGTTCCGCCGATTAATTCCGCGCTGTCAACGATTAAATCAAGCGTGCCGATTTACAACGGCGAAGGAGGCGTGCCGTATACTTTCATGTGGGTGAATACTCCCGGCGTGTTGATTATGTTGGCGGCGTTCATTGCGGGCAGTAAACAAGGCGCGGGCTTTGGCGAAATGCTGAAACTTCTCGGCTCAACGATTAACGGTTTGAAATTTACAATGGTCACGATAATTGCGGTTATCGCAACGGCAAAAGTCATGGGCTACAGCGGAATGACGAATCAAATTGCGGATACGGCAGTTGCGGCGACGGGAACGGCTTACCCGTTAATCGCATCTTTTCTCGGCTCGGTTGGAACTTACATAACAGGTTCGGCGACTTCAAGTTGCGTTTTGTTCGGCAAGTTGCAAGTCATGGCTATGCAAAGTCCTACGATTAATGCGCCGCCTGATGTTCAAGCGTGGGTGGCGGCGGCTAACGCTACGGGCGCATGCGCAGGTAAAATGATTTCTCCGCTTTCAATCGCGATCGGTTCGGCGGCTATCGGCGTCAAGGGCGCGGATTCTCAACTGCTATCCTTCGCCGTGAAATTTTATATCCCCTTCGTAATTTTCATGGGGCTTGTCGTTTACTTCGGACAAAGTCTTGTGGGTTGACGTATAAAAATTTTCTTTGTTCCTTCCAAAAATTTTTGGGAGGATTTTTTTTACGAAGTAAACTTTGCTGAACGTGAAAATTTTTTGAAGGATTGAATTTAATTGCAAAAAATAAATTGTTGTGTATAATACAAGGCGAAAGGGGATGGTTTTTTTGATAGGTGAAGCATTACGCAAAGAACGCGAACAGCAGCGGTTGACCATTCAAGACATTGAGGAAGGTACGAGTATTCGCGCCTCTTATATACAAGCTATAGAAAGTGGCGAATACGATAAGATGCCCGGCAGAGTTTATGCCAAAGGATTTGTAAAAAACTACGCCAATTTTTTAAAACTCGACGGAGAAGATTTCGTTAAAAAATTCATGGAGGAAGTTTCTCCTGCTGTGGAAGTTGTTGAACAAGTTAATGAGCAAGTCAAAGAAAATTCAAAAGATGAGTCCAAGAAAACATTCAGCGTCAGCGGCAGAAGGCTTGACGTTGCAGAAAAATTTTCAAGTAACCATCTCGTTGCGGCGATAGTAATTTTGGCGTTGCTCATCGGCGGATTTTTTTACATGCAAGAGCCAAGTACCGAAGTTGCACGCGTCGACACGGCGGCGCAACCCAAGCAGGAAGTTCAGCAACCCGCCCCCACGTCCACTGCAAACGATTCCGTTATCGGAACTCCTGCGTCGGCGGCAACTCCCGCACCTGTCGACGGCGTGAACGTCAACGCAACTTTTTCGGACGATTGCTGGATGCTCGTCACGATTGACGGCGCAGTTGCCTATGAAGGTGTCGTCACGGCGGGGCAAGTCATGGATTGGAAAGGCAACAACAATGTCAACGTTCGCGTCGGCAATGCAGGCGCAGTTGATTTCGTGATGAACGGACAAAATTTCGGTAAACTCGGCGGAGACGGCGACGTTGTAGATAAAGATTTTACCCGCTGAATTTAGGTTGTAGCTTGTAGCTGATAGCTTGTAGTTTTTTTTCTCTATCGGCTATCAGCTATTTTTTTGTAATTAGCACGGCTCTAAACTGTTTTTGAGGAAATTTTTATGACGCTTCGGCAAACTTCAAATCTGCGCGCAATTCTTGCGAAGGAAACGGGCTACACCATAAAGCACGGGCAATTTAAATTCGCCTTGACGTATCCAAATTTTTATCACGTCGGCATGTCAAATTTGGGCATTCACATAATTTATCAGCTGTTGAATTCGCGGTCTGAAACTTCATGCGAAAGATTTTTTTTGCCTGATGAAAAAATCTCCGCCGAAATTGAACGTACCAATTCAACTTTGCTGAGCCTTGAGACGCAGACGCCACTGAATAAATTTCACGTCGTGGCTTTTTCAATTTCCTTTGAACAAGATTATTTCAACGTCGTAAAAATTCTTCAGCTCGGAAAAATAAAAATTCGTGCGTCAGAACGTACTGAATTTGATCCGCTGTTAATTGCCGGCGGACCTTGCGCGACGTTTAATCCAGAGCCGTTGTCCGCAATTTTCGACGCGTTCATTATCGGCGAAGGTGAAGTTATTTTGCCGCCACTCGTCGACGTTTTGGTTGCAAACAAAAATTTGCCGCGTGCACAGTTACTACAAAAAATTTCTGAAGTCGCCGGCGTTTACGTTCCTTCCCTCGCGAAACATTTTTACAACGACGACGGCACGATTGAAAAAATTTCTACGCCGCAAAAAATTTCTCGGCAGTTCGTAAAAAATTTGGACGATTATCCGGCGCACTCCGTCATAATCACGGACGACACGGAATTTAACATGTACCTGATTGAAACTGCGCGGGGTTGCGGGCGACACTGCCGTTTTTGCATGGCGGGATATTGTTTTCGGAATCCGCGTAACCGTTCGCTGAAAGTTTTGCAAGACGAAGTTGACGCCGCCAAATCCTATGGAAAAAAAATTGGGCTCATGGGCGCGGCAATTTCAGATTATCCGCAGATTAACGAACTTTGCAAATACATTCTCGACGCCGATTTAAAAATGTCTGTCGCATCCTTCCGCGCAGATTCCGTGACGGCTGAAATCGTCGAAGCGTTGACTGCAAGCGGGCTGAAAACTTTGACGATCGCCCCCGAAGTCGGCAGCGAAAAAATGCGGCGCGTCACCAACAAAGGAATTACCGAAGAAAATGTTTTCAACGCGGTTAAACTCGGAATTGACGCGGGAATAAAAAATTTCAAACTTTATTTCATGATTGGTCTACCTTTTGAAGAAATGTCTGACGTTGACGCAATCGCGGAAATGGTTATCAAGTTGAAAAATTTTGTGGCGGACGGAAAATTTACTTTGAGCGTCAACCCGTTCATACCAAAACCGTTTACGCCGTTTCAATGGGCGTCGATGGCGGATAAAAAATATTTGCAGGCGGCGTTGAAAAATCTGCGCGGGCGGCTGAAAAAATTTCGTGACGTGGAAATAATTTCAGAGTCGTTGAAGGCGGCGAAGGTGCAAGCGATACTTTCACGCGGCGACAGAAAACTTGCGGAATTGGTTGCGCAATCCGATTCTCCGCAAAAATTTTTGGAACTTTTCAAGTCGGCGAAGTTGGATGAAAATTTTTATCTCGGTGAAAAAAAATTCGACGAAATTTTTTCTTGGGACGCGATAAATCAGGGCGTGTCGAAAAAATATTTGTGGCAGGAATTCCTGCGCGCCAAAGATTTGAAATATACGCCGCGCTGTTTTGAAGGTTGCAAGCGTTGCGGAGTTTGTTAAAAACTTAAAACTTAAAGCTTGAAGCTTGAAGCTTGAATCCACTGTGGAGATGTTGAATTTGTTTATCGCGATAAACGTTGTCGGTCTCTTAATATTTTTCGGGCTTGCCGTATTTTTTTCACACGACAGGAAAGCCATAAATAAAAAATCCGTCGCAAGACTTTTTATACTAAATCTTTTCGTCGGTTGGTTTTTAACGTCATTTCCAATCGGGCGCGAAATTATCGCAATCACGGCGGCGGCGTTCACGTCGGTAATCGGCATTGCTTACGAGGGCATCGCCTTTGCATTGCCGAATTGGGTCAACGTTCCGCAAATGAATTTCATAACTTCCGCGCTGTTGCCGCTGTTAATGATCGTGCCGTTGTTCGACATGCTGAACTATTTCGGAATCATGCCTTTCATAATAAAATGGATCGGGCGCGCATTGAGTTTCGTGACAAAATCGCCAAAGTTTGAATCAATTTTTTCAGTGGCAATGGTGGTGCTCGGCAACCCGGAAGTTCAAGCCGTCACGGCAACGCAACTGAAAAAAATTTCAACTCAACGCTGCGTGACTGTTTCAATGATGTCAATGAGTTGCGTTTCAGCGGCAATTATCGGAAGTTACACGCAGATGATGCCGGCGGAATTTGTGTTGACTGCCGTTCCGTTGAACGTAATCAACGCGCTCATGGTCACGCAAATTTTATATCCCGTGAAAATTTCTGCAGAAGAAGATGAGATAACTTCGGTTGACTCCAATTCGGGAAAAAAATTACCTTTCTTCACTTTCCTTAGCCATTCGATAATCGGCGCGGGCAAATTAGTTTTCATTGTGACGGTAATGGTAATTGCATTCGTGTCACTGGCAAATTTGGCAGACGCCGCGCTTGCCGTCATAAATCCCGCCATAAGTCTTGAATCAATTCTTGGCTTGATAATGTTTCCGTTCGCGTGGTTAATGGGGCTGGAAACGGGCGAAGCGTTTCAACTCGCGCAATTAATGGGCACGAAACTTGTAACCAACGAATTTGTCGCCATGCTTGAGGCTCAACCCTTAATGGAAAATTTCAGTCGGCACATGCAATGCGTGTTCACGGTTTTTGTCACGAGCTTTGCAAATTTGGGAACGGTGGGAATCTTGCTTGGAACTTTTAACGGCATTGTCGACAAAGAAAAGAACGAATTAATTTCCCTCAACGTGAAATACATGATGCTTTCGGGAATAATTGTTTCACTCATCAGCGCGGGCATTGCCGGACTTTTTACATGGTAGACGGAAAAAATGTCAGGAGGGAATTTTTTTTTGGAAAAATTGACGATAGCGGATCTAATTTGCGACCTTGATAAGAAAAAATTTTTGTTGCCGACGATCCAACGCGGTTTTGTTTGGGAGTCGAAAAAAATTGAAACGCTTTTTGACAGCTTAATGCGCGGCTTTCCGATAAGTTCATTTTTATTTTGGGAAGTTCCCGAAGAAGACGAGCACACTTTTAAATTTTACGACTTCGTCAAGGATTATAATTTTTACAGCGAAGACCCGCGCAGTTTTGCTGAATTTGGTAAAGCTCCGCACACGGCAGTTTTGGACGGGCAACAGCGCATCACGTCATTTTACATTGGCTTGAAGGGTTCGTACATTCCGAAAGGAAAAACTGAAACGCCGCAAAGACTTTATCTCAACTTGCTGAAAATTAATGCAGACAGTGATGTTGGCGACGAAGACGCGGGGCTTGATAACGTTTACGATTTTAAATTTTTGACGGCAGACGACGCCGCTAAACGTAACAACGAAACTTTTTGGTTTCCCGTAGGAAAAATTATTGACAGAGAATTTGACGACAGCGTTAATATCGCGGACTTTCTCCTTGAAAATAATCTCGTCGACGGCAGAACGCATTCCTACTTGAAATTGCCGTACAAAATTTTAAATCGCCTGTGGCACAGCATGAAGGTAAAGCCGTTCATTGAATATCATCTCGAAAAAAGCAAAACTCTCGACGAAGTTTTAAATATTTTTGTGCGCATCAACAACGGCGGCAAACCCGTTGAACTTTCGGAAATGCTGATTTCTCTTGCAACCGCGCAGTTGAAAGATTTTGAAGTTGAAAATAAATTAGTCGGTATCGTCAACGAAGTCAACAACATTGGCGGCGAAAAATTTTTTAACATCAGCAACGATTTTATTTTGAAAGCGTTTTTAGTTTTGTGTAGCGACCCGTTGAAAGGCAAGGAAAGTATCAAATTCACGATTGAAAATTTCAAGCCGCAACGCATGAAAAAAATTCGCGACGAATGGGAAAACATGGCGGGGGCAATTAAATTAGCCGTCAAACTGGTAAACGAATTTGGATTTAACCAAAAACACTTTGCGTCGAACAACGCGCTGATTCCTCTGGCGCAGTACATTTATCTGAAGGGCAACAATCCCGCCGCTTACGCCGCCGACAAAGGAAAAATGATTCATTGGTTTATTATCGCGACGCTCAAAGGAATTTTCAATTCGGGTACTGACGCGACGCTTGCAAAATTGCGCAACCTCTTGAATGAAAATCACGAAAGTTTTCCTGTCTTTGAAATGCTCGACGCGGAAGACAAATCGGAAAATGAAATTGCTGACGAATTGATTAACGCGCTGATGAGTACAAATTACAAATCGATGAAAAATCTTTTAATGGCGTTGACGATTTTGTACGACGGAAAAATTGATTTGGCGACGGCTGAAGTGGATCACATGTTCCCGAAAGTCAAAATTAAAAATCTCGGCGAAATGGCGCGGCAAGGTATCGCGGACGAAACTAAATTTCAAACCGAATACGAAAAATTTTTTAACGCACTGCCCAACTTGCAACTGCTTAGCTCTTCCGAAAACAAAAAGAAAAGCGCAACATATTTCAGCGATTGGGTAGCCGCAAAACCCGCCGAAGAACGCAAAAAATACATGGCAGAAAATTTTGTTCCCGACGTGGATTTTCGGCTTGTCAATTTCAAAAATTTTATCGACGCACGCAGTAAATTGATTCGTGAAAAGCTTGCAGAAAATTTGAAGGCGCATGGCATTATTTATTTCAATGAGGAAAGAATTTTTATGCCGCCCGTTCCTTCGATTGTCGAAAAAGAATTTCAACCTGCGCGAAAACTTGAAGACATTGTCGATATGGCGTTGAGGATTAAAAGACAATTTGAAAACTTTGCTTTGACTTCGGACGGAAAATTTATAATTGTCGCGGATCACAAAGGAGTAACGTTAGAGCCCGGCGCGCCGAAATGGAATCCGACTTTTTGGATAGTCAGTAAAGAATTGAAGATGAAGCGAATCAGTTTAGATATTGTCCTGCAAGAAATTATCGGAAAAAATAATTTTGTCGAGGTAACGACAAATAGCGTTGAAACTGCGCGGAAATTTTCAAAGACACGTGGAATTTCGGCGGCGTTGAAATATCTTGAGTTGACGCAATTTAAATGAGCGAAGGAAAATTTAAATGAGTTATCTTTTGAGACGAACTGAAGAAAATTTATTTCACGGGAAATTTTCAACCTTCCCTGAAGATTGGGTGGCACATGCAATTTCGACGCGAATCGGCGGCGTAAGTCAATCGCCCTACGACAGTTTGAATTTGGCTTTGCATGTTGGCGACGACAGCGAAAAAGTTTTGGCTAATCGAAAAAAATTTGCGCAGTCGCTCGGTTTTCAACTTGAAGACATCGTGACGCCCAATCAAGTACACGGCGACAAAATTTTTCGTGCGGAGGAAATTCATCGTGGGCGCGGCAGTCAATCTTACGCGGATTCAATTTCGGAGACGGACGCGCTGATAACCAACGTGAAAAATTTGCCGCTGATGTTGTGCTTTGCCGATTGCGTACCGATTATGTTTGTCGACGTTGAAAATTTTGCGGTGGGAATTGCACACGGCGGCTGGAAAGGTACGCTTAATAAAATTGCCGCGAAAACTTTTTTGGCAATGAAAAATAATTTCGGCACGACGGCAGAAAAATGTTTGGTCGGCATCGGTCCTTCAATCGGCGCGTGTTGCTACGAAGTCGGCGCAAATGTTGTTGAAACTTGCAAAAAAAATTTTCCGAATCACGACGAATTGATTATCAATCGCGACGGGAAAATTTTTCTTGACTTGTGGGCGGCAAATAAAATTCAGCTTATGGAAGTCGGCTTGCCTGAAAAAAATATTGACGTGGCGGGCGAATGTACTTGTTGCAATTCAAATTGGTATTTTTCTTATCGCGACACACGAAAAAATAATTTCAGTGACACGGGACGAATCGCCGCGTTGATCGGCATTAAGGACTAAAAGCTAAAAGCTAAAAGGAGTATAGAAATGGCAAAATTTTTTGAAACGCCATACGGGACAAAAGATTTTTTACCGAAAGAGGCGGCGGCTAAACGAGAAATTGAAAATCGTTTGGCGGGACTTTTCAGCCGATACGGTTACGAAGAAGTTGTGACGCCGACAATGGAATTTTTGGAGACGCTGAAAATGTCCGGCGGCACTGTCGAACAAAATCTTTTCAAAATGTTTGACCAAAAAAATCGCACGCTTGCACTTCATCACGAAATGACAACGCCAATCGCAAGACTTTTCGTCAGCCGATTGAAGGATACGGAATTGCCGCTGAAACTTTCCTACAACACGAGCGTTTTTCGATTCAGACAAAATCAGCCGCAACGTCAATGTGAATTTTATCAAGCCGGCGTGGAACTTTTGGGCGTGTCGAATGCTTATGCCGACGCCGAAATTATTTCTCTTGCCGCGCAGAGTTTAAAAACCTCCGGACTGGAAAAATTTCAAATTTGTTTGGGGCAAGTGGAATTTGCCAACGGATTAATGGAGCAATTCAATTTGCCGCTTGACGTACAGGGTAAAATTAAGGCGGCTATAGAATCGCATGACATTGTCGGGCTGGAAAAAATTGTTGACGGACTGGACGGCGCAAATGTTCTCAAGGAAATTCCAAAATTGCATGGCGGCGCAGAAATTTTGAAACGTGCGCGTGATCTTGTTGAAAATAAAAAATCTCAAAGTGCTTTAGATAACCTTGAGGAAATTTACAAGCTTGCGGATTTTTACGGCGACGCGGACAAAATTATTTTTGATTTGGGAATTATCCGCGACTTTGAATATTACACGGGCATGGTCTTTGAAGCTTACGCGCCGGATGTCGGCTACTCTCTTGCGGGCGGCGGACGTTATGACAGAATGCTAAAAGATTTTGGGTTTGCTTGTCCGGCTACGGGATTTGCGCTCGGCATTGAAAGAATTTTGCAGGCGCGGGAACTTCAAGGCGTCGACGAAGATTTTTCTGCGCGAAACATTTACATCGGTTATCACGAAAGCAAAATCGAAACGGCGATTAAGCGGGCGACGGAGTTGCGCAATGCGGGAATGACGGTTGATTTGGCGTTAGTTCCGCAGACTTTGGAAGAGGCTACACGAACCAGCGTCATTAAAGATTTTCATGAGCTGATTTATTTTAGTGAGTAGTTGCTACAAGCTACAAGCTACCAGCTACAAGCTAACAGCTAATCGGAAGGAATTAGAAGGTTGATATTTAGAAGAGTGAAACAATTTTTTCGAGCGTTGACGGCTAAGGTTACACCGGATGACGGCAGATATTTGGAAAAACATTTGAACACAGACGAACAAAAATTATTTTTCGCAATGAGCACCATTGACCAGAATCATTGTTTGAAGACGGCGTACACGATCGAAAGGCTTGTGATTGAAGACAAGCAGGGCATCGACAGAGAATTTTTGATACGTTGCGCACTTTTGCATGACATTGGGCGCGTCGACGGCGACATTACTTTAACGGGAAAAATTTTTGCCGTGCTCGTGACAGAATTTTTTCCAAAGTGGGCAAGCAACTTGGAAATTAAAGGCAACAAATTAATTTACATTTATCGTCATCACGCGGAAATTGGCGGCAGGAAATTGCAGAAGATTGGATTGTTTCGCGAGGCAAAAATTATTGCCAAGCATCATTTGCCGCCTTCTCCCGAAGATCCCTACGAATTAAAATTACTTCGCCTTGCCGACGAAGCAAATTAATTTCAAGCAGACGATTGCTCAAAAAATTTTTGAAAGGATGTTTCGATTGAAAAAAGAAGTAGAAATATTTGATTACGCGGGCGAAATTTTTAAAGCGTTACCTCAAGGAATTTTGCTTGTCAGCGAAGCGGAAGATTGCGTCAATGCCATGACAATCGGCTGGGCGACGTTGGGAATTGAGTGGGCGACGCCGGTTTTCGTCGTGTACGTTCGCGAAGGGCGGTTTACTCGTGAGCTGATTGATCGCACGGGGGAATTTACGGTTTGCATTCCGCGCGGCGACGGGAAGGACAAAAAAGTTGCAAAGGCACTTGGAATTTGCGGAAGTATTTCCGGTCGCGACGCGGATAAAATTGCGAAGGCGGGTTTAACTCTCGTTGACGCTGACATTGTGCGCACGCCCGCAATAAAAGAATTTCCGCTTACGATTGAATGCCGCGTTGTGTTCAGCAAAATTCAGCCGGCGAAAGAAATTTCAAGCAAGTTTTCAAAATTTTATCCTGCCGATAAATTGGATGAATACGGCGGCTCGCACATTGCTTACTACGGAGAAATTTTGAAGTCTTACATTATCGAAAGCTAAAAGCTAAAAAGGAGAAGTTTACATGGATTTTGAAAGGGACAAAAAAGTTTTTGATGCGATTGAAAATGAATTGAACCGTCAACGCACAAAGTTGGAACTCATCGCATCTGAAAATATCGTAAGCCGTCAAGTTTTGGAGGCGCAGGGCAGCGTACTGACCAACAAATACGCTGAAGGTTATCCAGGAAAAAGATATTACGGCGGCTGTGAATTTGTCGACGTTGTTGAGCAACTGGCGATAGATCGGGCGAAGGAACTTTTCCATGCCGCGTATGCAAACGTTCAGCCGCATTCGGGCGCGCAGGCTAACATGGCAGTTTTTTTCGCGCTGTTGAATCCGGGCGATGTTGTCATGGGAATGAATTTGACGGACGGCGGACACTTGACGCATGGCAGTCCCGTGAACATGAGCGGCAAATATTTTAAAATTGTTCCTTACGGCGTGAGCAAGGAAACTGAAACGATTGACTACGACGCATTGGAAAAAACTGCGCGGGAGTGCCAACCGAAACTGATTGTCGCGGGCGCGTCGGCTTATGCAAGAACGTTGGACTTTGAACGTTTCGCGGACATTGCAAAAAAAGTTGGCGCGTACCTTCTCGTTGACATGGCGCACATTGCCGGCTTGGTTGCAACGGGCTTTCATCCTGATCCGATTCCCTACGCTGACGTTGTCACGACGACGACGCACAAAACTTTACGCGGACCACGCGGCGGAATGATTCTCTGTCGTGACGCAGAATTTGGCAAGCAGTTCAACAAGGCGATCTTTCCAGGTATTCAAGGCGGACCTTTGATGCATGTCATTGCCGCAAAAGCCGTTGCACTCGGTGAAGCTCTTCAACCTGCTTTCAAAGAATACGCCGCGCAGATTATTAAGAACGCAAAAGTTCTCGCCGATAAACTCACTGCCGACGGATTCAGAATCGTTTCCGGCGGGACGGACAATCACTTAATGCTGGTGGATTTGACGAGCAAAAATATCACGGGCAAAGAGGCGCAGAATGTTTTGGACGAAGTGAACATCACCGCGAATAAAAATACAATTCCGTTTGAGCCGCGCAGTCCCTTCGTGACAAGTGGTCTTCGTCTCGGCAGTCCCGCACTTACTTCACGCGGATTCGTTGAAGAGGACATGGCAGAAGTTGCTGACATTATCGCGTTGGTTTTGGACGATCCGAATAACGAAGACAAAAAAAATCAAGCGCGTAAACGTGTCGCGGCTCTCTGTGAAAAATATCCGCTGTATGAAAATTAAACTTAGAGCTTAGAGCAGTTAGCTGGCGATCTAGTGATCTGGCGATCTAGCGATCTAACTATGAAAGGTAAGAAAAAAATCATGAAAGTAATTTTACAAGCCGACGTTAAAAATGTTGGCGCGAAAGGCGATGTCGTTAACGTTGCGGACGGTTACGGCAGAAATTTTTTGTTGCCGCGTAAACTTGCCGTTGAAGCGAACGCAGAAAATTTAAATACCGCTAAAGCAAATGCCGAAACGAAAATTCGCAGAGCAAAACAAGAGGCGGACGAAGCTAAACTTCTCGGTGCGCAGTTGGAAAAAATCAGCGTGCGCATCCCCATAAAGCTCGGCAAAGACGGAAAACCTTTTGGTTCAGTCGGCGGCAGTGACATTGCAAAGGCGTTGAAAGAAAGTCATGGACTCAACGTCGACAAGCGCAAAATTTCAATTCCCGACGAAGTCAAAAGCATTGGAACTTACGAGGCGGTAATTAAACTTCATCCCGAAACTTCCGTGAAAATGAAAGTCGTCGTGGTTGAGGCTTAAACCTGCGCGAGTTCAAACGAACGAGGTAGAAATTTTTTGTTTAGAAAATTATTCGGCTCAATAAAGCAAGCATTGGCGCACAAGGAAAATTTAAACTCTAAGGGCGACGAAAAAAAACATCAAGCGGAAATTTCGCCGGACGACAAAGATTTGGAACGAGAAATTCAAGCACTCTACGCGATTGTCGTCGACGTTGTGGGTTCGGATCGGCTGGTATTGCAAGCGGGCAAAATGGACGCGCTGAAATATTTGCGTTCGGAAAAAATTGGCGAAAGAGTTTTGGCTCTTCGTCGAATTTTGGAAGAAAATCCTACGCTATCTCCCGCGCCGTCGTCAAAATCCGAAATTCATGCGCAGATTGTTCAGCTGTCAGAATTAATGGCGGATATAATTGCGCGTCGACAAATTGAAGACAGAATCGACCGCAAAGTTTCTGAAAAACTTGAAAAAGATCATTCGGATTATGTCAAAGATATTAAGTTGCAAATTTTGCGGGAAGAACGCCCCAATGCCGAGACGCCACACGAGGCAAAAAAGCGTGAGCATCTTGAAAAATTGGATTCGGTAAGTTTGACGCAATCTGTCATGGAACTTTTGCGCCCGAAATCTCTTGAAGAAATTGTCGGACAGGAGCGGGCGGTAAAATCCCTTCGCGCAAAATTAGCGTCGCCTTACCCTCAACATTTAATTTTGTACGGACCTCCGGGCGTCGGCAAAACTACGGCGGCGCGACTTGTGCTTGAGTCCGTTCGTGAATTGGACTACAGCCCCTTTGGATTGGACGCGCCTTTTGTGGAGACGGACGGCACAACTTTGCGCTGGGACCCGCGCGACATGACAAATCCGTTGTTAGGTTCTGTCCACGATCCGATTTATCAAGGCGCACAAAAAAGTTTGGCGGAAATTGGCATACCTGAGCCGAAACCGGGATTGGTGACGGACGCGCACGGCGGAATTTTATTCATTGACGAAATCGGCGAAATGGATATGATGTTGCAGAACAAATTGCTGAAAGTTTTGGAAGACAAGCGCGCGTTTTTTGAATCCGCGTACTACGATCCGACTGATGAGAGAGTTCCGCCGTACGTTCGCATGCTTTTTGAAAACGGTGCGCCGGCAGATTTTGTTTTAATCGGTGCAACGACGCGCGATTCACATTCGATTAATCCTGCCTTGCGTTCGCGTTGTGCAGAAATTTATTTTGAGCCGTTGACGCCCGCGCATATCGTTGACATCGTTAAAAACGCCGCCGCAAAATTAAACGTTGAACTTGATGAAGGCATCGCCGAAACAATCAGCGAATACACCATTGAAGGGCGAAAGGCGATTAACATTTTGGCGGACGCTTACAGTTTGGCGTTGGAAGATGACACCGTAAACAAACGCTTTGAAGTCGGCAAAGATTACACCATTGAAGAATTAACGCGAGTGAAAATTTTAAAGCGTCACGTTTACGAAGTCGCGCAGGTCAGTCGACTTTTCCAATTCGTCACAAAAAAAGCGTCGAGTAATTCGACGGTCGGACACATTTTTGGCTTGGGCGTGAGCGGTTTTATCGGCTCTGTCATTGAAATTGAAGCGATGGTTTTTCCTGCGGAGAAAGGCAAAGGCACGATTCGATTTAACGAGACGGCGGGTAGCATGGCGAAGGACTCCGTTTTTAACGCGGCGTCGGTACTGCGTCAAGTCACGGGAAAAGATATTCATGACTACGACGTACACATTAACGTTATCGGCGGCGGCAATATCGACGGACCAAGCGCGGGCACGGCAATTTTATCTGCGTTGGTCAGCGCGGTTACGGGCAAAAAAATTCGGCAGGACGTCGCGGTTACCGGAGAAATTTCTCTGCAAGGTAAAGTTCGTCCTGTCGGCGGAGTTTTTGAAAAAGCTTACGGCGCGAAACAGGCGGGAATAAAAACTTTAGTCATCCCGAAAGAAAATGCGAAGGATATTTCGCAGGGACACTTAGGTTTAAAAATTTTTCCCGTCGACACGGCGGAGGAAGCGTTCAAATATATTTTTGACGAAGGATTAACCCTAGATAAAGTTTAAGTAAATGTACAGCAGAATAATTCCGGGCACGCCGAAGACGCCGACAATCAGGCAGTGAATGAATGTAACTTTTATCGTAAAAATTCCGATGAAATTTATAATGTAAAGTATAATTGCTCCCGCGATACTGTTTTTTAACAGCCAAAACGGGAGCTCAATTATTTTTATCAGCGCAAAAATAATTGCAATGCCGATTAACGGCGCGATAAAAACTTCCAAACCCATTTTAATTTTAATTCCTTTCTTGTTAAAATTGACTTTGACAATCGTGCAGATTAAAATTTATTCGAGGTGATTTTTATGAAGGACAGCTACAACGTTCAAATTCATTGGGACGAGGAGGCAAAAGTTTGGTGGGGAGATTCTGACGATATTCACGGTCTTATACTTGAAGGGGACACAGCCGAAGAATTGATTCAAAAAATGCTGGTTGCCGCTCCGGAGATGATTGAATTGAATGAAATTGAAAAGTGCGATAGAATCAATTTCATCCTTTCGCGTCAAGAGAAAGTGGTTTATGACTAATGGCTGAATATGAAAAGAAAGTCCGCGAAATTTTAAAGCAAAACGGTTTCACATTTCTTAGGCACGCTAAAGGCGATCATGATATCTGGCGTAATGCGGAAACAGAGAAACAAGTCACTGTGGACAGTAAAATTAAATCACGACACGTGGCGAATGCAATAATGAAACAAAGCGGCATCGATTACAAATTTTAAAGTTTTAGCGCGGGATCTTCCACGCCATTTGCGGCGAAGGCGGCGGCTCTGTCGCGACAAGTTGCACACTTCCCGCAAGGAACTTCGCCCCGCTCGTAACAACTCCAAGTCAAATTGTACGGCGCGTTCAGTTCCAAACCAATCCGCACAACGTCCGCCTTTGTCATGCCCAAAAACGGCGTGACAATTTTTATTTTCCCGTAAGTGCCGACGTTAATTGCCTCGTCCATCGCGCGAATAAATTTTTCACTGCAATCAGCGTAAGCATTAACCGCGCTGTCGTCTTGATGAACGCCGATAAAAATTTCTGCGTCGTTGCCTTCAAAAATTCCGTCGACGAAACTAGCCGCCATCGACAACATCAAACCGTTGCGAAATGGAACGTACGTTGAAACGCGCGGATTTTTTTTCACCTGTTCGCCATACGTCGTGGGCTCAAGATTTTTTTTCGACGCGTTCATTAAAGCCGAATCGGAGTAGCTCATAATCTGCGCGGCGTCAAATTCATAGTGACCAACGCCGTAATGAGCGGCAATTTTTTTTGCGCAAGACAATTCGCGGGCGTGACGTTGTCCGTAAAAAATCGAAACGGCGACGACGTTTTCACGCCCAAATTTTTTTACGGCAATGGCAAGGCAAGTCGTTGAATCAATGCCACCGCTCAAAAGTACTGCCGCCTTCAATTTAAAATCTCCTCCCGAAAAATTTATTTTTGATTCGCGGAAAAATTATCAGCGTCAAAAAACTTGCCGCGATAATCACGAAGAAAATCGGCAACGCTACAAAAAACATGAACGCGGCGAAAGCCAAGAAAATCAACGCGGCAATAATTTTTGCAAAGATACTGCCGTTAAAAATTCCGTTAAACAAATTCGCGACGAGATTAAAAATTGTTCCCGCCGTGCCAAACGTGCCAAAATTTGTGGAGGTTCTCTGCCAATACGAATTGTAATCAGAATCTGTCCTGCGGTTCTTGTATTCTTTTTCGTCAACATCGGCGTCGATAGTCAAGCCGTCGTAAAAATTTCTTTCGGCATTGCTCATTTCGCGCACGTTGTCACTTTCAAAATTTTCATAGCCGCAAAAATTACAGCGCGTCGAGTTTTTAAGTTCTTTGCCGCACCGCTGACATTTCATGATTGTCCACCACTTTCCAAAAAAACTTCAGCGAAATTTTAGCACACAAACGATTTTGCTACAACGAAAAATTTAATTTCAAGCGCGTCAATTTATGTTAAAATATCTGCAGAAATTTTTTTAACGTTGCAGGAGACTGATAACTGTAGATTGGAACATTGACATTCATAGACATACATAGTAAAATTTGCCTATGAATATTTACCAACCATGCGAGTTTGCTAAAAAGCTTAACGTGTCAGTGAAGACACTGCATAGATGGGACAATGCGGGGATATTAAAAGCACAAAGAAGCCCTACAGGAAGGAGATATTACACAGAAGCTCAGTATTTGGAGTATATAGGGCAACCGGCAAAGCAAGAAAATCGAAGT
>JAFSXD010000022.1 GCA_017444245.1 Selenomonadaceae bacterium | reverse complement strand
TATCGATCTATCGATCCAAATGAGGTGAAAAATTTGCTGACGAATGCACCAAGAGGAACTAAAGATATTTTGCCGGAACAAATTCATGGCTGGCGTTACATTGAAGAAAAGATTAGAAAAATCTGCGCGGCGTACGGCTACGAAGAGATAAGGACGCCGACTTTTGAACACACGGAACTTTTTCAGCGTGGCATCGGCGAGGCAACGGACGTTGTCGAAAAAGAAATGTACACGTTCACGGACAGGGGCAATCGCTCAATCACTCTTCGCCCGGAAAATACCGCATCGGCTGTTCGTGCGTACCTGCAGAATAAACTTTATGCGGACGGAAATTTGGTAAAACTTTTTTACATCGGCTCAATGTTTCGCTACGACAGACCGCAAGCAGGACGGCTTAGAGAATTTCACCAATTCGGCGTTGAGGCACTCGGAGAAAAAAATTCTGCCCTTGACGCGGAAATAATTTTGTTGGCGTGGAATTTTTTAAAAGACTTGGGACTTGATGAACTTCAACTTAAAATTAATACTGTCGGTTGCCAAAAATGCCGCCCCGTTTACCGTCAAAAACTTCAACACTATTTCGGCGAAGTTTACGAAGAACTTTGCAACGATTGTAAGTCGCGGCTGAATAAAAATCCGTTGAGAATTTTGGATTGCAAAGTTGACGCGGGAAAAGATTTCATGGACGACGCGCCGAAAATTGAAACGTGTCTTTGCGACGAGTGCCGCGAACATTTTGCACAACTGAAAAAACTTTTGACGGCGGCGGGCGTTGAATTTGTCGTTGACAATCGGCTTGTACGCGGGCTGGATTATTACACGAAGACGGCGTTTGAAATTCAATACACACCGCTTGGCGCACAATCGGCACTGGCGGGCGGCGGGCGTTACGACGGATTGATTGAAGAAATTGGCGGCGCACCAACTCCCGCAGTGGGATTTGCCGCAGGTCTTGAGAGAATTTTAATTGCTTTGGAAAAACAAAATCTTCTTCCGTCTGCGCAGAAAAAACTTGACGCCTTCGTAGTGACGGCCGGAAGTGCGGCGGAAGTTTTCGGATTTAAAATCTTGAACGAGTTGCGACAAAAAAATTTTTCAGCGACAATGGATTTTGCGGGGCGGAGCATGAAAGCGCAGATGAAACAGGCGGCGAAGTCCGGAGCAAAATTCGCGCTGATAATCGGCGAAGATGAAGTCAAAGAAAATTCTGTTACGCTGAAAAATTTGGAGACTGCCGCGCAGGAAAAAATTTCTGTTGACGAAATTTGTATGAAGGTTTCAGTTTGAGGTGGTAACTTTGACAGTAACAATTCAAATCGACGAGGCGGAAACGGAGATAATTCAAAAATATGCGGCGGAGAATCATCTCACTTTGTCGGAACTTTTTCGCTTGGCTGTCATTGAAAAAATTGAGGACGAAGAGGAAGCAACGCGGCTTTACGAACAAGCAATGGAAGATTACAAAAAAAATCCTACAACCTATAAACTAGTCCCTGTAGTCAAATAAAAAATTATTCCGTTGAATACACTGCGCAAGCAGAGAAAGACCTTTCAAAGCTCGATGAAAAAATCCGTGCAATTATTTACCATTGGATTGAGAAAAATCTTGAAGGTTGCGAAGATCCGCGACAGTACGGAAAAGCTTTACACGGAAATTTGCGTGGAAAGTGGCGTTACCGTGTGGGCGATTATCGAATCATTTCTGAAATTCAAGACGATAAAGTTATAATTCTGATTGTAGACGTTGCGCACAGAAGTAAAATTTACAAGTGAAAAAAAATTTGAGGAGTGAAAAAAATTTGAGTGAAACGCAGGAAAAAATTTTTGAACGGGACGATAAAAATTATTTGCCCGTGTTCAAACGTTACAAGATAGTTTTGGAACGCGGCGAAGGTCCTTACGTTTACGACATCGACGGAAAAAAATACGTGGACTTTCTCGCGGGAATTGCCGTCAACGTTTTGGGACACAATTACGCGCCGCTTGTCGAAGCGATAACGAATCAGGCGAAAAAATTAATTCACGTTTCAAATTTGTACTACACCGAACCGCAAGCAAACGCCGCCGCAAAACTCGTTGAACTTTCCGGACTTGACCGCGCGTTCTTCGCAAATTCCGGCGCGGAGGCAAACGAAGGCGCGATAAAAATTGCCCGCAAGTTTGCAAAAAAAATTTCCGAAGATAAAACGCAAATAATCACGGCGTGGGACAGCTTTCACGGGCGGACGCTTGCAACTTTGACGGCGACAGGTCAGCCGAAATATCACAAAGGTTTTGAGCCGTTGCCCGCCGCGTTCGACTACGTCAAGTATAACGACATCGCCGACCTTGAATCAAAAATCAGCGACAAGACCTGCGCGGTTATGCTGGAGACAATTCAAGGCGAAGGCGGCGTTTACACTCCAACGGAAAATTATTTCAAAAAAGTTCGTGAACTTTGCGATAAGCACGGCGCACTTTTGATTCTCGACGAAATTCAATGCGGCATGGGACGCACGGGGAAATTTTTTGCGTACGAAAATTACGGAATCAAACCCGACATCGTCACGTTGGCTAAAGGACTTGCGGGCGGCGTTCCAATCGGCGCGTTTGTCGTCACGGAAAAAGTTGCGCAAGCTTTTCACGCGGGAGATCACGGCACGACTTTTGGCGGAAATCCACTTGCCTGCGCGGCGGCTAACGTCGTTCTTGACACGATACCGAACGAAAAATTTTTGTCGCACGTCGTTGAAGTGGGAAAATATTTCAAGGAAAAACTTTTCGACTTGCAAAAAAAATATTCGGAGCAAATTTCCGAAGTTCGCGGCGAAGGTTTAATTTTGGGCTTGCAACTTTCCAATCCGAAAATTTCCGGCGTCGAAATTGTCAACGAGTGCATGAAACGCGGCGCGATTATAAATTGCACAGTCGGCACAGTCTTGCGCTTTGTCCCGCCGTTGATTATCACAACCGCGCAGGTTGACGAAGTTGTAAAAATTTTGGACGAAGTTTTTGGAAATTAATTTTGAGGAGGGAACTTTATGGCTAACGGCAAAGATTTTATTTCACTGCATGATTTCAGCGCGGACGACATCGAAGAATTTTTGGAGTTCGCGAAAAAATTGAAGAGCGCGTATCAAGCGGGCGGCTACACTCCAAATATTTTGAAGGGAAAAACTCTCGGCATGATTTTTGAAAAATCGTCGACGCGCACGCGGGTTTCTTTTGAAGTCGGCATGTACCAACTCGGCGGCTCGGCACTTTTCCTTTCAAGCAAAGATTTGCAACTTGGACGCGGCGAACCGATTAAAGACACTGCGCGGGTTTTGTCAAGATATTTAAACGGAATCATGATTCGGACTTTTGGTCACGAAAGAATTTTGGAACTTGCCGAACATTCCACCATTCCGATAATCAACGGCTTGAGCGATTTACTTCATCCTTGCCAAGTGTTGACGGACTTGCTGACGATTCGCGAATACAAGGGAAAACATTTTCGGAATTTGAAAATGGCGTACGTCGGCGACGGAAATAACATGGCAAATTCGTATCTTTACGGCGCGGCGAAGGTTGGCATGGCGTTGACTGTTGCCACTCCGCAAAATTACAAACCGAACGCTGAAGTCGTTGCCAACGCGCTTGAGGACGCGAAAAAAACCGGCGCAGAATTAATTTTGACTGAAGACCCAATCGAGGCAGTCAAGCACGCGGATATTGTTGCGACGGACACTTGGGCGAGCATGGGGCAGGAAGCCGAGCACGACGAACGTAAAAAAATTTTTGCGCCGTATCAAGTCAATGCCGCATTGATGCAACACGCGAACAAAGGCGCAATCGTCTTGCACTGCTTGCCGGCGTATCGTGGCGAAGAAATTACCGAAGAAATTTTTGAATTGCATGCCGAAGAAATTTTTGACGAGGCAGAAAACCGTTTGCATGCGCAGAAATCAATTTTGGCGACGTTGTTATAGGATAGCTTGCAGCTGGTAGCTTGTAGCCGGTAGAAAGAAAAAATCTCCTGCAGAATTTTTTTCCGTAGGAGATTTTTTTTCTGTGGCGTTGAATAATTCACTCCAAGAAGTCCACCTTAATTATTCTCTGTGTTCATCTATTTTTCTTGAAGAAAGCGCATCAATTTTCCAAGTCCCCGCACTTTTCGTGAAAGTTACATTTCCGTCGAAAGTTCTGACTAAAAATCCGTTGCCGTCGTTATCTTTTGTTTTGATTCGGTAATCGGCATTGACTGTACTTTCTCTTTCGTCGGTAACTTTGAAATTCAATATCTCAATATCGGCAACGTCTTGACGCCCTTTCGCAAAACTTTCTAATGAGCCTTGATGTTGTTTTTCTCTTTCGCTCAATAAAGAGTAGGCGTCCGAAAATCTGTGCGCGCTGATTGCTCCGTAGTAGTCATTAAAGATTTTGTTGTACACACTAGCCGATGCTTGCTCTTGCCGTTCTCTTTCCTGACGTTCTTGCCGCTCTTGACGTTCCAAACGTTCCTGACGTTCTTGTTGCTCTCTTTCAAAACGTTCTTGCTCTTCTCTTTCTTGCCGTTCTCTTTCTTGCCGCTCTCTTGACTGACGTTCCAGCTCCTGCCACTCTCTTTCCAGACGCTCTTTGTCAAAACTCTCTTCTTGTTGATAGTGCTCTTCAGATTGGTATTCAGATTTTTTACTGTCTTCTACGAAAATGACATTTAAAACGAAGAGAATAATTAAGCTCAAAATTGTTGCGGGGGCGGCAAGCCTTTTCCCGGCGTAAAAAAATGTTGCCACGCCGACAATAAGTGCGCTTACGAACCAGTGCGTCAAAATAAGCATTGAAAATTTGTACAGTACAAGTAGACCAAAACATGCGGCAACTATAAGCGTTGAAAGTTTTTCCATAATAAAAGCAACCTCCCCACAAAAATTAAAGAAATTACTCGCCGCAAAAAACTGTTCGTTGAAACATCACGGAGACAAAATCTTCCTGTCGCTTGACAATTCCACCCAACTAAAAAATCCCCTGCAGAAAATTTTTCCACAGGAGATTTTTTTTGACTAGTGCCTAGCCTTTAGCCCCTTTTATCTTTCCATGAATTTTTGTTGACTTGCCGCGCGCGCGCAATCGCCAAATTATTTTTCGGAACGTCTTCGGTAATCGTCGAGCCCGCCGCAATGTACGCACCGTCTTCAACATTGACGGGCGCAACCAGATTTGAATTGCAACCGATGAAAACGCCGTCGCCAATTTTCGTACGATATTTTTGTTTGCCGTCGTAATTCACGGTAATTGTCCCGCAACCGATATTGCAACCCGCTCCCAAATCCGTATCGCCGATGTATTGCAGGTGCGGAAGTTTCGTGCCTTCGCCGATGTTGGAATTTTTTATCTCAACAAAATTTCCAATCTTGACGTTCGCAGAAATTTTTGTGTTCGGGCGAACGTGGACGTAAGGACCAAAGGTAACGCCGTCAGAAATTTCCGCGTCGTGACAGTAACTGAACTGCGCGGTTACGTTGTCGCCGACAATCATGTTTGTGAAACGAACGCTTGGACCAATCACGCAATCCGCACCGATTTTCGTTTTTCCTTCAAGGTAAGTGTTCGGATAAATGATTGTATCCTGTCCAACTTCAACGTCGAAGTCAATGTACGTCGTCGCAGGATCAATTATCGTGACGCCGCTTAACATCAGCTCTGCATTTTTACGTTGGCGCAAAATTTTTTCGGCTTCGGCAAGTTGAATCCGCGAATTAATCCCAAGAGTTTGCCGATAATCTTCGGCGACAACCGCGCAGATTTTTCCGCCTTCCGCCCGCAAAATTTCCAAAACGTCCGGCAAATAATATTCGCCTTGTGCGTTATCGTTGGTAACTTTTTCGAGGGCGTCAAAAAGTTTTTGAACGTTGAAACAATAAATTCCCGTGTTGACTTCACGAATTTTTTGTTGCTCAAAATTCGCGTCTTTGTCCTCAACAATTTTTTCAAAGTCAACGTTATCTGCGCGAATGATTCTGCCGTAACCTTTCGGATTGGGCATAATCGCAGTGAGGACAGTTGCGGCGGCGTTGAATTTTTCATGTGCGTCGATGAGATTTTTCAAAAGTTCGCCGGTGAATAAGGGCGTATCTCCGCAGAGAATCATGACTGTACCGGTTGAGTTGGCGAATTTTTCTTTTGCGCAAAGGACGGCGTGACCCGTTCCGAGTTGCTCTTCTTGCATGACAAATTCAACTTCCGAAAAAGTTTTCTTGACGAGTTCAGCACCTGAACCAATGACGACGACTTCACGAGTTGAGCCGGCAGATTTTGCCGCGTCGATTACGTGTTCCAACATTGGCTTGCCGCTGACTTTGTGTAAAACTTTCGGCAATTTGCTTTTCATTCGAGTACCTTTGCCCGCCGCTAAGATTATTGTTTCCAAAATTTCTTCCTCCGTTTTATCTTCTAGCGATCTAGCGATCTGGCGATCTAGCGATCTAATCAATGCGAAAAATAAATTTTTGCCGGGACGCCCATGCCTAATTCGTCTTCAGCAATTTGCTTGATACGTTGCGGGGATTTCAACTTGGCAATTTCAATTTTCAGCCGTTCATTTTCCTGCTCAAGTTGTTGCGCCTGATTTTGCGTTTCAATGAGCGCGTAACCGCGACTTGCACTGATTCCGCTGCGAATCACGACGAGCATTGCCAAAATTGAAATGATTACAAACGCAACACTGCAACGCGAACGGAGAATGTGATCCAATTTCGGGCGTCCGCGAAGCAATGTAAGTTTAGCTCCTCCCTGTTCATTCGATTCACTCAACGACGAATAATCCGCACGGCTTTGCGTCTTTGGTTTAGGTGTTCTTGTTGGCATTTTTAATCGCCCCTTCATAAGATTTTTTCCGCCACGCGAAGTTTAGCCGACTTCGCACGAGAATTTTTTTCCACCTCTGCGGGCGCGGCAGTTTTCGCCTTGCCCAAAACTTTTATTTCTGCGCGGTGATTGCAAACGCAAACGGGAAAATTTTTTGGGCATAGACAACCCCGCGACAGTTCGCCGAACGTATTTTTAACAATTCTGTCTTCGAGTGAATGAAAAGTTATAACGGCAATTCGCCCGCCAATTTTCAAGCGACGCGTTGCAACAATGATTGATTCGCTCAAAATTTTCAATTCGCCGTTGACTTCAATTCGCACTGCTTGAAAAATTCTTTTTGCCGGATGTCCGCCGCCGGAAATTTTTGGCGTGGCGTCTTCGATAAGTTTGACTAATTCGCCCGTCGTCCTTATCGGAAAATTTTTTCGCGCAGTGACAATTTTTTTTGCAATTCTGCCGGAAAATTTTTCTTCGCCGTATTCACGGAAAATTTTTTTCAATCGTTCTTCGTCGTAACCATTGACAACATCCAATGCGCTAAAATTTTTTGAACGATCCATGCGCATATCAAGCGGCGCGTCTTTCATGTAGGAGAACCCGCGCTCTGCCGTGTCAATTTGATGAGAAGAAACGCCTAAGTCAAAAATTATTCCGTCGACAGTTTCAATTCCCGCCGAGTCTAAAATTTTTTCCAGCTCACAAAAATTTTCGTGAACGACTTCGACTTCGCAACGTAGCCCCGCCAATTTTTTTGTTGCCGCGTCAATGGCATCAGCGTCCCTGTCAATGCCGATAAGCAAACCGTTTTCGTTGAGCCGTTCGCCGATTCGCAGAGAATGTCCGCCGCCGCCAAGCGTGCAGTCGACGTAAATTCCCGCCGGATTTATTTTCAATGCCTCGATAATTTCTCCGGGCATTACACTTTCATGATTAAATTGCAAAACTTTTTCGCTTCCAAATTTTTATCCCTATTTATACCAAATTTTTGAATAATATGCAAGCATAAAAGTTTCATCAAATTTTCATTTTGTCTTGCCAATCAAAAATTTTTCAAGTATAATTTTCGCGAAAGTTTTTCATCAAAATTTGGAAGGCTGAATAACAGTTAAGTGAAAGTGACAAAAAATTGAAAGCAGGTGATAAAAATTAAAGCCTTATTAATCGGTTATAAGGTCGGTGCTTCACCTAGTAGTTCATAAGATGTCGCTGCGGTCAATAAAGTTGACGAGAACGGGAACTGCCACCGCGACCCTGCACAAATAAGAGCGAGAACCAAGCAATGAGGATTTGTGCGTAGAACAGAAGGACTTAAAAAATTTTGCTGAGTATTACGAAGGGAAAAATGTTGCTGGTATTGTAAGGAAGTCACGAGCAAGACACTTGCAATATGTACCCGTACGTTAGCGGGGAATTTACGCCTGTGGAGAATTACAGCAAACGTGAGTAGCTTTAGGCAAAAGCGGATTCTAAGAAGCAGGAATGGGACATAAAGGTTTAAAACTTTTTATAAGTTCTCAGTAACGGAAGTATGACAGATGTTTTTGAAAAAGTTTTTTATGGTTGGCGCATTGTTGACGACGATGTTGGTCACGGGTTGCGGCGGCGGCGACACAAACACGAACAACGGCGGCGCGACGGAACAGAAAAAAATTGTTGTGGGCTTGGACGACGAATATCCGCCGATGGGTTTCAAGAATGAAAAAAATGAAATTATCGGTTTCGACGTGGATTTGGCGAAGGCGGCCGCTGAAAAAATTGGGCGCGAAGTTGAATTCAAGGCGATTGACTGGAACAGCAAAGAGGCGGAGCTTAAGTCCGGCAGAATCGACGTACTTTGGAACGGCTTGGATATAACCGACGAGCGCAAACAGAACATGCTTTTCAGCGATCCGTACATGGACAATCGCCAATTAGTTTTCATTCGCAAGGGCGACGAGCAAAATAAAAATATCGCGGCGGAAAAAGATTTGGCGGGAAAAGCTGTAGCCACTCAAGCCGGCTCAACGGCAGAAGATTATATTTTGGGTAACGGCGAACTTAAAAACAGTTTCAGCGATTTCAAAACTTACGGCGATTACATCAGCGCGTTCATGGATTTGGAGAACGGCAGAGTTGACTTAGTTGTTTGCGACGAAATTGTTGGGCGTTACTACATGGCGAAACACGCAGATAAAATTGATGTCCTCAACGTTTCTGTCGGACCTACCAGCGAATTTGGAATTGCATTCGCGAAAGAAAATACCGCGTTGCGTGATGAAGTCCAGAAAGCTTTTGATGAGATTGTAGCTGACGGCACGGCTGAAAAAATTTCCAAAGAATGGTTCGGCGAAAATCTGATTAAGTCCAAAGAGAAAAAATAATTCGCGAAAAAATTTGTACGCGAAAAAAATTTGTAAGTGAAAACATTCGTAAGTAATTTTTAATCAGCGTGAATCCTGATAAATTTTAAAAGGTATCCCAATGGAAAAATTTTTTGATATGACGTTGCTCATAATGGAGGGCGCGGAAGTTACTCTACAAATTTTCGTGGTGACTTTGGTTTTGAGTTTACCGATAGGCGCGTTGGCGGCTCTTGGCAGGATTTCAAAATTTGCGCCGCTCCGCTACGTCATGGAATTTTACGTGTGGATCATGCGCGGTACGCCGTTGATGTTGCAGTTGCTGTTCGTCTACTTTGCATTGCCTACGGTCGGCATAATGTTGCCTGACGTTGCGGCGGCACTGTTGGCGTTTACTTTGAACTATGCGGCGTACTTCGCAGAAATTTTCCGCGCGGGCATTCAATCAATTCCGCGTGGACAGTACGAGGCGGCTAAGGCTCTGGGACTTCGGCATTGGCAGATGATGCGCTACGTAATTTTCCCGCAAGTTTTGCGCGTGGTACTACCTCCAATTTCCAACGAGACAATTAACTTGGTGAAGGATACGTCGCTGATTTACATCTTGGCAATGAATGATCTCCTGCGCGTCGCACGAACGATAGTTCAGCGCGAATTTGACATGACGCCTTTCCTTATCGCGGGAATTTTTTATCTGGTGATGACGGCGTTTTTGACGTGGGGATTTAAGAAATTGGAGCAACGCTACGGCTCATATGAAACTTAGCTTTCAGCTGACTGGTGGCTGGGAAAAATTTCTACAAGCTACAAGCTACAAGCTATAAGCTATAAGCTACAAAAAGGGGGTTAATTCAAAAATGAAAACTGCATGGCTGACTCTCCTTTTTGTGGCGTTGATGAGTGTAGTTGTTCAAGCGGCATCGCGTCCTGCGGCAGTTCAAGACCTTCGATACAGCAGCGATAAAGAAAAAGTTCGTATCGTTCTCGACTTGACTAATACGATTGAATATCGCGATTTGTATTTGGAAAATCCTTCGCGCCTTGTCGTCGATATTCAAAACGCAATTCTAAGTCCAACCATTAAGAAAGAATTTCTTGTAAATTCTCCGTTGGCAAGTCGAATCAGAATTGGGCAATTTAATCCTACTACGGTGCGTATCGTCGTGGAAAGTTCGTCGGAGATAAATATTTTTTTCTTGGACGGCGGACCAACGGGTTATCGGCTGGTCATTGACGTTATCAAAGTTCCAACAAAACCTGCCGCCGAAATAAAAAATCCCCCGTCGACTGATGACGACAAGGCAAAACTTGAGGCTGAACGTAAAGCGCGGGAAGAACGCGAACGTAAAGCCAAAGAAGAAAAGGAACGTAAAGCCAAAGAGGACGCCGAACGTAAAGCGAAGGAAGAAAAAGAACGTAAGGCGAAGGAAGAGAAGGAACGCAAAATTCGCCTTGAGGCTGAACGTAAAGCAAAAGAAGAAGCCGAACGTAAGGAAAAGGAAGAACGCGAACGTAAAGCCAAAGAGGAAAAAGAACGTAAAGCGAAGGAAGAAAAGGAACGTAAAGCCAGAGAACGCGAGCAACAAAATTCTAAGACTGAAAAAGAAAAGCCCACTCATACATATCCAACGCAGCCGTCGACGCCGACAAATGATGTTGACGTTGACTTAGGCAAATTGATGACGCTCAAAGGAAAAGTTATCGCGATAGATCCGGGACATGGCGGCAATGACGCGGGCGCGATTGGTCCTTCGGGATTAATGGAAAAAACCGTCACGTTGAATGTTGCGCTGGAACTTGAAAAACTTTTGGTTGCAGAGGGAGCGACAGTCATAATGACGCGCCACACGGACAAAACCGTTTCAATCAAGGGCGCGAGTGCGTCGGCTATTGAAGAATTGCAAGCGCGTTGTGACGTTGCCAACCGTGCGAAGGCGGACATTTTCATTTCGATTCACGCGGACAGTTTCTCAAATCCTTCTGCGCGTGGCACGACGGGATATTATTACAGCCAGACGGAAGGACGAAAGTCAATTCAACTTGCGGACAACATACGGCGTGCGCTCTGTGAACAAATTCGGACGCCGAGTCGCGGAACTAAACCTTGCAATTTCTACGTCGTCAAGAACACGGACATGCCCGCCACGTTGATTGAGCTTGCCTTCATATCCAATCACGAAGAGGAAAGCATACTTGGTTCGATTGAAGGCGTGCTGAAGTGTGCGCAAGGAATTTTTGACGGCATCGAAGATTATTTCGGGTAAGCTTGAAGCTTGAAGCTCCTACAGGAGGAAATTTTTTCGTGAAAATAATTTTAACAGGTGACAGACCAACAGGAAAGTTGCACTTGGGGCATTACGTAGGAAGTTTGCGCGAGCGGGTACGCCTGCAAAATTCCAATGAGTTCGACAAAATTTTCATAATGATAGCGGACGCTCAAGCGTTGACGGATCACGCGGACGATCCTTCCAAAGTTCGCGAAAGCGTTTTCAACGTCGCGCTTGATTATCTTGCCGTCGGAATTAATCCCGCGCAGTCGACAATTTTCATTCAATCTCAAGTTGCCGAATTATTTGAACTTACGGCGTACTATTTAAACGTCGTGACGGTTTCGCGCCTTGAAAGAAATCCTACCGTGAAAAATGAAATCGCGCAGAAAGGTTTTGAAACGAGCATACCGGCGGGATTTTTGTGCTACCCCGTGAGCCAAGCGGCGGATATCACTGCATTTGACGCAAATATTGTTCCCGTCGGCGAAGATCAAATTCCCATGCTTGAACAGACGCGCGAGATTGTCCGCAAAATCAATGATATCTACGGAGAAGTTTTAATTGAGCCGGAAATTTTGTTGCCGCAGAATCAAGTTTGCCGTCGTCTGCCGGGCATTGACGGTAAAGCGAAGATGAGCAAGACGCTGGGAAATTGCATTTACTTGAGCGACGATTCAAAGACCGTTGCCGCGAAAGTGAAAGAAATGTACACCGATCCGTTGCACATAAAAGTTAGCGATCCCGGTCACGTCGAAGGAAACGTCGTCTTCACTTACCTTGATGCTTTTTGTGAAGACAAGGCAACTGTTGCCGAAATGAAGGAACATTACCGGCGCGGAGGATTGGGCGACGTTAAAGTTAAAAAATTTTTGCTTGAAGTGCTTGAAAATTTGTTGAATCCGATTCGTGAACGTCGTGCAGAATACGAGGCGCAACCCGATGAAGTCATGAAAATTTTGCGTGAAGGCACGGAGAAGGCGCGCGAAAAGGCGGCTGAAGTTTTGGCAAGACTCAAGGGCGCAATGAAAATTAATTACTTCAATGAATAGGGCTTAACCTGATTAAAACCCGCACCCATCGATCTATCGATCTATTGATCCATCGATCCGATCCCTAAAAAATTTCTTTGCAATTCCAAGAAATTGTGCTATTATGTGAAAAAGTTTTGGGGCTGAATTTTTTGTGCACTGAGCGGGGAGGTTTTTGCGAATGATTAAAAGTATAGCGGTAATGACATCAGGCGGCGATAGTCCGGGAATGAACGCGGCAGTTCGCGCAGTAACGAGAACAGCACTTCATCAAGGCGTAAAAGTTTGGGGAATTCGCGGCGGCTATCACGGCATGCTTGATGAGGATATGTTTGAAATGACCTCAAGGGACGTTAGCGATATAATCCAGCGCGGCGGTACTTTTCTCGGCACGGCACGTTGCAAACGTTTCCAAACTCCCGAAGGACGCATGCTCGGCTACAAAAATCTTGTGGATCGCGGAATACAAGGGCTTGTAGTTGTGGGCGGTGACGGAAGTCTGCGCGGTGCGTCAACTCTCAGCCAAGAAACGGGCTTGCCGATTGTTGGTCTGCCTGGCACGATTGACAATGACGTTTGGGGCTCTGAATATACTATCGGTTGCGATACGGCGGCAAACACAATCATTGACGCCATGAATAAATTGCGTGACACTGCGTCGGCGCATCGTCGCATAATCGTGCTTGAAGTCATGGGACGCAACAGCGGCTGGCTTGCAATGGTCTCCGGAATTTCCGGCGGTGCTGAATACATTCTTGTACCTGAAGAGGAATATGATCTGGACGAAATTTGCGAAAGCATGAAAGCAGAGTACGAAAAAGGCAAACGCTACATTCTCATGGTCGTTGCAGAAGGCGCGGGCAAAGCCAGTGAAATCGGTCCGATTGTCGCAGAAAAAACCGGTCGCGATACTCGCATTTCAAAACTTGGACACATTCAGCGCGGCGGCTCTCCTTCGGTAATAGATCGCGTCAAGGCGTCGCAACTCGGCGAACACGCGGCACTTGCAATTATTTCCGGTTTGTCCGACATCGTTTTCGGATTCAATCGCGGTCACGTCGTTTCAATCAATCTCCATGACGCGGTTAACAACAAAAAGCAGCTCAATCCCGAATACATGCGCCTTGCTCGTATCCTCGCATAATTTTTTGATTGACAATTCATATTCGTTGATAATTTCGGACGCCTTAGTTGTTGGGCGTCCTTTTTAATTATTGAATTTTGTGCGGATTCGTCGGCAGTCATGGCTTTAACAAATTTATTGGTTGACGAAAAAATTTTTGCGTGATACACTGCAAATGTATTTTGTAAGTTTTCAAATTTGCTAACAAAATAGAAAAGTCGTTTTATGTGAAAAACTTCCAAGAAACGGAGTGACGAATTTGCGAAGTTTATTGCAGAAATTATTCTTGGTACTTTCGTTGGTATTTATCCTAATTCCGCGCGACGTTTGGGCAATGGCAAATATAATGCCGCTTGAACAAGTGAAAAGCGGAATGACCGGCGTCGGCTACACTGTCATCGATACAAGCGGCGCAATCGAGCCGTTCAACGTTGACATCGTCGGGCTGACAAACGGCGGCAAAGGTACTTCGGCAATGATAATGGCGCGGGCGTCCGGCGAATTAATCGACAAAACAGGCGGCGTCTTGCAGGGAATGAGCGGTAGTCCAATTTACGTGGACGGCAAATTAATCGGCGCGTTGGCTATCGGTCTTAAAGAAATGAGCCCTTATACTTTCTTCATAACTCCCATTGAAAATATGACGCGCATTTGGAATTTGCCCGATAAACGCGCTGAAGATAAAGTCGCCACAATTCCTGTAAAAAAATCTGATGAAAAAATTGATAACGACCAATTCAAAGACAAACTCAAAGAAATTTTTGGCAAAAAAGTTGACGACGAAAAACTTTCTGATGATGAAGAAAAAATTTCCGACGATGAAAAACTTTCAGACGAAGAAAAAGTTTCTGATGACGAAGAAAAGATTTTCATGCTTTTCAGCGGGTTTGACAGCAACGGTTTAAATTTTTTGAAGAAAGAATTGTCGCCGTTGGGTTTTAAAAATTTTTATGCCGCACCGGCTGCAGGAAGTGCCACAAGCATTAAGTACGGCGCGAAATTGGAGCCCGGTTCTCCCGTCGGTGCTGCCATTGTTTGCGGAGATTTTACCGTCGGCGCAACGGGCACGGTTACAGCCGTTGACAATGATAAAATTTTAGGGTTTGGTCACGCGTTCGTTCATGGCGGCAACGTAAATTATTTTTTAATGGACGCATCTGTACTCGGTCCAATCAGCGGCGCAAATGGTAGCGGTATTCGCATGGCAAGCGTCGGTGACGTTATCGGGCGAATCAATCAAGATCGTGACGCGGGAATTTCCGGCATCATCGGCAATTTCCCCAACGTCGTGCCGATTACCATAAACGTCAAAAATAATTCCCAAAACACAAACGAAACTTATCATGCGTCAATCGCGTACAACGAAAATATTTTGCCTAAAATCGGCGCAACCGTCGTTTATTCCGCTTTGAGTAAATCCGTTGACTCATTGGCTGAAGCAACCGTCGCCGTCAACTTCGATATAAACACAAACGTCACGGAAAGCGGCGTTATGTCCCGCAAAAATATTTTCTTCAGTGACAGTGACGTTGGGCAAGTAGCCATCACTGAACTTTTGCAAGCACTCAATCTTATTTGCGCCAACACTACAGCTGAATCAGATATTTTTGACATCTCCGTAGATTTGGAAATTGACGAGGCAAGAAAAACCGCGTCGATAATTTCTGCCGTGCCTGATAAAAAAATCGTCAAGCCCGGCGAAACTGTCAACTTTACCGTGACAATTCAACCGTACAGGAGCGAACAAGAAAAAATTACAATTCCTTACACCGTGCCTTTCACCATTCCCGAAGGAAAATTAATTTTGGATGTTCACAGCGGCGCACTCGTCCCAGTCACTCAAACCAACGCGGGAGTCGTGACGCCCTCCACTGAAACACCGGATAAGGAATATCGGAAAAAAATTAATAACTTCCTTAATCTGGGCAGAAATAATCAAATTATTATTCAACCCAGTGCTAACCAGCCGAAACATTCCAAAAAAGAAATTGAACAGACTCTCAAACGTGCATTCGATTTTCAAAACTCCGTGCCAAGCGCAAAGAAAAGAAAAATTTCGGCTACTCAAAAGTACGACGCTGATTACATCATCGATAACGTGATTCAAGTCAGCGTCAACGTCGGCAAACTCCAAATGCCTTGAGAAAGGTTAGACTGAAGGGAGCGAAAAAAGTTTGGAAAGACTTATAATAAATGGTGGAAATAGATTAACAGGAACTGTGAAAATCAGCGGCGCAAAAAATGCCGTCCTTCCCATAATCGCGGCGACACTTCTCGGGCAGGACAAAGAAACTTGCCTTGACGAAGTGCCGTGCCTTGAAGACGTGAAGACAATTTGCGACGTGCTGAAAACTCTTGACGTGAAAGTTCATCACGAGCCGCAAAATCATCGTCTGTACGTCGACGCGTCAAAAATCGGTTGCGTAACTGCGCCGTATGATTTGGTGCGAAAAATGCGGGCGTCATTCCTGATAATGGGTCCGCTGTTGGCGCGTCACGGCGAAGCAAAAATTTCTTTGCCGGGCGGTTGCGCTATCGGCACTCGTCCCATTGATTTGCACTTGAAAGGTTTTGAAGCACTCGGCGCAAAAATTTCAATCGGGCATGGAGATATTTCAGCAGTTGCCCCCGATGGATTGAAGGGCGCGCGGATTTATTTGGACTTCCCCTCCGTTGGCGCGACAGAAAATATTTTAATGGCGGCGTCAATGGCTCAAGGGCAAACCGTAATTGAAAATCCCGCGCAAGAACCTGAAATTGTCGACTTGGCAAATTACTTGAACATCATGGGCGCAAAAATTCGCGGCGCAGGCACAAACGTAATTAAAGTTGAAGGCACAAACAAATTGGTTGCTCACGACTACACAATTATTCCTGACAGAATCGAGGCGGGAACTTACATGATCGCCGCCGCAATGACGCAGGGCGACGTTTACATTGCCAACGCGATAAGTGAACACCTTAAGCCCGTCATTGCCAAGCTGAAAGAATCGGGCGTCGACGTTATCGAAGACGTGGAAGGTATCCGCGTTGTCTGCAATTCGCGTCCGCGTGCCGTCGATATAAAAACTTTGCCTTATCCCGGATTTCCTACGGACATGCAGGCGCAGTTCATGGCAATGCTGACAGTTTCTCAAGGCACAAGCATGGTGACGGAAACGGTTTTTGAAAATCGCTTTATGCACGTCGATGAGCTTAGAAGAATGGGCGCGAAAATAAAAATTGACGGGCGTACCTCCGTCGTTGAAGGGCAGGACAAGTTGACGGGTTGCCAAGTCAAAGCGACTGATTTACGCGCGGGCGCGGCGATTGTCCTTGCCGGTCTCGTTGCCGAAGGTGAAACGCAAGTAAGCTACATTCATCACATAGATCGCGGCTACGACAATTTTGTTGGAAAACTCGTTGGTCTTGGTGCTGATATTCGTCGCGTCGATATTTAATTAGCAATTTTTCATTACGCAAAAAAAATCGTCCGGAGAAATTTGGACGTTTTTTTTATTGACAAACTATCGATCCATCGATCCATCGATCTATCGATCTAAGATAGTTTTTTTTTGCAAGCTATAGACTATTTCCAAAAATGAATCTATAATCGCGGCGGGGTGGGAGAAATTTTTTCGTTACGTGTCAAAAAATATTTTCTGTTCGCAGTTTTGTATTTCTACCTGATGAACGTTTTCTATATCGACGTGGGACAAGTCATGGGCTCGACGTACATAATTCCTTCGATTGCGCCGATGCTATTTTTTTTGACGTTGGGACAATTCGGCACTGGGGAAATAATTTTTTCGCGCCGCCACTTCTCCAACTTGCTGACGGGGCTTGCGTGGTGCATGACGTTCGTTTTGGTGTACACGTGGACTTACCAAAAAATGTGGTTCATGTCTTTGGTCTGCTATGATTTCGTCGTAGGCACGGCAATTTTTTTATTTTTGTCCGCTCTTGAAAGTTTGTTGGCAAAAATTTTTCCCGTCAATTTGATTGCGGCGTTGATTTGTGCGCTGACATTTTTTTTCTGGCTGATTCCGTTCGTGCAAGCCGTTTACTACTGCATGTTTTGGCATTGCCTGTCGCCCGCGTCGTTAATGGCGTTGTACTTGACGAATTGGCGCGAAAGCATTGATTTCATTCGTTCAAACATCGGCGATATCGGCGCGATAATAATTTTATCGGCGATAGGATTTTTGCTGTGGAAAGTTTACCGGTCGCACAAAAAAATTTTGATTGAACTGCGCGAAAAAATTTTTTCAAAAGTTCAAATCTGCGCGGCGGCGGCAACTTTCATTGCGTCGACGGCAACGTTAATTTATTTTGTGCCACAAACTTCAATCGCGGGACTTTGGAAAAATGTCACGGACTACGTTGCGGAAACTGAAAAATATTCCGTAGACCACGACGCACGAGTAGCGACGCTTGAAATTAATTCGACAAAAACTTTGGCGGCGAAGTCGAAAGGCACGGTTATCGTCGTCATTGGCGAATCTGCCAGCCGAACTTATATGAAGGCGTTCAATCCAAATTTCCCATTCGACAATACGACTTGGTTAAGCAGTAAATTAGTGACGCGGGAAGCGGGCAGAGGAAATAATTTTTTTCCAACGCCACTGATTGAAAAAGATTTTAAATCGACGGCGGAAAATACTCCGAACACCGCGCCCGTCGACGGCAACTTCATAATTTTTCAACACGCCTACGCCTCGTGGTCTCAAACCGTCCCTGTACTTCAACGCGCCTTGACGGAGCAGAGCCAGTACAACGACAAAGAATTTTACAAAAGCGTTTCGATTGTCGACGTGGCAAGAAAGTGCGGCTACAAAACTTTTTGGTTCAGCAATCAAGGACGCTACGGCGAATACGACAGCGCAGTTACTCTCGTTGCAAAAACTTCCGACGTTGCCGAATGGACCGACGACGCCTACGATTTTTCTCACAAGTACGACGAATCGCTACTGGATTTTTTGACGACGCTCAATCCGAACGAAAATAATTTTGTCGTCCTTCACCTAATGGGCAGTCATATTTATTACAACAGCAGGTATCCGAGCAATTTCAAAAAGTGGACGACGGCGGACGGTACGGGGATGATGACTGCCGCGCCCGCGTACGCCAACACGATTTTATACACGGATTTTATCTTGTCGAAAATTTTTGATTATGCCGAGAAAAATTTAAACTTGCAGGCGATGATTTATTTTTCGGATCACGGCGAAGATTTAAAAATTTCGCACAACCCTGACGTTTTCAGTTTCGACATGGTGCGCGTTCCTATGTTCGTTTACCTTTCGCCCGCTTACGAAAAAAATTTTCCCGCGCAGGTTGAGACGTTGAAGTTACACGAGAAAGAATATTTTACCAACGACATGATTTTTGATACAGTCTGCGGGATTTTGAATGCGCCGTCGAATCATTACGATGCGGGGCAAGATTTTTCGTCGGCTGAATATAAATTCAATCGCGATAACTTGACGACTATGTTGGGGCAAATAAAAATTTCTGACGACGTGGGGGAGAGCTTTTAGCTGGTAGCTGGTAGCTTGTAGCTTGTAGTCGGTAGGAGAAAATTTTTTAGTTCATTGGAAGGAATTTAATATGCAGGATTTGAAAAATATCGTAGAAAAATTTCACGGGAAAAAAATTTTGGTTGTGGGCGATTTAATCGCGGACGTTTATCTTGACGGGCGAATTTCCAGAATTTCGCGTGAAGCCCCCGTGCTGATTTTGGAGGAGGCGGGGAAAAAAGTTGTGGCGGGCGGCGCGGCTAACGTCATTGCAAACGTGGCGCAACTTGGCGGAGAAGTTTTCGCTGTTGGCGTCGTTGGCGCGGACGATTACGCGGACAAGCTGAAAGAAATTTTTTCCGGCTACAAAGTAAATTTTGAAGGGCTCGTCACTGATTCGACGCGCCCGACAATTTCAAAGACGCGGATAATCGCGGGCGGCAGGGCGACGGTAAGCCAACAAATTGTGCGGATTGATCGCGAAAGCAAATTGCCGTTGTCTGCGGAAATTGAAACGGCGTTGATTGAGTATTTGAAAAAAATTTTGCCGCAAGTCGACGGAATTATTTTAAGCGATTACGGCGCGGGGACGATTACTGACGCCGTGAAAAATTTGCTGATTCAATTTGCGCAGGAAAATAAAATTCCCAACATAGTTGATTCGCGTTACAACATCGGCGCGTTCGCGGGCATCGGTTACGCCAAGCAAAATGATTCGGAGTTGGCGGCGTTCGTGAAGGAAGAAATTTTTGACGAGGCGACGCTTGAGCGGGCAGGCAAAAAACTTTTGGCGACGCTTGATTCGGAAGGCGTTTTGATTACGCGCGGGGAACGTGGCATGAGTTTGTTCAATCGCGACGGAAAAATTTTTCACATTCCGGTTGCGGACAAGAGCGAAGTTTTCGACGTATCGGGGGCTGGCGACACTTGCGTTGCGTCGTTCATGCTTGCGTTGACTTCGGGAGCGACGCCGGAAAATTCTGCGCGGATTTCCAACTACGCGGCGGGGGTAGCCGTTCGCAAATTGGGAACTTCCACAGTAAATTCTGCTGAACTTTTGCTTGCGATGAGTAAGTTTTTAGCCGGTAGCTTTTAGCTTGTAGCTGGTAGGGGAATGAAAGATGTTGATTGACAGAAAATTAATTTCAAAACTGCGCGGGGAACTTGGCAACAAAAAAATAGTTTTTACGAACGGTTGCTTTGACATTCTTCACGCGGGGCATGTTCGCTACTTGACGGCGGCAAAAAATTTTGGCGACGTTTTAATTGTCGGCTTGAATACGGACGAATCGGTTAGAAAGTTGAAAGGCGCAACTCGTCCCGTGAATAACCAAGACGACCGCGCAGAAGTTTTGTTGGGCTTGAAGGCAGTCGACCATGTAATTTTTTTTGGCGAAGACACGGCGGAAAATCTTATCGCGGAACTTCAGCCGGATATTTACGTTAAGGGCGGAGATTACACGTTGGAAACTTTGCCTGAAGCGAAAATTGTTCAGAGTTATGGCGGACGCGTTGAACTTGTCAAGCTCGTTGAAGGCAAGTCCACGACGAACATCATCAAGAAAATTTTTAGTTCATGATTTCTTGACGGCAATTATCTTAAACATTATACTTTCGCTAAAAAGCTACAAGCTAACAGCTACAAGCTACAAGCTAAAAAGGGGGTTGGGGCGGCGCACTTAGTGAGTGACGCCGTGAATGACATGAACAATACCACAGTGAAAGGCAAAATCTTGATGTTCGTCCTACCAATCGTAGTTGTGGGACTTATGATTTTGTCCGGCGTCATTTTCAATTACATCAACGCCACTTTCGAGGAGCAAATACTTTCCAACGATTTGAAAGTAACCGGCGAAGTCGGCGAAGAAGTTTCTGCGTGGCTCGATAAACGCATGATGGAAACGCACCTTGTAGCGTCGAACACAGCCACAAAAACTTTGAACGTGGCGGATTTGAATCAGAATAATATTTATCGTCTGAAGTTAATGCAGGAACGTTATCCCGGCGTCTATGACAGCGTAAGTTGGGGACCGTTCGACAATTCCGGCGTCTTGTACGGGCAAACTTCAAGCGGTTTCAAAGAAATGCACAACAAAGAAAAGGCATGGTATCAGCAGACAATGACGGGCGCGCAGGATTCGTTCATGTCTTCGCCGGTTATTTCTCGAGCAACAGGAAAAATTATCGTTAACTCAATCGCTGTTTCCAGAGACGACAACGGCAAGCCCGTAGCCATGATTCTCGCGGCAATTTACGTTCAAGCCGTCATGGATAAAGTTGAATCACTGAAACTCGGCGAACAGGGATATAGTTTGCTCGTTTCCAAAGAAGGCGTTTACATCGTCAACCCTGATGAAAACGCGATAATGAAGAAAAAAATTTCTGATGAAAAAGACCCTGCGTTCGTTGAACTCGGCAATAAAATGTTGAGCGGAACTCAAGGCGTCTATCAATTCAAAAATGCGGACGGCGACGACATGATTGCCTTCTACACGCCGATTTCGTCAACCGGTTGGGGTATGGCAACGCTTGCTTACAGAGATGAACTTTTCGCGCCGGTACAAAACACGCTGAAAATCATGATTTTCATTTCCGTAACGTTGCTGATTTTAATTTCTGCAGGCATTTGGATTACCGTCAACAAAATCATGCAACCGCTCGGCGCAATGATGGACGAGGTACGCGAACTTTCTCATGGAGATTTCCGCGACAGATCCATGCACATTGATTCGGAAGATGAACTTGGTTTGTTGGCAAAAGCCGTTCAAGAAATGCGAATGGGCGTTGCAAAAGTTGTAAAGTCCGTCAGTTCCTCTGCAGAAAGTTTGACAGCGTCGACGGAGGAATTAAATTCTACAACGGATCAATCGGCGGTTGCGGCTAATCAAGTTGCAGATTCGATTGGCAAAGTTGCGGCAAGCACCAGCCAACAACTTGACGCGGTTAATGCAATGTCCGAATCCATTAATAATTTGAGTGACGCAATTCAGAAAATGGCAAGTGACGCAAATTCGGCGGCTACAAAAAGTATCGACGCGGCGAACATTGCTCGTGAAAGTGGCGAAACTCTCGAAAACGCGATTGAACAAATTAAGAGTATCGAAAAATCTTCCAACAAGACGAAGGATGCAGTTACGGCACTTGGTGAAAATTCTCAAAAGATAGGAAACATCGTCGACACTATCAGCGGCATTGCCGAACAGACAAACTTGTTGGCACTCAATGCCGCTATTGAAGCAGCCCGCGCAGGTGAACAAGGACGCGGCTTTGCTGTCGTCGCTGATGAAGTCCGTAAGCTTGCCGAATCCAGCCAAGAGGCGGCGCAACAAATTTCTGAATTGATTAAGATGACGCAGGCGGACACAGAAAAAGCAGTCAAGGACATGGAAGACGGCGTCAAGGTCGTCAAAGTCGGCACGGAAAATATCATTTCAATGGGCGAAGCGTTCAGGCGAATCATGGATATCGTCGAAAAAGTCAGCCAGCAAATGCAGGGAATTTCCGCCGCCACAAAGACAATGGCACGCAACGGCGACGAAATTGTTGAGCACATAAGAATTATCAGCGACACCAGTAAATCTTCCGCCGAAGAAGCCGAAACAGTCAGCGCGGCAACCGAAGAACAAACCGCATCAGTTCATGAAATTGCCAGCGAAAGTACAAACCTTGCGCATATGGCAAACGCACTTCAGCAGGAAGTTAAGAAGTTTAAGATTTAGTTGGTTAGATCGATGGATCGATGGATCGATAGATCGATAGTTTGTCAATAAAAAAACCGTCCGGAGAAATTTGGACGGTGTTTTTTTGCGCAATGAAAAATGAATCAAAAATTTTTTAAACTGCCGATTTGCCGAACTCAAAAGCTCTTTGATTTACTTCAAGAAATTTTGCGGGGACGCAATCTTTCAACGCCGCCTGCCATGACTTTTGAGGGATGTCAAAGTAGTGCGAAAGTCTGCCCAGCAAAACGATATTAACCGCCTTCTGTGAGCCGGCTTTCTTCGCCAGTGAAAGACAATCCATCGCGTCGACTTTGAAACCTTTTGCCCGCATTTTTTCAACGAGGTTTTCAGGGTACGTCGCCGCGCCCGTAATTACCGGCATAGGATCAATTTGTTGCGTGTTCGTCACGATTTGCCCCGACGGTTTTAAATATGAAATCCAACGCGCCGTTTCCAAAATTTCAAACGAAACAATGAAGTCCGCCTCGCCTTTGTCGACGACGGGCGAATAAACTTTGTCGCCGAATCTCACGTAAGTTATGACGCTGCCGCCGCGTTGGCTCATGCCGTGAACTTCTGAAACTTTTACGTCGTAGCCTTCGCTTAAAAGTAATCTTCCTAAAATTTTACTTGCCAAAAGTGAACCTTGACCGCCGACGCCGACGATAATAATATTTTTCGTCTCCAACTTAATCACTCCTTTTTAGCTTGTAGCTTGTAGCTTGTAGCTTGTAGAAATTATTTTTCAACCAGTTATCCAAAAAATTCATCTGCTCTTCTGTGTGAAACCAATGCTCGCCGTTTTTCATAATCGTTACTTCAAAATTATTTTTTTCGGCAAATTCCATGAGCGTTTCAAGCGGCGTAATAAAATCTTTTTCGCCATACAAAATTTTCGTCGGCACTTTCCAATTTACGGGATTTTTTCTGACGTATGAAAAATATTCCCAAGATAAATTTTCTCCAAAATCTGTGGGAATTATTTTTTTGCGCCGCAATTCGTCTTCCGTGACGTTACATTTTTTCATTAGGTCGACGATTAATTTTTCCATATTCACGATTGGCGAAATAAAATAAGCTTGAAAAATTTCTGCGTCAATGCCCGCGTTCATTGCGAAAAATGCGCCGATACTGTTTGCCACCAAAATAATTTTTTCGTAGCGTCTCTTCAAATTTTCTACGGCATGAAAAATTTCTTCCGCATTTTCCTCCGGTGTGAAATTTTTGTAATCCAAGCCGATAATGTCGCAATCGGGAAAAATTTTTTTGTAATGCTCCGCCTCGTTGGGACTGCCGCCCTTGCCGTGAACATATAAAACCAAATTCATTTAACCTACCGCAACTGATGAACCCACCAGCAAAATCATTCCGATAACGCCGCCGATTAATGTCACCGTCCAAAAAACCATGACAACTTTAACTTCTTTCCAGCCGCCCAATTCAAAGTGATGATGCAACGGGCTCATGCGGAAAATTCTTTTGCCCGTCGTCTGATACGAAATTACTTGCAAGATGACGGACAACGCTTCGCAGACAAAAATTATTCCCACGAAAATTAAAAGTAATTCCGTGTGCGTCAAAATTCCCATTGCCGCGAACGCTCCGCCCAATGCCAATGAGCCCGTGTCGCCCATGAAAATTTTTGCGGGATGAAAATTAAATCGCAAAAATCCTATGCAAGCTCCGACCGTCGCCGCGCAGAATATCGCCAAATTATAATGCAACGTCAACAAACAAATTATGCCGTAGCAACTCGCCGCTATTGCCATACAACCCGACGCCAAACCGTCCAGCCCGTCCGTCAAGTTCACGGCATTTGATGCGCCGACAATCACCAGCAAAACTAAAATGTAGTACAACGCGCCCAAGTCAATCGTCGAATCGAAAATCGGCAACCACAGCGTCGTTTCAATTCCCAATTCCGTCGTCGCAATGTAAATCGTTACAGCGGCGATTATTATTTGTCCGAAAAGTTTTTGTCGCGCCTTCAGTCCCAAATTTCTTTTCTTGACGACTTTAATGTAATCGTCCAAAAATCCCAAGACGAAGTGTCCGACGACGATAAATAGCGCAATTAAAATTTCCGCCGACCATTCTGCGCGAATTAGCGTTGCAATGACAATTCCCGCTATCAAAAAAATTCCGCCCATTGTCGGCGTTCCGCTTTTAACTTTGTGGCTGGCAGGTCCTTCACTGCGAATGCTCTGCCCAAATTTTAATTTGTGTAAAAGCGGAATTAAAAACGGTCCCGCGATTATGACGACGCCCGCCGCTATCGCCGCCGCTGTTAAAATTTCAATCAAAATAAATTACTCCCAATTAAAATAAAAGTTCTGCCAAATGGAAAGTTTTCTTGCCGCCGAGTTTTAATCCTCTTACGCAATAATGACAGTACGCCACAACTTTTTCAGTTTCAAT
>JAFSXD010000021.1 GCA_017444245.1 Selenomonadaceae bacterium | reverse complement strand
TTGAAGGATATTTCAATAAGGAAAATCTTCAGGACAAAAAAGTTGATTCAAGCCAAGACGTTGAAATTTTTGGAAGTGAAATTGCGCCGTCGTTGGGGATTAACATTCGATTCGTCGGCGAAGAACCGGAAGATTCTGTGACGCGGCAATACAACGAGAACATGAAAAATATTTTGCCGCGATACGACGTTGACTTCTGTGAAATTCCGCGCAGAGAAATTAACGGCGAAGTCATCAGCGCGAAAATCGTACGGGCGGCATTGAAGGCGGGCGACTTCGACAAAGTGAAAAAACTCGTGCCCTCCACAACGTACGATTATCTGCGCGAAAAATTTAAATGAGAAATTTTTTTGTAGCATTCATCTTCGACTGAAAAAATTTGTCGAAGATTTTTTTTTGTGGTAAAATCCATAAATCTTGAAAACATTCCGGAGGAAAAATTTTTTGAGCGAAGTTGTCATCAAGGCGGAGCACCTTTCAAAAATTTACAAGATATACGAAAACAATATTGATCGTCTGAAGGAGGCGTTTCATCCTTTCCACAAACGTTACAGCAAAGATTTTTTTGCACTGCACGACGTTTCCTTTGAAATTCATCGCGGCGAAAATGTCGGGCTTGTTGGAAAAAACGGCGCGGGTAAATCTACGTTACTCAAAATGATCACGGGAGTTTTGACGCCGACGGGCGGAATTTTGGAAGTCAACGGGCGTATCGCGTCACTTCTGGAACTGGGCGCAGGTTTCAATCCGGACATGACGGGCATTGAAAATATTTACATGAACGGTTTGCTTATGGGGCAATCCCGCGCAGAAATGGACGAAAAACTTGACGATATTGTTGCCTTCGCGGATATTGGCGACTTCGTCAAGCAACCGGTCAAAACTTATTCGTCGGGAATGTTCGCGCGGCTTGCCTTCGCCGTCAATGCATTTTTGGAGCCGGATATTTTGATAATCGATGAGGCATTGAGCGTTGGCGACGCATTTTTTCAAAGTAAATGCATGGACAAAATGCGTTCGATGATTGACAGCGGCGTTACCGTTTTGTTCGTAAGTCATGACACTTACGCCGTGAAAAATTTGTGCGAACGAGCTTTTTATTTGCAGGCTGGGAAATTAATTATGGACGCGCCGGCTAAAGATGTTGTCGAAGTTTACCGCAATGAATTGGTCAGAATGCGTCGTGAAGCAATCGGAGAGAAGGCGGAGCAAGTTGCGTCGTTGATTGAAGAAGCTAAACTTTCGCAGATTGACGACGACACGGAAGATTTTAACATACCGATTGACGCAGAAAATTTGTCGCGCGGCAAAGAAATTTTTTTGAAAAACGCCGCCTACAATCGCTCAAAAGACGGGCGCGCAGAATTTTTGAACGTGCAACTGATGAATCTTGACGGAGAACTTGTCGACGAAGTTATTTTCGGTCAAGAAGTTATTTTGCGCATGGTCGTGCAGTTCAATCAAAATATTGAGTGTCTCGGCATGGCGTATCACATCCGCAACGCAACGGGAATTGATTTAATTTACACCGATTCGCGATTCAACAAGACGAAAGCAATTTTCGACGCCAAGCGCGGTGAAATTTACGTCGTCGATTGGAAATTCAAAATGGAACTGCGGCAGGAGCTTTACAACATTGCTTGCGTTATTTCCACGCCGATTGATGATAAGCTGATGGATGCGAACATGTGCGATCACATTCCCTGCGCGGTTCAAGTTCAAGTGGTTAGCCCCGACGTTTACACGACAATGGTAGGCGGCTACGTTCACTGGCACAACGATTTAAAAATCCAAAGAGTTAAGAGCTAGGAGTTAAGACGCAGCATGAAATTACGCGGCGCGCTAATGTTACTTGGCGCATCTTTTTTTTGGGGAACAACTTTTGTCGCGCAGATGAGCGGCATGGACGGGCTCGGTCCGTTCACTTACGCGGCGGCAAGATATTTTATCGGTTTCTTGGCAATGTTGGGCGTGATGTACTTAACACATGCCGAAAGACTTAGGGAAAGACGCGCCGGCAAGTACGGGCGGGGATTTTTGGCGGGAATTGTCTGTGGAATATTTTTGTTCGTGGCAAGTTCCTTTCAACAAGTTGCAATGCTTTACACGACGGCGGGCAAGGCGGCGTTCATCACTTGCCTTTACATAATTTTTGTTCCGCTCGTTTCAGTTTTAATCGGAAAAAAAATTCGCACGGAAAATTGGGTTGGCGCGTTTCTTGCGATAATCGGCTTGTACTTTTTGGCAATCAGCGAAGAGTTCACAATAAATTTTGGAGACTTCCTTTTACTAATCGGCGCGGTTTTCTGGACGCTACAAATTTTGACGGTGGACAAGTTTGCAAAAAAAGTTGACACGATAGATCTTTCAACTAGTCAAGTTTTCGTGACGGCGATGTTGAGTTTTATCGTGATGATGATTTTTGAAAATCCGTCGTGGGATGCAATTTTTCATGCGGCGTTTCCAATTTTTTATGGCGGCGTGATGAGTTCGGGCGTTGCGTTCACGTTGCAAATTTACGGACAAAAGTACGCTGAACCTTCGACGGCGGCAATCTTGATGAGTTTTGAAGCAATTTTTGGCGCGTTGTCGGGGTGGCTGTTGCTCGGCGAAGTGATGAGCGGGCGTGAAATTTTCGGATGCGTTTTGATGTTGGCGGGAATTTTTGCGACGCAGTGGAGTAAGATTAGGGAGTAGTCATGAAAAATCAAATTTACATTCACATTCCATTCTGCGCGGCGAAGTGCAATTACTGCGCCTTCAATTCGCGCGTTGCCTTCACAGCCGAACGTGAAGAGTATGCCGATATGCTTATCGCGGAAATTACAAATTTTGAACAGAAAAAAATTTCCGTAGCGACAATTTATTTCGGCGGAGGAACTCCAACAATTTTGTCGTTGAATCAGTTGAAAAAAATTTTTGACGCCGTACAAAAAAAATTTCACGTGGAAGGTGACGCGGAAATTACCATTGAAACAAATCCCGGCACTGTCGACGAAAATTTTTTGCGCGGTCTTCGTGAAATTGGCTTTAATCGTTTGAGCATTGGCGTGCAAAGTTTCGATGACGCGACTTTAAAAATTCTCGGCAGGATTCACGATTCAAAGGCGGCGATTGAAACTGTCACGGCGGCTAAAAAATTTTTTGACAACATCAGCGTCGATTTAATGTACGCGTTACCAAATCAAACTTTGGACGACGTGAAAGCGGACGTTGAGCAAGCCGCGCGGTTGGACGTTCAGCACATTTCAATTTACGGGCTTGAGGTTGAGCCGAACACGAAATTTTTTGAGCTTGCCGCGCAGAAAAAACTTGAATTGCCGGATGAAAATCTTTGCGGCGATATGTACGAATACATCACGCGAACTTTGCCGACGCTCGGCTACAATCGCTACGAAGTCAGCAATTTTGCGAAGGCGGGCTTTGAAAGTCGACACAATACCGGCTACTGGACGAGCGCAAAATATTTCGGTTTTGGCGCGGGCGCACATTCTTACGACGGAAATTTTCGCAAGTCCAACGTTGCCGATTTCAATGAGTATATAAAAAAAATCCGCGCAGGTTCGGACGTTTCTCAAATTGAAGAGGTCGTAACCGAACGCGCGGCTATGGAAGAATTTTGTTTTCTTGGTCTGCGAATGACGCGGGGCATTGACGCAAAAAATTTTTTTGACAGATTCGGAAAAAATTTTTTTGAAGTTTACGGCAAAGTCATTGAAAAAAATTTGCGTCTGGGTTTGCTTGAAGTGGACGGCGACAGAATTTTTTTGACGGAACGCGGCATGGAATTGAGCAACGTCGTTTCAGCAGAATTTATTTTAAACTCTAGCGATCTGTCAACCTAGCGATCCAGCGATTTAAAAACTCCTTCCATTGCTTCACGGTACGCGGCGGGCATTTTTTCTTTGTTGGCGTATTCGTAAAAATCGATGAAATGTTCAAGCGGCGAAACTCCTTCGCGGACAACTATTTTTGTAGGAGATTCGATTTTCTCGGCGAACAAATCGGCGGTAAATTCCAAGCTCAATAAATTTGGAAACGCACTTTCACGCAACCTGTCGGCGGCGGAGAGTGCATTTTTATTGTCAACAATCTGCGCGTGAATGTAATCTTCAGTTCGTTCCGCTCTGCAAAGTTCATTGACAGTTCCCTTGACAACGCGAACGTCATGGCGCGGCGTCAACGGAAAATTTTTTGCGGTAACTTTACCTGCGCCGTCAATTTCAACAAGCGTGACGCCTTTAACATGTTTTGCCTCGTCGAAGGAATATTTCAAAGGCGAACCGCTGTAGCGAATAAAATTTTGCGCGTCGCTGTGAAGAGTTTGCGCTTTGTGCAAGTGACCAAGTGCAACGTAATTGTACGCGGAAAAATTATACTTGCTGACGTTCTCCACAGTGCCGACAAATTTTCTTTCGGAATCTGAACTGACGCCGCCGGTTACGAAAAGATGAGCAACGGCAACGCTACGTTTACCTGCAGGAATTTTTTTTCGCGCTTCGGCAACGTAAAATTTATTTGCCGTGTCCGCATTTACAGTTTCATCAGAAATTTTTTCGCGCAATTCGGCGGGCTCAAAGAAAGGTATCAGCGAAAAGTAAACGTCACCAAATTTATCTTGGAGTGTAATTGTCGCAGGATTCTCTTGCAACTTCGCAGTGATGAAAAATTTTGATTGCGCGAGAAGTCGTCCTGCGAAATTTAATCGTGACGCGCTGTCGTGGTTGCCGGCAATACACAGGACGGGAATTTTTTTTTCATTGAGCTTGAAAATAATTTCGTCGAACAAATTCACGGCGTCGACGGGCGGAACTCCCCTATCGTAAACGTCGCCGGCGATAATTACCGCGTCGGGCTGAAAGTCGTCAGCAATTTTCATGAACTCACCATTCAAAATAAAATTTTGGTCATCAATCAGAGGCATATTTTTCAGCGTCTTTCCCAAGTGCCAATCCGCCGTGTGAATAATTTTCAAATCAATCACCTACTTTAGATCGCTAGTTAGTCAGTGAAAATTTTCTATCGATCTATCATGAGAAATTGCGGGACAATATCGGCGAAAGTTCCGTCAGGCATGCGAAAACCTTTTGGAATTGTTCCCAGCTCCGTGAATCCCAAGCGGCGATATAAATTTCTTGCGTGAACGTTGCTTGCAACAACCGCGTTGAATTGCAAAATTTTAAATCCAAGTTCCCGCGCAGTTTCAATGCAATGCTTTACGATAATTTCGCCGATGTGTCGCCCGCGCAAGTCTGAACGGACGGCGTAACTTGCATTGCAAATGTGCCCGCACCGCCCGACGTTGTTGGGGTGGAGAATGTACAGCGCAAAAATTTCTTTCGTCTCCGAATCTTTTGCAAGTCCCGTGAAAGACTGCGCGGAAAAAAATTCGTCGCCGGAAATTTCGTTGAGTTCCTCCTCTTGCGGGAAGGCGATACCTTCACGAACAATTTCATTCCAAATTTCAATCGCGGGCAAAATGTTTTCTTTTGCGTATGGTTCAACAATTATCAAATTAATTCCTCCAAAAAAATAAGCTATTAGCTTGTAGCTTGTAGCTTGCAGCTGATAGCTCAAAAATTCTATCGATCTATTATTCGCCGGGAGCGATTTTCGTACGCAATTCGCGCGTTCCGTTTTTATTTTCCAAAACGACAATGCCTTTAATCGGATTGTGCGTCTTCGCGTCCATTGTGACAGTGCCTGTACCAACTTTCAAATTTTTAATCGATTCGATGTTGGCACGAATTTTTTCCGAAGTGTCGCCGCCGCGCTCAATGGCGTCAATCAACATTTTGCCCGCGTCGTAACCGAGTGCCGCAAAAACATTCGGGTCTTCTTTGTACTCTTCTTTGTAAGCGTTGATGAAATCTTTAACTTCCGCGTCGCCGTCAAAATAATGCGTGCAGAAGTAAGTATTATTCAATGCGTCCGCGCCGGCAATTTCAACAACTTTTGAGTCGTCCCAGCCGTCCGTGCCGAGAATTATCGAATTGATGCCGAGTTCGCGTGCCTGCTTGACGATTTTTCCAACTTCTTCGTAGTACGCGGGAACGAACATTACATCAGCATTCGCGCCCTGCAATTTTGTGAGCGGTGCTTTGAAGTCCTGATCCTTCGCCACGAAAAATTCTTCCATTAAAACTTTTCCGCCAGCCGCTTCAAATTCTTCTTTGAAAATTTTTCCGAGACTCTTTGAATAATCAGAGCTTGAGTCCATGTAAATTACGGCGGTCTTCGCGTTCAAATCTTTTGAGGAGAATTGCGCCATAACTTCGCTTTGTTGCGGGTCGATAAAGCACGCGCGGAAAATGTAGGGTTTGACTTGTCCGTTTTCAACCGTAACGTCGGGATTTGTTGCGGCGGGCGCGATGACGGGAATTTTGTTATCGGCGGCAACTTGAGATTCGGCGATGACGCTCGCGGTAACTGCAGGACCAACCATAGCGGCAACGTGATTGTCCGAAATTAATTTCATTGCGGAGTTAACCGATTCGGCGGTATCGGATTTGCTATCGGCGTCGACGATTTTAATTTTCTTTCCGTTGATGCCGCCCTTGTCGTTGACTTCTTGAACGGCAAGTTTAAAACCTTTCGCCGCGTTCGTGCCGTACTGCGCGTGGTTGCCCGTCAATTCAAAATTTGAGCCGACAACAATTTCATCAGCGTTGGCAGAACCGCCGCCGCCGTCACCACAGCCCGTGAACATTGAGCAAGCCAAAAATCCGCCTGCCAAAAATGCGGCAAGCTTAAACTTTTTTTTACCAAACAAAATTATACACCTCTCACTGATTGAAAAAAAATTCGCGGCTATTTTACAATTTCAACCGCGAACTGTCAATTAAGGTTTTAGCTGTTAGCTTGTAGCTTGTAGAAAAATTTTCTCTAACTAACCGGCGATCTGGCGATCTAGCGATCTAACTATCTAACCAACTAAAATTCTATTCGCTATAGCCTTCGCAATGGTCACGCTGTCCGTGCCGGAAAAATCTGCGCCAACCGAAAGCCCGCGCGCCAACGTCGTAACTTTCACGTCCAACGGTTTCAAAATTCGCGCTATGAAAAGTGCAGTCGCGTCCCCTTCTACCGTCGGCTCAAACGCTATGATGACTTCCTTAACGTCGTCGTCGCCGATTCGCTTAATCAATTCGCGCAGATGTATATCCTCCTGCGTCACGCCGGCTATCGGGGAAATAAGTCCGCCCGTCACGTGATATTTTCCGTTGAAAGTTCCCGCCCGTTCGATTGCGTCCAAGTCGCGCGAATCTTTCACGAGACAAATTATTTTTTCGTCACGTTTCGTCGACGCGCAGATTTCGCAAATTTCTCTGTCGCTGTCAATCATGGAAAAACAAATCGGGCAGGAATGCATGTTGTCTTTGACGTTGCGAATTGCCGTCGACAAAATTTCTATATCCTGCGCGTCCATGTCAGCGATGTGATACGCCAAACGCGCCGCTGTCTTCGCGCCAACGCCCGGCAATTTCATCAACGCTTCCTGCAACGTCCGCATTGCTTGTGAGTTCAAAATTTTTCCTTCCTTACGGTTTACATCTCTTGCAGGGAACGTAACCTTGCGCGATCGCCTCTTCGCGCGAATTAATTTCAACGCGATTGTTCGGATTCATTTCGCGTACCGAAGAACAATTTGGGTAATGAAATTTTTTCGTGTTTGCATTGCCGACGTAATTTGCCGCGAGAACGTACGCCGTCCACAGGATGTTTATCACGACAAACGACACTAAAAATTTTTTCAGCATAGTATCACCCGATGTAGTAATGATTCGACAAGTCAACAAGTTCCTCAATTACCAAAGCATGGAAGGCGGCAAACGAAAGATTTTGAACGTAGGCGGAAAAAGTGTAATCGCCGACAGCCCACGCCGCAACATGGGTATCGTCGCTCAATTTCGCCAAGTAAACGTTTATGCCGCCCGTTGTGTCGACGCGCCATTTTGCGCCGTGAACTCCGCTAATGTCTTGCAACTCTTCATCTGCGGCGCGTTTGTAAGTGCGAACGCTCAAAGAAACTTCCGGCTCCCATCTCCGCCCGTAGCGAATGTCAGCAATTTTTCTGTCAATGCTCAAAATTTCTGTGACAGTGTAACCGGATTTTTTCGGCAAGTACAGCGGCGTAAACCCAACGACTTCTACAACCTCTTCAAAATTTGCGTGGCTGATAATCGGATTTGCGATGCCTACGGAACTTTCATTTGGTCTTTCCACCTGTTTAAATTCCAGTTTGACTTCTGAATTTGTATTCGGCTGAACTTTTGAAATTGGTTTAACCGGTTGAATTTCTTGAACTGTTTGGGAAGGTTGAGTAGTCGACGAAGAAATTTTTTCAGTGGACGGCATCAAGGTTTCATTTTTTTTTTCGCCCGAAACAATCGCCGATTCGATTGACGGTTTTGTTACTGAATCAGTCGCAGAATTTTTCACAACGTCGGATTCTTTTCTTGTGGAAGTCACACGCGGGCGAGGAGTTTTTCTTGCGTCATTGTTGGTAATTTGTTCCTTGCGTCCCTCTTCAATTTGTTTACGTGCTTCTTCTCTTTCCTTCTTCAATTTTTTTTCTTCGGCGCGTTGCTCTTCACGAATACGTTTTTGCTCCGCCTCAAGTTCTTTTTGAGATTTTTTCATGGGCTTTGAAATTTTTTCTGTGGTCTGCGGTTGTTGTTCTTCGACTTGTTCGGATGCCAAAATTGCAAGTTCGTTGTCAATGGGCGCGGCTTGCACGTTGGAGAATTGAAACAGGGTAATCAGCGCAAGCGTCGCCGTAAGTTTGGCTTTCAAAAATGTCACCTCTTTTTTAGCTGGTAGCTGGTAGCTGGTAGCTGGTAGGAAAAATTTTCTCTAACTAACTGGCGATCTGGCGATCTGGCTGACTACCTTCAGGTTGCGGTATTCCTTCGGCGAGTTTGTAGAAAGACACTTCGTTCAAAATTAATTTTCCGTCACGCGACGCGAAAATAATTCCTTGCGAAGTTTCTTTCGGATAAATTCTCATGGAGAAAACATATTCGCCGCCATTCAAGAAGACTTCAACCGACGAACGATCTATGAACGCTCTGATTTTCAAAGTGTTTGCAGGGGACAACTGAACTTCGCGTTTGTCTTTCGGACCTTCGCCGGAATTTGTACGGTCGACTGCAAAAGTTGAAGTGGCTTTGTCGTACGTCAAGAGAGTTTGTTCATCTTCTCCTGCGCGAACTGAAATTGAAAAATCGTCGCTCTTCGCCAAGTTCACGTCGACGATTAATTCTCCCGTCGTGCCTTCGACGCCGTCAAGTTTAGTCGGCTCGGTAATCGTCAATTTGCTGTGCGTGACGCCGTCCAATCTCAAACTTTCCAACTCTTCGATAGGAACGCTGAAAAGTTTTCCTTTTTTGATTTTCAATTCACGCGGCACAGTCATAGTTCCCGCCCAACCGTCTGCTTGCTCCGGCATATCGGCAAACCACATCGCAAACCAGCCAATCATGACACAGCGTCCGTCAGCCAACTGCGTAAGTTGCGGTGCATAAAAATCAGTGCCGTAGTCAAGAAGGTCAAGCGCACCACGCGTAAAAATTCCGTCCTTGTAATTAATTTTTCCGATCATATATCCCGAATCAACGGCGTTCAAAAATTTATTTCCAACGGGATTAACTCCCATCGGCGAAATTATCAAAACGTCTTGTCCGCCGATTTTTGCGAAGTTGGGGCATTCCCACATTGTCCCTTCGTTTTCTTTTGCCCGCGCAGCAATACTTTTGAACGTCCAATTTTTCAAGTCGTCCGATTCGTAAATTAAAGCTTGTCCGTGTGAACCGTCCGTCGTCTTTGAACCGATTACCGCGTAATATTTTCCGTCATGTTCCCAAACTTTTGGATCGCGAAAATCTCCGCCGTGTACCTTCGACGCGATGACCGAATAAAATTTTCCGTCGTGTTCCCAAACTGTCGGGTCGCGAAAATCTGCGCCGCGTATCTCATCAGATTCAGGAGCTTTGATAATCGGATTGTCCGGCGATTTTTCAAAATTAATTCCGTCGTCGCTGACTGCCAAATTTTGCGTCTGAACTTCGGCATTTCCCGTATAAATCAAATAAAGTTTTCCGTCGCGCTCAATGGCACTGCCGGAGAAACAACCTTCTTTTTCGTACGGCTCGGTTGGTTTCAACGCAATGGGCAGATGTTCCCAGTGAACCAAATCTTTTGAGACGACGTGTCCCCAGTGCATGGGTCCCCACTGCGGGGAGTACGGATGATACTGATAGAAAAGATGATACTGCCCCTTGTAAGTGCAAAAGCCGTTCGGATCGTTGATCCAGCCGACGGGCGCGGCAACGTGATAAAGCGGATACCAGCGTTTATTCTCTACCATAAAAAAATTTCTCCTCTCTTTCGTTAGCTGTTAGCTTTCAGCTTTTAGTTGTTAGTTATTAGCTTAAAGTTTGAAACTTAAGCTAGCCTTTTTCAATTCGTCGACAAAAAACTTTTTCCTTCAAAATATTTTTAAGGCGTCAATAAATTTTATCGTGTTGCATTCGCAGAAAAAATTTGCAGGGAATTTTAACTTTGAAATGGAATAAACCGCCATGCAAAAATTTAAATACAAAGGTTATGACGCGCGCGCCGTTGTTCGCACGGGAACGCTTGAGGCGCAAAATTATTCAGAGGCTTATGCGGCATTGGCTTATCAGGGAATAACCGTCGTCACATTGAACGCGGAACGGGTGGCGTTGTCAAAATTATTTTCCGAATGGTTTTTACATTTTCAAATCGGCGAACGTTGGCTGTCAATTTTTTTTCGTGAACTTAGCGTAATGGTCGGCACGATGAATTTGTTTCAAGCGTTGCAAACTTTGGCGAAGACCGCGCAGGGAAGTCCTTCAGAAAAAATTTTGAATGAACTTGCAACGGCGATTGGCGAAGGCGCAAAATTCAGCGACGCATTGGGACGCCATGAAATTATTTTTTCCGGCGACGTGATTCAGACGATTGCCATTGCGGAGGAAAGCGGCAACACGCAGGAAGTTTTGAAAAGTCTTGCGGCGCAAATGGAACGCGTTCACAACACCAAACGCCAAGTCAGCGGGGCGATGTATTATCCCCTCGTCGTGATAATCGCGGCGATGGTTGCGGCAGTCGTGATGATGAATGTGACGTTGCCGGTCTTCGCAAATTTTTATCGTGACAACGGCGGCGAATTACCTTTCATGACTTACGCGCTTTTGCATGGCGGAAAATTTTTGACGGACAATTTAATTTTCGTCACATTAGGATTTTTTTTCGTCGTGCTGTCCGCGTTCCTGTCCTATTACAGAATTGACGCGGTAAAATTTTTCGTCGACAAAATCAAACTCAACTTGCGATTGTTCAGGGAAATTGAATTGCGAAATTTATTTGGGCGATTGAGTTTTCTTTTGGAAAGCGGAATTACTTTAGACCAAGCCATGAAAATGATTTCCGACGCCGGCGAAAATTTATTTCTGAAACAGCGATTGTCCACCGCCCAAAATGCTATCGAACATGGCGAATCACTGGAAAAAGTTTTGCGCGGCGCACTGGAAAAAATTTCTCCGCTGTACTTGGGATTAATCGCTACGGGCGAGGCGACGGGCGAAATTGTGACGATGCTCCGTCAATGCGAAGAGCTTGCAGATTTTGAAATTACCGAGATACTGCGCGGACTTCCCGCCAAAGCTGAAGTTTACGGGACGCTTGCCGCAGGTGTAATTGTGGGCGCGTTGGTTTTCGCGGTGATGTTGCCGATTTTCAACATGACGACACTAAATCTTTGACGGGAAATTTTTTGACGGGAAATTTATGATTGGACGAGTTATAAAATTTTACAACAGTTTTTTCTTTGTGCAACTTGACGGCGGTTTAGTTCCCTGCAAACTGCGCGGAATTATAAAGCGCGACAAAAAATCCGGCAGTTCCGTTTATCCCGGCGACTTCGTAGAAATTTCTCTGCTTGACGACGGCACGGGCGTTATTGAAAAAATTTTGCCGCGCAGGAGTTTACTAAATCGTCCTGCGGTTGCGAACGTGGACAGAGTTATTTTGACTTTCGCCGCCGCCGAACCAAATTTGAATCGGTTGTTGCTGAATCGTTTCATTGCGTTGGCGGAGTGGGCGCACATTGACGAAGCGATTATCTGCGTGAATAAAATTGACTTGACGACGGAAAAAAATTTTTTGGCGGAGTATGAATCGCTGTACAAAATTTTGCGGACTTCAACTTTGACGGGAGAAGGCGTCGACGAATTGAAAAAAATTTTGTCGACGGGAATAACGGTATTTGCCGGACCTAGCGGCGTGGGAAAATCTTCGTTGATGAACGCGCTGGACGAAAATTTAAATTTGAAAGTCGGCAAAGTCAGTGAAAAAATTCTGCGCGGCAAGCACACGACGAGAATTTCAGAACTAATAAAATTTCATGACGGATTCATTGTCGACACGCCGGGATTTAGCGCAGTGAATTTAGTTGAAGTCGGTCTGAACAAAAATAATTTGCGGTACTGTTTCAAAGAGTTTGCGGAATTTTCTTCGACGTGCAAATTTCTGAACGATTGCAGTCACGATCACGAACCGATTTGCGGCGTGCGTGCGGCGGTTGACGGCGGAAAAATTTTGCGTGAGCGTTATGAAAATTATCTTTCAATTTTGAAGGAACTTTGAAATGTGTTATAATCGTCGCGTGAATGCGTTTTTTTGTATCAAAGAAAAAACGGGAGTGAACGATTTGCAATTAATTTCAACGGAACACAGACGTTTTCTTAGGCGAATAGATTTTTTTCTGTTGCTGTCGACGATTTTAATAATTGTCTGCAGTTTGATTGTCATCAGCAGCGCGACGCACGTCAACACGCCGAGCGAAGAAAGATTTTGGTACGTGCAACGGCAGGGAATTTTTGCGCTGGTAAATTTCGCAATAGGACTTTTTTGCATGAACTTCGACTATCGCGGCTTGCAACAGTACGGCTCAAAACTTTACATTTTCAATTTGATACTGCTCGTGGCAGTAATGCTTTTCGGGCACGCCGCACTTGGTGCACAACGCTGGATACAAATCGGATTTATCAGCATACAGCCTTCGGAATTTTCCAAGCTCATCATGATAATTTGTTTGGCGTCGGCTTTAGAATCGCGCGTCGGGCACTTGAACACGCCGCAGGATTTATTTCCTATCGTCGTCTACGTCGGCATTCCATTTGTTTTGGTTTTGAAACAGCCGGACTTGGGAACGTCGCTTGTCTTCATGGCAATTTTATTTGGAATGTTAATTGCCTGCGGAATAAATTGGAAATTATTTGCGTCGATCGTCGTGTTGGGCATCGCGTCGCTACCGGTGCTATGGCAATTTTTGAAAGATTATCAGAAAATGAGAATCATGGTTTTCTTAGACCCGAACGTAGATCCGCTTGGGTCGGGCTACCACATAATTCAATCCAAAATTGCAATCGGCTCGGGCATGATGTTTGGCAAGGGACTTTTTGAAGGAACGCAGAGCCAATTAAATTTTTTGCCGGAGAATCACACAGATTTTATTTTCGCGGTTATCGGTGAAGAATTTGGATTCGTGGGCGCGGCGGCGGTTTTGTTTTTGTACTTAATCGTACTTTGGCGCGGCATGCAAATTGCGCGTGACGCCAGTGACATGTTTGGAAGACTTCTTGCGGTTGGAATTACTTCAATGCTTGCGTTCCATGTTTTGGTAAACGTCGGCATGACGACGGGAATAATGCCGGTTACGGGAATACCATTGCCGCTTATGAGTTACGGAATAAGTTCATTGACGACAAATATTTTATCCGTAGCAATTTTGATGAACATACACTTGCGAAAGCAGAAGATGTTGTTGTTCAGCTGAAAAATTTCTTGACAGAAAAAAATTTGCGTGTTATAGTAGTCAAGCCTTTTGCGGAGAGTTGTCCGAGTGGTTGAAGGAGCACGACTGGAAATCGTGTGTGCGCTGATACCGTACCGAGGGTTCGAATCCCTTGCTCTCCGCCATTTATATTTCTGCGGTTCAGTTGTGAGCGCAGAGATTCGGTTTCACTGGACTTTATTATCCCGTACTGACAATCTCGCCAGGACATACGTAGCAACGAGAGTCTATTGTAGCGCGGTTAAGCTTCAGTTTTGAGGTCGGGTCTTTGCGCTGACAACTGAATTTTTTTTGTTAGATCGATGGATCGATAGATCGGTGGTTATTAGTAAAAAAATCCCTTCGACTTGGAAGGGATTTTTTGTATATGGCGAAAAAATTTTTTCGTAATGAATTAACGTTTTGAGAACTGGGACGCCTTTCTTGCTTTTTTGAGACCGTACTTGCGACGTTCCTTTTCGCGCGGGTCACGAGTGACGAAACCTGCTCTCTTCAATGCGGGGCGAAAATCTGCGTTGAGTACCATCAGCGCACGAGTGATGCCGTGACGGATCGCGCCCGCCTGTCCGCTTGTGCCGCCGCCTTTGACGCTTGCAACAACATCGTACTTGTCGTTCATTTCCGTGAGGACAAGCGGCTGACGCACAATCAATTCCAAAGTTTTCAAGCCAAAATATTCTTCCATTGAACGACCGTTAATCGTAACTTTGCCGTCGCCGGGAATCAAACGAACACGCGCCACTGAACTTTTGCGGCGTCCCGTGCCATAGTAACTAACATTTTCCATTCAACAGTTCACCTCTATCAATGACGCGCTTCCAATTTAATTTCTTCGGGCTGTTGCGCGGCGTGAGGATGTTCAGCACCGGCGTAAACATGCAATTTCGTGAACAAAGTTGCGCCGAGTTTATTTTTCGGCAACATTCCCTTGACTGCATGTTCAATGACGCGTTCCGGAAATTTTCTCATCCAATCGCCGGCTGTCGCGTACTTGCCGCCGCCAAGATAACCGGTGTGATGAAAATATATTTTCTTGCGGAGCTTTTTGCCCGTGAAAACGGCTTTCGCCGCATTGATAACTATAACGTAATCGCCGGTGTCGACGTGCGGGGTAAATTCCGGTTTATTTTTTCCGCGCAGAACTTTTGCAATTTCTGCCGCAAGACGTCCGACAACCTGACCTTCGGCGTCAAACACGTACCATTTTTTTTCGACGCTTCCTGTCTTTGCCATGTAAGTACTCAAGATCATCAGCTAAATTTGAAACCAAACTCAGCTTTTCTCCCCCTTCAACGTTTAAATCAAAAGAAATTCTAAATGTGTTTGAACTCACGGGGCTGTGGAATTTCAAACTAACAAACGCTATCATAGTAAAATAGCCGCGTCTTGTCAAGTTGAAAATTTTCTCCAAGCTTAAAGCTTAAAGCTTAAAGCTCTTTTCAAAATCTGTTTCACAAAAATTTCAATTTGTCAAGAGGGTTGAGGGGGCATCTGCGATTTCGCGCCGCAAGGTTGGGTGTGACATAAAGTGTAGATAAAATAAAGCTTGACAAGTCACATGGGCAATGATAATATTCCAGTGTTTTTTGAAAGGCATAAAAAATTTTGACGAAAGGAGGGGTGTGCATGCCTTCAATCAATCAGTTAGTACGAAAAGGGCGTCAAAGTGTTACAGAAAAATCCACAGCACCTGCGCTTAAGGAGTGCCCACAGAAAAGAGGCGTTTGCACTCGTGTTTATACGACGACGCCCAAAAAGCCTAATTCGGCATTGCGTAAGGTTGCGCGTGTTCGCCTGACTAACAGTATTGAAGTTACGGCTTACATTCCCGGTATAGGTCACAATCTGCAAGAACACAGCGTAGTATTGATTCGCGGCGGACGTGTAAAAGACCTGCCCGGTGTTCGTTACCACATAATTCGCGGCTCACTGGATACGGCGGGCGTACAGGACAGAAATCAATCAAGGTCCAAGTACGGCGCCAAGAAAGCTAAAGCCAAGAAAAAGTAATACGTCAATTAATTGAGGTGGTAACAAATGCCGAGAAAAGGTTCTGTGCCGAAACGAGATGTTCTTCCGGATCCCGTTTACCATTCCAAAACGGTGACGAAATTCATAAACAAAGTAATGTTGTCAGGCAAAAAGAGCGTGGCACAGCGCGTAGTTTATGACGCATTCGACACCATACGCGAAAAAACCGGTAAAGACCCTCTGGAAGTTTTTGAAACGGCACTTAGAAATGTAATGCCGACTTTGGAAGTTAGGGCGCGTCGTGTAGGCGGTGCCAACTACCAAGTCCCCGTCGAGGTTCGCCCCGAAAGACGGCAAACTTTAGGAATCCGCTGGCTTGTAAATTATGCGAGAATTCGCGGAGAAAAAACTATGGATGCAAGACTTTCTGCCGAATTAATCGACGCATCAAACAACGTCGGTGCATCCATTAAGAAAAAAGAAGATACTCATAAAATGGCAGAAGCCAACAAAGCTTTTGCCCACTACCGCTGGTAATTAGTTTCTAGTAGCTAGTTACTAGTTGCTAGTGACTGGTGGCTAATAACTAAAAGGAGCGGTTTTTGTGTCTAGAGAGTACTCACTCGAAAAAACACGAAATATAGGAATTATGGCGCACATTGACGCCGGCAAAACGACGACAACGGAGCGCATACTTTTTTACACGGGAATAAACCACAAAATCGGTGAAGTTCACGACGGCGCGGCTACAATGGACTGGATGGTTCAGGAACAGGAACGCGGAATTACAATCACTTCTGCGGCTACAACTTGTTTCTGGAAAGATCATCGAATTAATATCATTGATACGCCCGGACACGTCGACTTCACTGTAGAAGTTGAAAGGTCACTTCGCGTTTTGGACGGCTCGCTTGCAATTTTAACTGCACGCGGCGGCGTCGAACCGCAGACCGAAACTGTTTGGCGACAGGCGGAGAAATATCACGTGCCGCGCATGGCTTATGTCAACAAAATGGATATAACCGGCGCAGATTTTTATCACGTCGTCCAAATGATGAGGGATCGACTGCACACAAACGCGATTGCAATTCAGTTGCCGATTGGTGCGGAAGATTCTTTCAGAGGAATTATCGATTTAGTCAAAATGGAAGCCACCGTTTACGAAGACGATTTAGGCAAGGTTGCTGACACTGTCGAAATTCCCGAAGACATGTTGGACATGGCGGAAGACTACCGCGATAAACTTTTGGAAGCCTGCGCAGAACAAGATGATGACTTCATGGAAAAATATCTTGGCGGCGAAGAAGTTACGGTAGACGAAATTAAAGCCGTGATTCGCAAGGCAACGCTGGAATCCAAAATGACGCCGGTAACTTGCGGGACTTCGTACAAAAATCGTGGAGTTCAACCATTGCTTGACGCGATTGTAGACTACATGCCCTCACCGATTGACATTCCTCCGATTCAAGGCGTGAATCCGAGCGGCGAAGAAGAAGTCAGACCGTCCAGCGATTCAGAACCTTTTTCCGCGCTTGCCTTCAAGATAATGACTGATCCTTACGTCGGCAAGTTGGCTTTCTTCCGTGTTTATTCCGGTGTCTTGAAATCCGGCTCTTACGTCTACAATTCGACGAAGGGCAAAAAGGAACGCATTGGACGCATTCTTCAAATGCACGCCAATAACCGCAAAGAAATTGATACGGTTTACAGCGGAGATATTGCGGCGGCGGTCGGCTTGAAGGATACCACGACGGGCGATACACTTTGCGACGAAAAAGCACCCGTTATTTTGGAATCAATGGAATTTCCCGATCCTGTCATCTCCGTTGCGGTTGAGCCGTTGACGAAAAATGATCAGGACAAAATGGGAGTTGCCTTGCAAAAACTTGCTGAAGAAGACCCTACGTTCAAAGTACACACAGACGCCGAAACGGGACAGACAATAATTTCCGGAATGGGCGAACTTCATTTGCAAATAATCGTGGATCGTATGTTGCGCGAGTTCAAAGTAGAATGTAAAGTTGGCGAACCTCAAGTTGCATACCGTGAGACGATTCGTAAATCGAGCAAAGCTGAAGGAAAATTTGTTCGTCAAAGCGGCGGGCATGGTCAGTACGGGCATTGTTGGATTGAAATTTTCCCGCAAGAGGCAGGCGCAGGATTTGCGTTTGAAAGTAAAATCGTTGGCGGCGTTATTCCGAAAGAGTACATTAACCCGATTGAAGCGGGCGTTCGACAAGCAATGGAAAATGGCGTGCTTGCGGGCTACCCGATGGTCGACGTTAAAGCTGTCGTCTACGACGGAAGTTTCCACGAGGTTGATTCCAGCGAGGCGGCGTTCAAAATTGCCGGCTCTATCGCGTTCAAGGCGGCGGCGGAAAAAGCCAAACCCGTTTTGCTTGAACCGTACGTGAAAGTTGAAATTACTGTCCCCGAAGATTACATGGGCGACGTTATCGCGGACTTCAATTCCAGGCGCGGACGCATTGACGGAATGGAGCCGCGTAATGGCGTGCAAGTGATTCATGGTTTTGCGCCGCTGTCCGAAATGTTTGGTTATTCGACGGATTTAAGGTCGAAGACGCAAGGGCGCGGCAATTACTCAATGGAAGTTGCCTATTACGACGAAGTTCCTAAGACGATTGCTGAAGCGATTGTCACCAAAGTTAAAGGCTGAAAGCTAAAAGCTAAAAGCTAAAACCTAAATCGTAAACATGCGAATTTGAAAATAGAGGAGTGTTGAATTTAATGGCAAAGCAAAAGTTTGACCGCAGTAAACCACACGTCAACATTGGTACGATCGGACACATCGATCATGGCAAGACGACGCTTACTGCGGCTATCACAAAAGTTCTCGCGGCGAAAGGTTTTGCAAAATACGAATCCTACGAGAACATCGACAAAGCTCCGGAAGAACGCGAGCGCGGTATTACAATCAACACGGCACACGTCGAGTACGAAACTGAAAAACGTCACTATGCACACGTCGACTGCCCAGGTCACGCTGACTATATCAAAAACATGATTACCGGCGCGGCACAGATGGACGGCGCAATTCTCGTAGTTGCTGACTCTGATGGTCCTATGCCCCCGACCCGTGAGCACATTCTCCTTGCGCGCCAAGTCGGCGTTCCCGCAATCGTCGTTTTCCTCAACAAAGTTGACCAAGTTGACGATCCCGAACTTTTGGAACTCGTCGAAATGGAAGTCCGCGAACTTTTGAGCAAGTATGAATTTCCCGGCGACGATATTCCGATTATCGCGGGTTCAGCTCTTCTTGCACTCGAAGGCGACAAAGAGCAGGAAGGCAAAATCATGGAACTGCTTGATGCGGTTGATGCTTACATTCCTACTCCTGAACGCGACAAAGATAAACCGTTCCTCATGCCTGTTGAGGACGTTTTCACAATCACCGGACGCGGCACAGTTGCTACCGGTCGTGTTGAACGCGGCATGTTGAAACCGAATGAGCCCGTTGAAATCGTCGGTCTTATGGACGAGCCTAGAAAGACTGTTGCAACGAGCCTTGAAATGTTCCGCAAAACTCTTGACTACGTCGAAGCCGGCGACAACGTCGGTGTTCTTCTGCGCGGTGTCGACCGTAAAGAAATTGAACGCGGTCAAGTTCTTGCAAAACCAGGAACGATTCATCCTCATACAAAATTCAAAGCTCAAGTTTACGTCTTGACTAAAGAAGAAGGCGGACGCCATACTCCTTTCTTTGCAAACTATCGCCCGC
>JAFSXD010000020.1 GCA_017444245.1 Selenomonadaceae bacterium | reverse complement strand
CTACTAACTACCAACTATTTACTTTCTATTTTTGAAAACGTAAACGGTTTGCGCAGAAATTTTTCCGTCAGCAGATTTTGTGCCGCCGGTTTTAATTGCGAAACCGTCATCCAATTCAGCGACGTGCAATTTATTTTGCGTCGAATAAACTTTGACATCAATGCTTGCCGGCGCAGAGAAAATATCCGCCGCGTTTTTGAGCCCCGCTTCAAGGTAATCAATCGGGCAGCCGGGATCGTAGCCGAACATTCCGACTTCCATTAAAACTTCGGCGGGCTGATCTATGATGTCGTAAATATTTTTGCCGGAAATTTTTCCTTCCGTCGCGCCTTCTGCGTAAGGTTTGATGTCCGAATCGGGCAAAGCGTCCGCGCTGAAAACAAGTTGCGTCGTGATGTCTTCTGCGCCTGTCGCCTCGTAACGGATACTAACTTCATTGTCGTTGGAGATGCTGTAAATAATTTCAGCGTGCTTGTCGCCAATCGTCGCCGTAAATTTCACGCCTTCAAGAGTTTTTTCAGCGTCCCAAATAATTTTGCTGAAGTCTTCGCCTTCGTCGACGAAAACAATTCCCGCCGCACTGTCTTTTTCGTAGGCGGCAACTTCATCGTAACTTTTCAAAACAAATTTGTTAGTAAAACTTTTGTCACGAAAACGAACGGAAACAACCCGCGCCCCGTAATCCGTAACTTTCAGCTCATTGCCCTTCGTGTTGCGCAGAGTAAAAATTTTTGCCTCACGTCCGTCCGAAAGTTTCCCGAAAGATTCCTGCTTGACATTTGCCATAAGCCACCGCTCCTTTTTCATCGTCACGACGTTAACCTTCAAAAATTATATCAATTTTTCCGAATTTGTAAAGGAGCTGTGTCGTTATCAAAGGAAAAGTAATTCGACAAACTCTAAAAAATTTTCAAGCTTGAACTAACTAACCAACTGACTAACTGACTAACTGACTAACTGGCGATCTAAATTATTTTGTGTCGAGTAGCCGTATCTTCAAAACAAAAATAATCGGGACGATGCCGCGATTCGGTGTACTCAAACTGAATCCCGTCGGCATTGAAAACGCGCCCGCTGATTATCACAAGGCAATTATAATCATCCAACTCAAGAAAATTTTTATCTTCAGCGGTAGCCAACTCCGCCGTTATGCGACGCTTGCTCGTGGCAATTTTCATTCGGAGCGTATTTTCAAGGTAATCGTAAATAGATTTTTCTGCAATCTCTTCGGTTATTCCTTTAGTTGCCGAGATTAGAAAATAATTTTTGTCAAAAATCAACGCCTTGCCGTCGATACAGCGAATCCGTCTCACGTCGTAAAGTTCATCGCCAATTTTAAAACCTGTCTTCGTGGCAATTTCTTCATCGGCTACGACTTTTTCAAGCTTGACAACTTTCGTGAAATAAGTGAAGCCGTTGCGCAAAGCCGCTTCTTTAAAAGACTCAATGCCGCCAACCCTGAAAATATTTCTCTCCACCGGCTCAAAAATGACACGAATCCTACTGCCTTGTCTCATCTGCAAATATCCGCGCTCAATCAAGGCTTTTACCGCCCTGTGAACTGTTCCGCGCACGCAACCATAAATTTTTGTTAACTCCACTTCGGAAGGCAGACAGCTGTTAAACGAGTATTCTTGTGTTTCGATTTTATTTTTCAAATCAGTGTAAATTTCGTCGAATTTTCTTTTTGCCATGACGCTCTCTCCTTCAGTGAATGGTTGTAATTATTATAACGCGAATTTTCAATAACGAAAATAAAAATTTTTCAAATGCTCTTGACTTAAGCAAGTGAAAATGCAATAATTCGTTTATACAGGTTTTGTTTAAACATTTGATTGGAGGCGAGGATATGGGGACTTACACCAAAGATTCTGAAGAACTGTTAAAACTTGTCGGCGGCAAGGAAAACATTGCGGCGGTTTCGCACTGTATGACGCGAATGCGTTTCGTGCTTGTCGATCCGAAAAAGGCGGACGTGAAAAAAATCGAAGCGATGAAAGTCGTCAAGGGAAGTTTCACGCAAGCGGGACAGTTCCAAGTTATCATCGGCAATACGGTAAGTGAATTTTACAAAGACTTCACTGCTTTTGCGGGAATTGAAGGCGTCTCGAAAGATGCGGTGAAGGCGGCGGCAGGTGCTAATCAAAACGTCCTGCAACGCGCGGCGGCTATTGCGGCTGAAATTTTTGCTCCGCTGATTCCGGCGATTATTACCGGCGGTCTTATTTTAGGTTTTAGAAACTGTATCGATTCGCTCTATCTCTTTGAAAATGGTACAAAAACTCTCGTGCAACTCAGCCAATTTTGGGCGGGCATGGATCATTTCCTTTGGCTTATCGGTGAGGCGGTATTTCATCTTGGCATTCCCGTTGGTATTTGTTGGTCAGTCGTTCGGAAAATGGGCGGCACTCCGATTTTAGGTATCGTTTTAGGTTTAACTCTTGTATCCAGCCAACTTTTGAATGCGTACGCTGTAGCGACAACTCCTGCGGATCAAATTCCACATTGGGATTTTGGAAATTTTCAAGTCAACATGATTGGTTATCAAGCGCAGGTCATTCCCGCGATTTTGGCGGCACTGGTCTTGGTGCAATTAGAACGACTTTTTAAAAGTTTCGTCCCGCCCGTCGTTTCCATGATCGTCGTTCCTTTCTGCAGTTTACTTTTAACTGTCATTGCGGCTCACTTCGTACTTGGACCTATCGGTTGGAAAATCGGCTCTGCAATTTCAAGCGTAGTGTTTAGCGGAATTACCGGAGACTTCCGCGTAATTTTCGGCGCGATTTTTGGATTTATTTACGCTCCTTTGGTTATCACGGGTTTACATCACATGACGAACGCGATAGATTTACAGTTAATCGCGGACTACGGCGGAACGATGCTCTGGCCGATGATAGCTCTTTCAAATATTGCGCAAGGTTCGGCAGTTCTCGGCATGATGTATCTCCAACGTAAAAATGCACAAGCACAAGAAATTAACGTCCCTGCGTGGGTGTCGTGTTGGCTGGGCGTCACTGAACCGGCTATTTTCGGTGTCAACATACCGCGATTGTTCCCGCTTATCTGCGGCATGACGGGTTCTGCCTGCGCGGCTATCATTTGCGTATCTACAAACACAACGGCTAATGCAATCGGCGTTGGCGGCGTACCGGGAATTTTGTCAATTCAGCCGCAGTACATGCCTACCTTTGCTCTTGCGATGTTGGCGGCTATCGTTGTCCCCGTCATTTTGACAATGGCAGTCGGCAAGAAAAGAGGCGTTGACAAAGAGGCTGAAGCGGCTCAAGCGGCGGCTGAAGCAGAGGCGGCGGCTGAAGCGGCGAATGCGGAAGCTGAAAAAAATCTCGTCAGCGAAAACGAATTTAAAGCATACCTCGACGGCGAAGTTATCAGCTTGAAAGAAATAGGCGACGGCGTCTTTTCGGAAAAAATGGTTGGCGACGGCTTGGCAATTAAACCTGCTAACGAAACGGTCTGCGCTCCTGTTTCCGGCAAAGTTACCGTGCTCATGGAAGATTCCAAACACGCTGTCGGCATGACGCTTTCAAACGGCGTTGAAATTTTAATTCACGTCGGCATTGACACGGTAAGCATGGGCGGCGACGGTTTCAGCTATCTCGTCAAAGTCGGCGACGTTGTCAAAGTGGGTACTCCTCTGTTAAAATTCAGCAAGGCTAAAATTAAAGCCGCAGGTCATCCCGACACGGCAGTTTTCGTAGTCACCAATCCTAACGGCGTTGATTTCAAATTCAACAGCGGCATGAAAGCAAAAACCGGACAAACGGTTATCGCTAGTTATTAAAATTTTTCAGAGGGAATGGAGGGTTCGGAATGAAATTTTCCGCCGATACGGTTTACCAAATTTATCCGCGCAGTTTCAAAGATTCCAACGGCGACGGCATAGGCGACATTCGCGGCATCATTGACAAGCTCGATTACATTGCAAGTCTCGGCGTCCGCTACATTTGGAGTACTCCTTTTTTCGTCAGCCCGCAACGTGACAACGGCTATGACATTGCCGATTACAAAAAAATTGATCCGACTTTCGGCACAATGGCGGACTTCGACGAACTCATTAAACGCGCCAACGAAAAAGGTTTGAAAATCATGCTCGACATGGTGCTTTGTCATACCTCGTCCGCGCACGAATGGTTTCAGAAGGCAATAAACGGCGACGAACATTTTCAACGCTACTACATTTTCCGTGACGGACGCGCAGCAGGAGAACCGCCGACAAATTGGCAATGCGCCTTCGGAGGAAGTGCTTGGGAATGGCAGCCGCAGGTTGGAAAATGGTACTTGCACTTGCACGACGTAAGCCAACCCGACCTTGACTGGACTAATCCCGAAGTTCGCAAAGAAATGGCTGACGTCGTAAAATTCTGGCGCGAAAAAGGCGTAATGGGTTTTCGTTTCGACGTTATCAATCTCATTTCCAAGCCGGAAGTTTTTGAAGACGATACAAAAGGACTTGGCAGAAAACTTTTCGCTGACGGTCCGCATGTCCATGAATATCTGCGCGAACTTGTGAAAAATGCAGGAATTGACGGAATGATTACCGTAGGCGAAATGGCGTCAACGAATCTTGAAAATTGCATACGCTATTCAAATCCGGATAATCATGAACTTTCCATGTCGTTCAGTTTCCACCATTTGAAAGTTGACTACAAGGACGGCGACAAGTGGGCACTCATGGACGCCGATATTCCCGCGCTGAAAAAACTTTTTGAAGATTGGCAGGTTGGCATGTCCGAAGGCGGAGGTTGGAACGCGCTTTTCTGGTGCAACCACGATCAACCGCGTGCAGTTTCACGTTTCGGCGACGACGAAAAATTTCATGCAGAATCCGCGAAAATGTTGGCGGCGACAATTCATCTCATGCGCGGCACGCCGTACATTTATCAAGGCGAAGAACTCGGCATGACTAACGCCAAATTCACGTCGATTAATCAGTATCGCGACGTTGAGAGTTTGAATTACTACAAAATTTTGCGTGACAGCGGAAAAACTGACGCGGAGGCAATTAAAATTCTCGGCGAACGTTCACGCGACAACAGCCGCACGCCAATGCAATGGAACGCTGAAAAGTTCGCAGGATTTTCAACCGCTGAAGCATGGATTTCCTCTCCTGATAATTTTAAACGAATCAACGTCGAAATGGAAGAGCGCGACGAAAATTCCGTTCTTGCTTTTTACAAAATGCTCGTCAAGTTCCGCAAAGAAAATCCAATCGTGCAGGACGGAGATATTTCTTTCATTGAGCGCGAAAACCCCGCCGTCATCGCTTATCGCCGAACTCTTGGCAACGAAACGCTGATTGTAATTTGCAACTTCAAAGGCGTTGAAACTTCGTTGCAGGAAAAATCTTTTGATGAATACGCCGCCGAAGGTTACAAAAAAATTATCGGCAATTACGCGGAAATTTCTAAGGAACTTCGCCCGTTTGAAGTAGTCGTGTTGCAGAAATAATTTCTGTACGAAAATAAATTCACTCCAAAAAAAAAATTAGACTTGCGGAAAATTCTCTGCAAGTCTTTTTTAATTACTATCGATTTATCGATCTATCGATCCATCGATCCATCGATCTAACTTTGATTTTTTCCGAGAGCAACGCTGATCGGCACGGTAGTTTCTTTGTCGTAGCACTTGAAGGCGTCGTCGACAAGTTTTTTATCAGGCGCAGAAGTGATTGCGCTGACAACCGGCACGATTATAAGTCCCGCAAGCATGGCGATTGCACCCGCGTTGATTGGCGATTGCATTATCGCGGGGAACATCGGACGCGCAAACATGTTCGCCGTCATCAAAACGCTGCTGAACAAAAAGCATGCCCAGCAAGACGCCGTTGTAACTTTTTTGGAGTAAAGCGCGTACATAAACGGCGCGAGGAATGACCCCGCCATTGCGCCCCAAGAAATTCCCATTAACTGCGCGATAAAGTTAACGGAGCTTGTGTATTGTACGAGCGCAAGCACCGCAGAAATTGCAATGAACACCACGATTAAAATTCTCATGACGAAAACTTGTTTTGCTTCACTCATATTTTTTATGAAGTTATCTTTCAACAAATCTATCGTCAGCGTGGAACTTGACGCGATAACCAGCGACGAAAGCGTTGACATTGACGCGGACAAAACCAAAATCACCACCAACGCTATCATGCCTTCAGTCAAGCCGGAAAGCATTGTCGGTATGATTGAATCAAATCCGTTTGCCTTGATGTCAACTTGATCTGAAAATAATCTTCCGAATCCGCCGAGAAAGTAACAGCCGCCCGCAACCACGAAGGCAAATAAAGTTGAAATTATCGTGCCCTTTTGAATGGCTTGTTCATTTTTTATGGCGTAAAATTTTTGTACCATTTGAGGAAGTCCCCAAGTTCCCAGCGAAGTCAAAATCACGACGAACAATAAATTCAGCGGGTCCGGTCCGAAGAATGAAGAAAAAATTCCCGGCGTCGTTGAAACTGTTTCGTCAGTGACGCGAGCCAGTCCGTCAAGCGCGTTGGTGAAACCGCCCTTCGACTCAAGCACGGCGTAAATGACGGCGACAAGTCCCACGAGCATAACCATGCCTTGAATGAAATCGTTTATCGCCGTTGCCATGTAACCGCCCGCGATGACGTAGACAGCCGTAAGCACCGCCATTAAAGTTATGCAAACGGAATAGTCTATGTCGAATGCCATGCCGAACAGGCGCGAAAGTCCGTTGTAAAGTGACGCGGTGTAAGGTATCATGAAAATGAAAATGATGATTGACGCGCCGATTTTCAATGCGTCTGAACCAAAACGTTTGCCAAAAAATTGCGGCATTGTCGCCGAATCAAGATGTTGTGTCATGATTCTTGTTCGTCTGCCCAAAATGAACCACGCCATTAGCGAACCGATTAGCGCGTTGCCGATGCCTGCCCACGTTGCCGCGATGCCGTATCTCCAGCCGAATTGTCCCGCGTAGCCGACGAAGACGACAGCTGAAAAATATGATGTGCCGTAAGCGAACGCCGTAAGCCATGCGCCGACTGAACGCCCGCCCAAAACAAAGCCGTCAACGTCTGTCGTATGTTTTCTACAGTAAAGTCCTATGCCGACCAGAACTGAAAAGTATACTATCAACAGAGCCAGTTTCATGGAAATTTTCCACTCCCTACTGAAAAATTTTTTTACAAAAACGCTTGCTATTATAACTTTTTGATTCGCTACGGTCAACTTTTTAGCTGGTAGCTTTAAGCTTCAAGCTTTAAGCTTTAAGCTCCTAACAAAATACTTGTAAACGGAAAAAAAGCGTGTTAAAATTTCCGGCATTGAGAAAATTTGTTTTAGAGAGTAACTCGCGGGAGGGACTTTAATTTTGTTTGGCATTTCAACAAGCGTAGGCATAGATTTAGGGACTGCGAACGTTTTAGTTTACGTGAAAGGAAAAGGAATCGTCCTGCGCGAACCCTCCGTCGTGGCAATCGATAAAGATGATGATACAATATTGGCGATTGGTTCTGACGCCCGCGAAATGATCGGACGCACGCCGGGAAATATCGTTGCAATAAAACCGTTGCGTGACGGCGTCATTGCCGATTACGACATGACAGAATCGATGATACGACACTTTCTGCAAAAAGTTGTTGGTCGCTCATTTTTATTTCGTCCGCGAGTGATGATTTGCGTGCCGACGGGCGTCACTGTCGTTGAGAAACGCGCGGTCCAAGAGGCGGCTGAACAGGCGGGCGCGAAAACTGCAGAGCTCATTGAAGAGCCGATAGCGGCGGCGTTGGGCGCGGGAATTGACATTGCAGAACCCGTTGGCTCAATGATTGTTGATATCGGCGGCGGCACTTGCGACGTTGCAGTAATTTCTTTGGGCGGCATCGTCACCGGCAACAGTCTGCGCGTGGCGGGAAATCAATTTGACAGAGATATTGAAAATTTCATAAGGAAACAGCACAATCTTTTGGTTGGCGAACGTACCGCAGAAAATATTAAAATGACAATCGGCGCGGCTTTTTCCGGCGCAAGGAAAGAACGACTTGACATTCGCGGTCGAGATTCTGTCACGGGAATGCCAAAGACTGTTGACGTTACCACTGAAGAAATTGTCGAGGCGTTGAGTGAATCGGTCGGCAAAATTGTTTCTTGCGTGAAAGATGTCCTTGAACAAACTCCGCCGGAACTTGCCGCTGACATCATGGATCGCGGAATTATTTTGACGGGCGGCGGCGCAATGCTGTACGGTTTGGCTGAACTCATTCGACGCGAAACGGATATCCCTACTTCCGTTGCTGATGACCCGTTGAGTTGTGTTGCAATCGGAACGGGCAGAGCTTTGGAGTTGAGCAAGTAGTTAGGGGCTAGGAATTTTTCTACAAGCTACAAGCTACAAGCTACAACCTACCAGCTACAAGCTAACTAAGGAGGAATTTTTTTGCCGGAACTGTTAGCACCTGCAGGAAGTTTTGACGCGCTTAAAGCCGCCGTCAACGCAGGAGCAGACGCCGTTTACTTGGCGGGCGAAAACTTCGGCGCACGTGCTTATGCTGAAAATTTTTCACGCGAAAACATGATTGACGCAATTAAATTTGCACATCTGCGCGGCGTCACAGTACATGTCACGACAAATACAATTTTGGCTGATGACGAACTGGAAAATTTCGCCGAGTACATAAAATTTTTGCGCAATGCCAACGTCGACGCGTTACTTGTTCAAGATTTGGGCGCGGCAAAAATTATTCGGCAAGTCGCGCCGGAAATTCCTTTGCACGCCTCAACGCAAATGACTATTCACAATTTGGACGGCGTGAAAATTTTGCACGAACTGGGATTCAGCCGCGTTGTCTTGAGCCGCGAACTTTCATTGAATGAAATTGAATACATCGCTAAAAATTCTCCGATTGAAACAGAAATTTTTATTCACGGCGCACTTTGCGTTTGCTACTCCGGGCAATGTTTGATGAGCAGTTTAATAGGCGCGCGCTCCGGCAATCGCGGACGTTGTGCCCAACCTTGCCGCCTTCCCTACAAACTCGTTGACGCGGACGGAAAAAATTTTTTGGACGGTTCAGTTGGCGAATATCTTTTAAGTCCAAAAGATTTGAACACGCTGGAACTTCTCCCCAAACTTGTTGAAACGGGCGTGACTTCGCTGAAAATCGAAGGCAGAATGAAACGCCCCGAGTACGTCGCAACGGTCGTGAAAGTTTATCGTGACGCGCTGGATGATTTAGCTTTAAGCTACAACCTACCAGCTACAAGCTACAAACTAAAATCTATTTTCAATCGCGATTTCACGACGGCACACCTTGAACGCAATCAAGGAAAAAATTTAATCAGTGACAAGCGTCCGAACAATCGCGGCGTTTTGGTTGGGCGCGTCGTCAAGGTTGAGAAAAATATTTTGACGCTGAAACTTTCGGAAAAAATTTCTGCGGGAGATCAATTAGAAATTTGGGTGAAGGTTGGCGGGCGCGTCACGTTCACTGTCGAAAAATTTCATGTCGACGGCGAAATTTGCACGATTGAAGTTGAAAACCTGCGCGGCGTGAAAGTTCACGACAGAGCTTTCAAAATTTTTGACGCGGAATTAATTGCAGAGGCAAAAAAATTTTTCAACGGCGAATATCAAAAAAAATTTCCCGTTGACGCAAAAGTTACCGCAAAACTCAATCAGCCGTTGACTTTGACGATGACGGACGCGGACGGAAATTCAGCAACGGCGTCAACAAATTTTGTGGCGGAGGTCGCGAAGAATCGCCCGTTGACTTTGGAAATTTTGCAAAAACAAATTGGGCGACTGGGCAATTCGGTATTTTCTCTGCGGAATTTGGACGCGGACATTGACGAAAATTTGATGATGCCGATTAGCGAACTGAACGACGTGCGCAGAAAAGTTACTGACGAGTTGGAATCGCAACGGATTCAATTTACAAGCTACAAGCTACAACCTACAAGCTACAACCTACCAGCTACAAGCTACAACCTACCAGCTACCAGCTACAAGCCACCAGCTACCAGCTACAAGCTACCGGCTCTAATCGCCCAAGTCGACACGCCGGAAAAAATTCAATCGGCACTGGACAACGGCGCGGACGCAATTTTATTTGGCGGAGAAAATTTTCGCAACCGCCCCGTCACATTGAAAGAGATTTCAGCCGCGTTCGACGTGGTTCATTCACGGGGAAAAGAATTTTGTTTGGCGACGCCGCGAATTGTCCGCGAAAGTGAAGTTGCCGAATTGGAAAAAATTTTATCCGGTGCAAAGTTTGACGCGGTTTACGTTCACAATTTGGCGACGTTGAGAATGGCGAAAAAATTTTCCCCCGCGCAGATTCGTACGGATTTTTCTTTGATAACGTTCAATTTGCAAACGATTGAGGCGTTGAAAAATTTGGGCGTCGACGGTGTGACGCTTTCGCCGGAAATGACTTTGGAGCAAGTGAAATTCGTTGCAAAAAAATCTTGTCTGCCGGTTGAATGCGTTGTTCACGGGCGATTGGAACTGATGATTTCGCTTTACTGCGCGATTGGAAGTTTTATTGGCAACGTCGGTGAAAAAATTTGTACGCATCCTTGCCGAAAAAATAATTTCTACTTGAGCGACAGAAAAAATATTTTGTTTCCTGTCGTGACGGATCAATTTTGCCGAATGCACATTTTAAATTCAAAAACGCTTTCGATGATTGAGCACAGAAATAATTTTGAGGGCGTCAGCAGGATTAGGATTGACTGTCGCGCGTTGACAGCGGACGAGACGGCGGACATTGTGCGCAGGTACAAATTCGGCGGCGCGGAGATTGAAAATTACACAAGAGGACATTATTTTCGTGGCGTGACGAACGTCGACTGAAATAAAAAATCCCGTCAAGTTTAAAACTTCGACGGGAAATTTTTTTGCGTAAAAATTTT
>JAFSXD010000019.1 GCA_017444245.1 Selenomonadaceae bacterium | reverse complement strand
TTTTCGTAAATGACAATCTGCAATTCAGACGCCTCATCAAATTTCCCCGTCTCCAACGCGCGAATCAAACGCGTAAACAAAGATTTTTCGTCAATGGAATCCTTCGCCAATTCCGCGCGGAGATTGAAAATTTTATTCCAGTTGTAAGCGTCTTGATCCGTGACAAATGCCGCGTCAATTTTTTTCGCCTTACGAACCAAACTGCGCATTTCAGGGAGAATCCTCGAAATTAATTCTGTCTTCCAACGAAGTAACGCGCCTTCACGGAACGCATTGATAATTTTTTCATTCAACGCGCCGCCCGAACAAATAATTTCAACTTTCTCCGGATATTTTTCCAGCGCAGAAATATTTTCCCAAACAGTCGCGGGGGGCTTGCCAAAAATTTTACTGCGCTCTTCTTCGGTGAACGCCTCGTAAACGTCCTCTTCACTGCGATAGGCACGATTTTTTTCCAGATAAAAACCGTCTTGCCCCGCCTCTTTGGAAAGCTCCGCCAAAAGTTCATCCGTCGTGTGCGTGACAGCCATTTTAATCCCGTCGAGAATCGCCGAATACGACGCGGCAAGTACCAAGTAAGTATTAGTGTACGGATTGCACGCGCGAAGTTCAAATCGCGTCGCCATAGGATTTTCCAAATCGCGAATCAACCCCGCCAAAATTGTGCGGTTACGGCTGGGAAATTGCGGCGTGTGTCCAAGCGAAGTGACAATACAAACGGGTGCTTCAAATCCCGGTTTCAACCTGTTCAGTGAATCATTCGTCGAGCTGACAAACGGGTTGATCACTTCGTAATTTTTCAGCAAGCCCATAAGTGCGCCGAATCCCACCGCGCTCATGTAATCTTGTTCAGGATTTTCTGCGGCGAAGATATTGTAAATTTTTCCTTCAGCAGTCACTGCGGCAAGCCCAATGTGCGTATGTTCGCCGTTGCCCGCAAGACCAATCATCGGTTTTGCTTTGAAACTCACTTCAAGACCGTTGGCGCGGAAAATTTCTTTGACGACAGTGCGCGCCAAAATTTCATTGTCCGCCGCCTGCAACGCATCAGAAAATTTCCAGTCAATCTCCAACTGTTCACAGACATGGGTTAAATGCCCCGACTCATCAATTTGCGCCTTGAGCCCGCCAACTTCTTTGTGACCCATTTCAACTTTCAAACCGTACTTGTCAAGCTCAATCAAACTTTGTTCAAGCGCACAACGAACCGCGCCATGCGTCCGCTCCCAGTACTGCTCCTGCATGACTTGAGACGCGCTCATTTCTTCGACGGCGGCTTCTTCAAGCGGCGTCTTCACCCAAAATTCCAGTTCGGTTGCGGAAGTGAAAACGATATCCGTAATATCTTTTCCGCTGACTGCAAGCCCGCTGACATTCGGATAATGGTGAAACAAATCAACCAATTCTTTTTTGACGTTAATCAATGTGTCCGCCAAAACTGCGCGGGAGTCGACACGTTTTCCTTCGTGAATCAAAAAACTTGGAATGCGCAAAGTTCCGACGGGGCGATTAGTCAAATTGTCGTAGTGTTCAAAATTGTAATCGACAAACCAATTAACGGAACGATCTATCGGCATGTCCACCTTCGCATTGTTCAGCGTCGCGATACCCGGCAAAACGACTGAACTTCCGTCCGTCTGCACTGCACTGCCCGCAAAAAAATCGTCCATGTCTTTCAAAAAAATTCGTACGGGAATTTTTTCGTCCGTGTCATTTCCCGCAAGGTCGATGCCCATCAACGAGACGAATTTTATTTCGGGGTGTTCGCGCAGTTGACGTATAATATCTTCCTTCGGCGTGTTCGCCTTGATTGTGTAAAGTAAATCTGCCATTGAATCATCTCCAAAAAAATCTGTCGCTACAATTTATCACAGTTAGAAAAATTTGTCGATAGCCGCCGCAAATATAAAACTTCAAAAAAATTTTTCGGCAATTCAAATTGCATTCAGAAAAAATTTTTTTCAAGTTTGCAATTTCTTTGTTATGTGATAAAATTCTTTCAAGAAATTTTCAGATTCACTGACTCGGACTAAGACAAATTTTTTTCTGAAGGGAAGCGATATTGTGAGTAGGAAAAAATTTTGCGCGGCGATATTTTCAGCGGCATTTTTATTTCACAGCATTTCATTCGCCGCCGAAAGTGTAACAATGTCACTGGACAAGGCAATAGATTTAGCATTGGAAAATAATCATGCAATTACGCAGTACCAAACGGATCGCGAGGCGGCACAGTGGCGATTGTCAGAAATTCGCAGGAACGGCGGACCAAGACTTTCATGGCAATCTTCAGCGTATTACATCGGCGGAAAAAGATACAAGGAAGATCAAGAGTACTACGCGCGGTATCATTTTTACTACGACGACGAAGATTGGGAGCGAACTTACAACGATGGCAATGACTTGCCCAAGCGCGCGCAGTACCAATCAGAAGTTTATCACTCGTTGAGCTTGAGCATGCCGCTTTACACGGGCGGGAATTTGGAAAATCAAATTCAAGGCGCGGAATATGCTTTGAACGTGGCGGATTTACGGCTGGAGTATGCCAAGCAATACGTTCGTTATCAAGCGACGGAGGCTTACTTGCAAGTTCTTCAGCGCAACGACAATATAAAAGTTCAGCAGGAAGCAGTAAATTTTTTGCAGAGCCATTTGGACAGCGTTCAATTTCAATATGAGGTTGGGACTGTGGCGAAAGCGGACGTTCTTTCAACTTCTGTTCAGCTTGCCAACTACAAAAGGAATTTGAATTCCGCGTGGGGAGATTATGAATCCGCCGTCGCCACGCTCAATAATGTAATCGGTTTGCCGGTCGACACGGTTTTAGTCACGGACGAAGATTTACAAAATACGCCTTACCCGTTGAACGAGGAGGAGTGCACCGAATACGCGCTTGAACATCGCCCCGACGGAATTGCCGCGTTGTATTCCGTTCGTCAAGCTCAAACTACCGTTGACGGGCGAAAATCCGGTTACAGACCTTCAATCAATGCGCAGGCTAACGCGTCATCCACCGGCGAAGCTTTTTTCGACTCCAAGCACATCAATGAATATTGGCAAATTGGATTGAGCATGCAGTGGAATCTTTTTGATAACGGAATTACCGACGCGCAAATCAAGCAGGCGAAGTTGGCGGAGGAAAAAGCCGAGTCGCAACTCAAGCAACAGCTGGATCAAATCAGATTAGACGTTCACACGGCGTACATTGAACTGTTGACGGCAGAAAAAAATGTCAACGTCTCCGCTGCCGCCGTCACCGAAGCTGAAGACGCTTACGAAATCGCTAAGGTGCGTTACAACGAAGGCGTTGACACAAACTTAAACGTCATGGACGCTCAAGAAAAAGTTGCCGTAGCCAGAAATAATTATTACAATTCTCTTTACACTTACAATGTCAGCAAGGCGAAGTTGGATCGCGTTATCGGCATTCCCGTGCAAATTGATGCCTTCCGTTATGTTTCCGCCGTCGAGAATGGCAAGAAAAGTTCGCCAAAAGCGTTGGAGTCTTCGGACATCATTAATCCGCCCGTCGAAGAACAAGAAGATGAACCCGTTGACATTTCTCAACTTTTCGTTGAACTTCCCTAACCTACCAGCTACCAGCTACAACCTACCGGCTAAAACAATCCCCGTTGAACTCTTTCGAGTTTGACGGCTTTTTTTATGAACGGAACTTTTTCTCCGCTAAAGTCGTGCGTCAATGCCGAATCCATAGGATTATGTTTCGCATGATTATTCACGGCAATTTGCGGGCGAAAGTTCGCGTAACAATACGCGCAAAGGTGCAGGCAAGTATCGTAGCCGCCGATATCGACGCTGTCGACGCATTGACAATCGGGGCGTTGATTATCTCTCTTGACTTTAATTTTTTCGCCGATGACTTCTTCAACAATTTCTTTGTCGATACACGAGCCGTGCTTTATGCCGAACTCCGCCAAGTCAACTTTCTCCGCGCAGGATTGAATTTCGATTTTGTATCCTTCAGCAATTTGCGAAAACCCCAACGCAATTTCTTTCATGGTTTTTTCGTCGAGTTCCAGAAGTCCCAGCGGCTTGGTATTGTGTTGAGTTTTTTTGTAGAGGTCGACAAAACTTATCACGCAACGTTTTGTATACGGCGCAAGATGTTTCATGAGAAATTCAAACTGCGCGAAGTGCCAATCGACGTTGAAAATATCGCTGAAAATTATCGGGTCGTATCGCCAAATAACTTTATCACTGCCAATTTTATCCGACAAAGTTTGAAACGTGCGAATAATTTTTTTCTTCGTTTGACTGCGCAGAAGTCCGGGCTCAACTTCCTCATCATAGGGCGTCACGGAAAATTGAAAATAGTATTTGTAATCTTTCAGTTCGTCGAGGCGTTCCATGAGCGGCGCGGCGTCCTTCGTCCAGAAAACAATGCAGTCGACGATGTCAGGATTTATCGGCACGCGGCTAAATTTATTTGCGTTGAAAGGATTAATCACGTCCGCGAATCCCGCCTTAACGCGATTGAAAAACCATTCGCTGTAAAAAGCCGGAATGTCCGTCCGACGGCTAACGCTTAAGATCATTTTAATTCCTCTCGTCTGCTATCAACACGAAATCCGAATGTTGGTTTGTAAAGTTTTCCAAAGGCAAGGTAATAATACTTGGTGTATTTTTTCGGGTAAGTTATGATGTCCAATTCGCTGTTGAAAATTTTTTGTATTCCGCGTGAAGGTTGTTCATGAATTGCCTGAATGGGATCGCCGTCGTCCGGCGTGTGCTTTAAAATTGTGTACAATCTGTGTTTTGACAAAAAATCTTTGTCACAGATGCGCTCAAAAATATTTCTCGTCGCGTTGTAGTTCAAGTCAAGGATTATGACTTCGCCGAATCTGTTTGAGTTCAAAAGACTTTCGAAACTACGCATGAATTTTTCGGTGTCCACAACGTGACTAAGATAATTTTGAATGAAAAGGATACCATATCCGTGTTCAAGTTCCTGCTTAGATGAATCAAGGGCGTTGTACTCTGAAGAAAAAGTCAACGAAATATTTTTGCCGTAACAATCTTTGCAAAGGTCAAGCGTGATATTTTGCAAATCGCGCCAGCCTTCCTCAATGTCGTAAATCTGCGCGTAAATGTCATTATCTAAGCCAATGTCTTTGAGTGCCTTCACAGTGCCGTAAAGTTCGGGACAAGGTCCGCCCGCAATGTATGTAAGTTCAATGGGGCAAACAGCTCCCAAATCTTCGCTGTCAAAGCCAATCGCCCTTTCGCCCCAATATTCCAGCATGCATTCTCCCCACTCCGTGCGCAAAACATTTGAAATAATTTCGTACACGGGCTGAACGTAGTAAGGATAGTAGGAGAACATGTAAGCCTTTCTGATTTCTTCGCGTTGGTAAAGCGGCTTGCAGACATTCGACGCGTAGGAATTGCGCAATTCAATCACGGCGGCGCGAACTTTGTCGAGTTCTTCGCCGGTCAAATTTTCGCTCGGAAATCCGTAGGTCTGCCTAAAAATTTTTTCTGTCAGTTCCGCAAAATTTTCCAATTTAATCACTCCAGCAAAAAATTCAAATTATCCCAGCCATTGTGACGCGGCGGGGAACGAATTATCATTCAAAATTCGCCGCCTTTAAAAGGGAACGTTCTGAACTTTTTGAAGTACCAGCTGGAAATAATTTGTCTTGCGTTTGAGCGTCGAAGATCCAGTTTCGGGATCGTAAAAAATATTTTCCTTGATTCCCGCTGAAGGCAATGGGTGCATAATCGTCAACGCGTCGCCGTCGTCGGGCGTGTGGCTCAATTCATTCACTACACTCAAATCAGTTTGTCCAAGAAAATCCGCATCATTCGTGAGCGTGTCAAAAACTCTGTACGTCGCGCCGTATTTCAAATCAACCAGCACAAAAAATGTTCCGTACGGCGTCAAGCGAACCAAATTTGCAAACCAACCTAAAAAATTTCTTACGCTCTGCGGTGCACCGCTGATGTGACTAAGATAATTTTGCAGGAAGACAACGTCCGTATTTCCCATGCGTGCCTTAAAATTTTTCCAAAAATCAGTTGTCGGCGTCGTGTCGTAAATTTCTCTAAGTTTCTGCGCGGAATTTTTTATGTCGAAGTCCTGAAAGAAATTTGCTTTTGTCGGCAACTCTATCCCTTTGTTGCAAAATCCGCAGGTAACTGTTGCAAGCAGATCTGACCAACCTTTTTCAAAATCGTAAGTTGCAACGTCCAACGAAACTTCGCCTAACGAATTTTTTTTCGCGAAACCCTTTACCACAAGAGCCGTTCCAAAAAGTTCCGGACAAGGTCCGCAAGCGAAATATTCGCAGTAAAGTTTTTTCTGTTGCTTTAATCTCTGTGCAAGATAATCCTTGTTGAGAAGGTGGAACACAATGTTGTAAACTGCCGCGAAAAAATACGGGTAGTAGGCGATCATGTAAGCCTTGCGGTTTTCCTCTTTGGAATAATCCGTAATGCAAACGTCGGCGCGGTAGGATTCTCTCAATTCTTCGACGGCGTCAATTATTTTTTGTTTCAGCTTAGAATTTTTTTTCAACGAAAGTTTTTCACTCGGCAAGCCGTAAACTTTTCGGAAAATACCTTCCGTCAGTACTTCAAAAAAATCTGGGGGGGGGGCAAGAATTCTCAATTAAAATCACTCCTCAAAAAAATTGTTTGTGCTAGCGCGCAGGTGTTATAATATCGGCGGTGGTGAACGTCACGGGGTCAAGCAAGACGAACGCGGACGCAGAAATTGCCGCCGCCGCCAACGCCATGCAAATTTGCATGAGTTTGACATTCTTCGCCGCCTCGAAACTTCCTTCTTCACATTTCTTAGATTTGCGGGAAAAATAAATCGCGCCCGTCAACAGCAAAATTATAACCGTGATTGTCAACAAAATTTTATCTTTGTGCCAAATTCTGAACTGCGATTGCATGGAAATATTTTTTCCGCTCGTTATCGCCGAAGATAAATTCCATGTCAAAGTTTTTCCTTCGTTGGAAATATTATGCGCGTTGGTTTTTTCTACGGCGTAAGGAAGATTGATGACGAGTTCATAACTGATTTGCGGCATCATCGATTGAACGAAGGGATTGTCCAAGTACGCGCCTTCTTCTGGAGCGTCAACGGCAAAATCAAAATTGTACGCGTCGAAGAACCAACCTTTTCGTTGCTGAATGCCCTTGCCCTTGCCGTCGCGGAACAAACCAATTTCCTGCGCGGCGAATTGCTGAATCGTTTCGTATTGCATCGTGATTCGGTAGCCGGACATATTTCCGTTGGCAATGGGCGTAATTTCCTTGACGTATTGACTGCGTTCCATGTCGTTTTTCAAACCTTCAATCGGCTCACTCATCAGCGGCACGCCCATTAATTCGTTGTGGAGAGTAACTTTGCCGTCGTCGCCAATCGTCAAATCGGATTTGCCTTGAAAACATCCCGCGCAGATCACGCTGATAAATGTCATGAAAACGGCGGCAAAAATTTTTACAAAATCTTTTTTCATTTAATCACCTCAAGGAGGAAAAATTTATGCAAATCATTCACACGGACAAAGCACCGGCGGCAGTCGGACCTTACAGCCAAGCGATTGAACACGGCGGCACGGTTTACACGTCGGGGCAAATTGCAATCGACCCTGCCGCAGGAAAAATCGTAGCGACGGACATCGCGGGACAAGCCGAGCAGTGCTGTAAAAATCTTGGAGAAGTTTTGAAGGCGGCGGGCACGGACTTTTCTCACGTTGTGAAGACAACATGCTTTCTTGCAAATATTTCGGACTTCAAAACTTTCAATGCCGTTTACGAAAAATTTTTTGTCAGCAAACCCGCGCGAAGTTGCGTTGCCGTGAAAGATTTACCCGCCGGCGCACTTTGCGAAGTCGAGGCGATAGCGATTAAGTCGTAGGCGCAGAAATTTTTTGCTGAAGTTCTTTTAATTTTTTTTCCTGCAAATCCGCTTTCAAGTTAAACATATTCATTCGGCTGAACAGGAACGCCATTAACGCGGATTTATCTTCGACGGCGTCAAATTCTTTGCGGATGAGTTCGTTGAGTTGCCACGCGGGATATTGCAGATAAAAATTTTTCAAGTACTTGCAACATTCGCGAATCCAAATTTCAATCAAAGAAAATTTTGCGTCCAAGCGTTGGCTAAGAAAAATTTGCTTGCCGAAAAATTTTTCAAAGTAATTAAATCCCTGCACCAACCCCGTCGCCCATTGATGAACGTGAACTTGCAAAGTTTTTGACGAATGCGACAGCGAATTTGGATCGACGCGGTACAAATTCACGGCGTTTGGCACGAGCAAATATTTTTTCGCGCAGAGGAACAGGCAACACGTGAAAACCATGTCTTGAGCCATGCCGTTAATCAATTTCAGTTCATTTTGAAAAATAATTTCGCGGCGAATTAATTTCGTCCACAAGTTCAAGAAAAGTTTTCCTTCATTCAAAATTTTAATTCGTTCCAAAATATTTTCGCTGACAAATGCGGGCGGCGTCTCTTCTTCGCCAATCAAATATTTGTGGAGTACCCGCGCCGTCTTATCGGAATATTTTTTGTCGGCGGGAAAACGATAGTACCTTTTGCAATGAACAACGTCGGCGTCAAATTTTTTCGCAAGCAAAAACATTTCTTCAAGTGCCGTTTCAGTAATTGCGTCGTCGTTGTCCATGAAAAAAATGTACGCGCCTGTTGAAAAATTTATTCCGATATTGCTGGGCGGACCGGGATTTCCGGAATTTTTTGCAGTGAGAATCAATCGGAGTTTGCCGGAAAATTTTTCAAAATAACTTTTGACGACTTCAACGCTTTTGTCCGTCGAGCAGTCGTCAACCACAATAACTTCGTAATCGGTGAAAGTCTGGGCTAAAATGCTTTCGAGACATTCGCCGATATATTTTTCGGCATTGTACAGCGGAATTATAATTGACACGGCGGGAATATTTTTTTGCACGTTAATCCTCCAACTTAACTATCGATCCATTAAACAAATTGGGTCGGCGGACATGAAATCTCCTTCGTTGTAGACTGCCGCCCGCGCCCTGCAACCGCCGCAAGAATTTTTGTAACGACAACCGCCGCACTTGCCGCCGTAATTCAAAGTTCGGAGCGTTTTCAGAATCGGATTGTCACGCCAAATTTCATGAAACGGCGTTTTGCGAACGTCGCCCAATTCCATGTTCAAGTACGCGCAGGGTTGAACTTTTCCTTTCGGGCTGATGATGCAGTAGGACAGCCCCGCAAGACAGCCGCGTTTGAATCGCAACTTCATGCCCATTTCGTTGGCAATGCGGAGAAATTGCGGCGCACACGTCGGCTTGAGTTCGATTGAAACTTCCTGCTGTTTTTTCATGATTCGGCGCAAAACTTCTTCGTAACTTTTTGCGCGCAGTGATTCACTTTCGATTGACTCTGCGCGTCCCGTCGGCACAAGAAAAAAAATGTGATGAGCTTTCGCGCCGATTTCTACGGCAAAATCCGTCAACGCCTCAAGTTCATGCTGATTCCAATCCATAACCGTCGTGTGAATTTGAAACGGCAAGCCGACTTCACGACAATTTTTCATGCCGTCAACCGCGCCTTGCCATGCATTTTTGAACGAACGAAATTTGTCATGCTTGTCCGCGTCGAGTGAGTCAAGGGAAATTCCCATGCCGCGTGCGCCCGCCGCCTTCAAATCTTCAGCAACTTGCCGCGTGATTAAAGTTCCGTTCGTGCCGAAGACGGGAATTAATTTCAAACTTGCCGCGTGCCGCACCAAATCAAAAATATCCGGACGCATTAAAGGTTCGCCGCCCGAAAAAATCATGATTTTAAATCCTGCCAGCGCAATTTCTTCCAAAAGTTTTTTTGCTTCGTCGGTGGAAAGTTCCTCGTCAACTTTACAGCCGGCGTCGCGGTAACAATGTGCGCAATACATGTTGCAAGCGTTGGTTGTGTTCCAAGAGACTATCAAAAAATCTCCCCCAAAAAAAATTTTCTGTGACATTGTATCACAGAAATTTTTTAGTCGATAGAAAATTTTCGTCAAGAAATTTCTTCGTCGGTTAAGTAACAGGCGGGATCGGATGCCCAGAAATTTCCCGTGACGGCTTCGGCGCGTGTGCGGAAATTTCCGTTGCAACAGTTCAAAAATTTACACGTCGCACAACGTCCTTGAAGTAGAGGTTTTCTGTCTTTCAGCCCCGCCAAAATTTTATTTGAAGTGTCAGTCCAAATTTCTCCGAATTTTTTTTCACGAACGTTGCCGAAAGTGTGATGTTGAGTAAATTGGTCGGGATGAACGTAACCGAGCGGATCGACTTCCCCAAAAGCAATTCCCGAGCGATTGCCGCCATTCATTGAGATAAATTTTTTTATCTGCGCGGCGGTTTCCACGTCACCTTCAGCCAAAGTTTTCAAGTAAATGTAAACGCCGTCACAGTGATTATCCACCGTCAAAATTTCTTTTTCGAGTCCGCGACGCTCAAAATCTTTCGTGCGGGAAATAATTTTGTCCATAGCTTGACGCGACTCAATCGGCGTTAAATCTTCGTCAAGCATGGTTGAGCCGCGCCCCGAATAAACGAGATGATAGAAACAGACGCGATTAATTTTTTCTGCTTCGATGAAGTCAAAAATTTTGTCAAGTTCCATGAAATTATGGCGGTTGATTGTGAAACGAAGACCGACGCGTTGACCGACGGCGACACAATTTTTAATACCGCTCATTGCCCGTTGAAAAGCACCTTCGACGCCGCGAAATTTATCGTTGACGCCTTCGATACCGTCAAGAGAAATTCCAACGTAGCCGACGCCGATATTTTTAATTTTCTCCGCGACTTCACGAGTTATTAAAGTTCCGTTCGTCGAAAGAGTTGGGCGAATATTTTTTTTTGCCGCGTAACTTGCCAGTTCAAAAAAATCATGACGCATAAGCGGTTCGCCGCCTGAAAAAAGTAAAACGGGAACTTTAAATTCCGCAAGGTCGTCAATAAATTTTTTTGCCTCGTCCGTCGTCAATTCGTCATGATAAATTTTTGCGTCCGAACTCATGTAACAATGACGGCATTTTAAATTGCAAGTCCTCGTGGAGTTCCACACGACGACGGGTCCGATACCTTCAGCCGCGCCGCTTTTCATTCGGTGTGAATTTTTTGCGTAGCGCAAACTGTCACCAAAATAATTTCTCGCAAATAATAATTTTGTAACGCTAATCATTTTTCCTCAAGTCGGAATTATAGTCATCGATAATCGCTTGAACAATCCTATTAGCCGAATTGCCATGCAAACGATACATTTCTTTAATCAAATTACGACGAATTTCTTTCAAAGGATCTTCACCGGAGAGCAACATCTCAAGATATTTTTCAACCTGCTCCCAATTTTCAGCCGTATAAATTCCGGGTTCCATAATTCCGGCATTACCACATAAATCATAGCCACTAGAACAATAGATTAGCGGATTTCCAGTCAGAAAGTAAATTGGAATAGTTGAACTCACATCAGCTATCATAATGTCAGATTTTGAAAAAATTGACTGAAGAGTTTCGTTCTCATCCAAGTAAATGTGATTGGCTTTCAGAGTTTCTTTGTACTTAAAAATTTCTTCTTCTGTCATTCGATTTTGCCTGATCATGTTTGGGAAAAGCAAAGGATGTGGGCGAACATTAAATTGAGTAGTTTGATATTTTTGGCTGAGAGCAATAATTTTGTCTTTGTACTCTAAAAAGTGACTGCCTCCTATTGGAATATCGTAAGTCCAACGCGGTGCCCACAAAACCGAAGTAGGCTTTTTATCCAAATTTTGCTCAAAACTGGTGGAGAATTCAGCACACATTTCCTCCAATTCCGGACTTCCCAGAAAAACAAAGTGCTGATCCGAATTTTTCGTTTCTGTTTTGTAAAGTTCGCTCGCTATAGAAGCCAATTCTTCACAGTCGGTAAAAAAGAAATTCAGATTGTTCAAGAAATTTTGGTTGTTAAGTATAAGCTCAAAGAATTTTTTTATGGTATTAACTCCGTACGGCACATAACAAGTTTTTGTAAAATTACTAGTCACGTTGATATGCAAACTGGGTGGCATGAGAACGTCGTAGGGGCGTTTGTAAATCAGGTAGTCCAGCCGGAGGTTTTCAATGTTAGTCAGCCCTTCTTGGGTTAAAGTTTTTACCAGAAATGTATTCGGGAGTTTCCCATAATTTTCTCTTGCCTCGTTCTGCGCCCTAATATAGCGCGGATCGTTGAGATCAAACGGTTTATCTAAATCGTAATTTTCACGAGGCGGCACAAGAAGAAGGACAGAATCAATTTTTTCGCCCTGCCTTTGTGCGGCTTCGTAAACAGGTGAAAGTTTGCCTAAATCTCCGCCTTGACAAATGAAACCTATGCGTATCTTTTTCCGCTCCAATTTTTCAATGAGCGGTTTTATATTTTGCGCCATGAAAATTGAACCGCGAATGTTTAACGCATCCAACCGACAAAAAATTTCGTTGACACCAATATCCCACGCGGAGAATGTATCCA
>JAFSXD010000018.1 GCA_017444245.1 Selenomonadaceae bacterium | reverse complement strand
GCTACCTGAACTCAGGGATGTCTCGGATTCCATTGCCTCAACATTCAGTTTCAGCATTGTTCCTTCGTCTGCTACGTACGTGTCGCCCAAGAATGTCGTGAACAAGCTCTCGCTCGTCGCAGAAATTTCTCTCGTGCCTGCGCCTGTGTAAAGCACACCGGTTGCACTGTCAACATTGCTGTCGATGTAGAATACCAGACCGTTCTCAACGCCGTTGAATGCGGACGTGGTGGAATAAATTTCGCCGTTGTAGCTGAATGTTGTCGCCGTGTCTGAACGTGTGCCGAGACCTGATGCAACGACGATTGTGCCGGAAGTTGCACTCGACAAAGTGAGATGCAACGTTACATCGCTATTGGTTACTGCAGTGTACTGGTAAACTGTCGAGCCTGTGTCGCCGCCAGTAAGCCAATCGTCATTAATTGCGAATACTTGACTGCTGGCACCAAGATAGGTTGCTGTACCTTCGCCGCCGTTATAAGCTCTTGTGGCATTGCCAATATTCGTGAGCGAAGCAGTTGAGTCGTAGCTCAAAGTAATGTTCGCGTTAGCACCCATCGTGAAGGTGTCGGTCAATGCACTAAGCAGATATGTATCAGTCTTAGAAGTCCTGCCATTAGCCGAACCTGCCAACAACGTGCTTGAAGAACTGTTGAAGTCGAACTTGAACAAGCTCGTTGCGGTGTAGATGTCATTGTTGAGGAAGAACGCCGTACCGGAGACAACTTGCTCATTCAATACGCCGGTAAGATCATTAACTTTAGTTACGTCGCTGGTAGTGCCGAGCGTGAAGGTTGCCGCATCTACGCCGGTAAAGCTTTGTACGTCAAGTGCCAAGCCTGCTTTCGCCGCAAATTGCAACTTAGTTTCGCTGAACAAGCCCGCATTCGCCGCTGAAAGCATACCCGCCTCAATGTCGAGCGTGTCGCTATCGCCTGCTTCAGAGATAATCGCGAAGTTTGCCGCCGTATCAGAAACTGAAGTGTATGCAATGCCGTTGATTGACAGCTTGCCGTCTTTAGCCAATGAAGAATCAGTGACTGCCGCGCCGCCGAGTATGCTCAATGTGAAGAACTCAGCAGTATTTGAACCCAGAGCCGTGCCCGCTCCCGGATTGACCACGAATGTGTTGGTGGTAAGACCTTCGATGAGGTAAGTTCCTGAAGTCGTGCCGCCGAATGTAATTCCCGCGTCTTCAGGCATTGCAACGTAAGCATTCTTGCCGTTCGCGCTGACTGTTACGGTGTTGCTGACTGCTACGCCTACGCCCGTGCCGCTTGCAACGTAACCGGTGGCAATGTTGAACGCGAAATCGCCCAAAGTCAAGCTTACTTCGGAATCGAGACTGCCAAGCGCCGTGACTGCCGTTGAGGAGCTGTTTTCTTGAATCTTCGCGAGGGAGAATACAGGCGTTGTATCCGAACTGAGCATTACGCCGTAAGTTGCGCCCGTCGTCTTCAAATCGCTGAAGAGTGTTTGCGTGCCGTACTTAACGGAATATGAACTGCTTGCTTGCTGATTCAAGAAGGTAACTTGTGTAGCCGTGCCGTCGTTGAAGACAGTATCCTTGACAGTGAAGAGTGTACCTTCGCCACTGCCGAGAGCGTCAAGAGAATCTGGCTCGAAATGGTTAAACGTGCCCGCCGCAATTCCGGTAGCGGAGAATCCGCTTGAAATCGCGTTGACAATATAACCGAATGCTTTATCGGAGTTCCAGCTACCGTTGGCTTCTCTTGTCCAAGTGCCGCTGGTTGTCTTCGACCAGCTGTGTTTGCTGAGCGTGCCTACTGTGTTGTCAGTGACGGAAACAGTTGCTTTGTCGTCAATGCCGCTGATGCTGGTAACTACGCCGTTTGTATCAAGGGTGAAGGTTACGCCGTCCGTGTCGCCTGAAATCTGGAATATCTGGGTGGCAGTTCCTTTGCTCTCGGTAAGTGCACTTGCCAATGCAGTGCCGCTGAACGTGAACAGAGCAGTACCATTAGCCAAACCGTTTGTGATGACTTGCGTTGCACTGCCGAGACTGTAGAGGGTCGCGCCGCTGTCAATGCCACTGATAGCCGCGCCTTTCGTCGTATTGTCGGCAAGTTCAATCTTGAACGTTGCAGAAGTAGCCGCGTCAGAAATCTTGATTAAATCGTTGCCAATCTTGAATCCGCTGGCAATATTTGAATCGGACGCCAAAACAGCATCAGCCGCAAATCCGCTGACTCCTACGGACGTCAATGCCGTTGTTCCAGAGCCGCCGATTGTAACGTTGCCGAAAGCGAAATCGCCTGCGCCCGAAAGCGTGAAGACATTATCCGCCGCAACCGTACCTGTAATGCTGAGGTCTGATGCAGAGCTAAGCGTAAATGTTTTAGCCGTTGAGTCGTTCGCAACGGTTGCGCCATTTCCGGCAAACGTGAGACCATTTGTACCGAAAGCAAGCGAACCGGTTACACCCGTTGCTGAATTGAGTGTGTAACTTACAGCCGTGTTAGTGCCCGCGACCAAGTTGACCGCACCGTAGACACCAACAGCTATATTCGTGCCTGATGAATAAGACAGCTTCGAGACCGAAGTATCCGAAACATCGTTAAATCCTAATGTGTTAATCTTAACGCCTTTGCCGTTGTCAGCAAGGAAGAATGTGCTGTTCTGCACGCCGGTGAAGGACGCCGCATTCAAGCCGACCAATACCGTTTCGCTACCGGTCTCTGTGCTGAACGCGCTGACTTGGTAAGTTCCGGTCATGCTGTAAGCACCATTACTGCCGGAAACATTACCTGCCGCAGAACCAACATTGCCGAAGAACAAGTTACCAATCTTCTCTGCACTGCCCGCGCTGATTGTGTAAGCCGAATCGCCGCCGATTGCAGAAAGAGCTGTACCAATGTTTGTGCCGTTGAAAGCAGTAGCTGTGACTTTGTCATTGTTATGCGCCGCCGCGTACGTGAACGTTTGACCGTTGAAGAAAGTCAACTGGTTCTTTGCGTCAGTTCCAGCCGCTGTAGCCGCGAATGTTCCCAAATCGCCGAGTGAATACGTGCCGACGCCGGACATGGTGATTTGTCCACTCTTGGAAAGACCCGTCGCGGACATGTTCGAGCTGGAAAGTATGAACGTGTTGCTGTTGCCGTTGAACTGAACAAGCGAGGTGCCGTTACCTGCGGTGTCGCTGAACGTCATCGAGCCGAACTGCGCCGTTGCGGAATCACTGAGTGTAAACGCCGCACTGGTGAAGTCGCTAAGACCAATGGAGAACGCGCCGCTAATTGTTGCGTCGCTGATTGTGGTAAGTTGGACTGAAGCGGCGTCATTATTGGCGGTGTCGCTGAATGAGATTTCGCCAATCTTCGCAATCGCGCTGTCGCTGAAGTTGAAGAGCAGATTACTCAACTTCGTGCCGGTAACCATGCTGAACGTGCCGCCCAACGTGAGCGCGCTACTTCCGGCGATACCGAAGACACTTGCGTCTGCCTGGCCCGTGAAGGAAATGGCACTGTAGCTATTAGCCGTGCCGTCCACGTCGAGGTTGAATGCAGTGTGACCGGAGGTAAGTTTGAACGTAGCGGTTGCGCTGTCAGTGAGGTTGTAGAGGAGACCTGATTGACTGTCAGGACCGTTAATCGTGAAATTACCTGCTCCGTCTGATGAGTCGCCGCCAATGTCGATATGATTCAAGCTGAAGAGGATACCTGCGGGATCGGCAGTTTCAGCGTTCTTTGCGAGATAGGTTACGCCGTTGTAGACAGCCGCGTTGCTGTCGGCAAGCTCAAATTCAGCCGTACGACTTGCGTTATCAATTTTGCTGAGCGTGAAGGTTTGTCCGCTACCGGTAGCGTAGGAATTTGCGAAAGTCACCGTGAATTGGGTACCGCTACTGTCCGCAGTGGACGCGCCCTTCAGCCAGAAATCGACGTCGTTGATGCCGAACGATTGAGCCGTCGTGCCGACGCCCGTGATGTTGAAGGTGTTGCCTTCGCCGCGCATCAGGAGGTTTTTACCTTGATCGCCGGAGAGTTTCGCAACGTATGCGCCCGTCTCCACGCCGGTAACACTATCGGTGCCGGTAACTTTGACATCGTAGAAGTCAACAGAGTACGTTTTACTGTCGGCCGTGAAGGCATTCATCGCCATGCCCTGCAAGCTATTTGCGCCAAGACCGAAATACATCGCCTTGTACGCGCCGTTGCCGAGAGCTGTTGAATATGCGGTTTCGCCAGTGGCGGTGAAGTCCTGTGCTGAGAAAGCGGCATGAGTGCCAACCGTGCTAGCCCCATCTGCTACGCCACCAGTTGACGTGAATGCAAGACCAAGCCAATAATCTTTCGCACCGCCGCTAGTCATTGCTGCGCCAGCTGAATACGCACTACTAATATCTCCGGAAATTGCAATGCGATACGTATTTGCGCCGCTACTGTACGTATATGGCGATGATACGGTGAAAGCCGCAGCTTTGAAAGCATTTGAAGAAGAAGTGGTCGATTCATACATCGGCGCAACGTAGTAAGTGCCATTCGCCGCCGTCAGTGCCGTTGTAGCCTCAGCGGTCGCCGCACTTGAACTGCTAGCACGCCCCAAGTTCCAGTCGTAAAGACCGCGTGTGCCGCTGAGTTGGTTTTCAGACTTGATGGTGTACGTCGTTCCGCTTTGGCTGAGTGTAAACGTGTTTGCAAAACGTTGCAGACTAAATGAGAGATATTCGGGAGTTTTAGAAGAGCTCCGCGAACCATTGATCAATTCTTGCGAATCAATCTTGAGTTTTTCCATGAACTTTTGCTCCTTTCAAAAGCTGACGGTCGTCAAATTTTTGCCACATATATCTACAACGACCGAAAAGAACTGTGCCACGACGCGCCACCAAGTCGGGACACCCTGCGGGGAATGGAGACCCCGAAATAGACTAAAAAACACTGGGGAGATTATACACCACAAAATTTTTTTTGCAAGACCTTGAAAATAAAATACAATTATGGTCTGCGAAAAAACTTGAGTGACAATCTGAAAATTTTATCGGAAATTTTTGGTGGAGAATTAAGTTAGATTGCTAGTTAGTTAGATCGCTAGATCGCTAGTTAAATTACTTATCTAGCTATCTAGTGATCTAGTGATCTAGTGATCTGATAATTAACAAAAAACACCGGCTAAAACATAACCGGCGATCTATCGATCTATCGATCCAACGATCTATCGATCTATTCTTCTTCAGTGCCATTGACGGCGGCTTTGAGGACTTTGGACGCCTTGAAGACGGGGACTTTGGCGGCGGCAATGGTGATGACTTCGCCTGTACGAGGGTTGCGTCCTTCGCGTGCGGCGCGCTCATTGACGTAGAAAGTGCCGAAGCCGGGAATTTGGACTTTGTCGCCGCGTTCGAGAGCTTCGCGGATAACGTCAATCATTGCGGCAACGGACTTGTCGGCTTGTCTGCGCGAAACGCCCGTTCTGTCAGCGATTGACACAGTGAATTCAGTTTTGTTCATAATAGAATCAACCTTTCTTGAAAAATTAATCTGAAAATTTTCTTGCAAAAAATTATAGTAGTTTTGGTAATCGGCGCAAATCGGCGCGTGAACCAAGACGCCGCTTTGACATTTCCCACGCGACAACGGCGGAGGATTCTTGAAAAGTTTGACAGCCTAAACTGTCCTTATTCTCAAAGGGCTTGCCAATAGCCCCGCACACAGTTCCTCAAATTTGAAGTTCTGCTTACTTTTCCTCAAGATATTTGCCGCACCGTTTACATCTGCGTTTATCAATCTGCCGCCGGCTGATTTGTACAAGCCACGTTTGATTCTCTTACCGCTAAATGTTCCGGTGTACGGTTTTTCTGCGTCATACGTAGGCAGTTCGTCTAAGTCTAAAAAACTTGCCTTCGACGTGTAACTTTCTTCTTGTTCAACATATTTCATTCCGTAGCGTTGACAGAGATATTTCAACTGCGCCCTCAACGCTCCGAAATTTATTTGCGTGAAATTCTGATTCGTTGTCTTCCCTAGATTTATTCCGCGTTTAAAATCAGAATTGTAACCGCAAATTAAAGTTCCTATGTCATTGACTATACAAAAATTTATTATGTAGCGCACCGTTTTCTTTAGACAATCATTGATGCGATTATTTCTTTTTATCGTGATTCGTCGCAATAACTCTGAAAAATGTTGTTGTCGGTTCTGTCGTGACAATATCGCTTGAAGGTAGGCTTTTCGTTTGTTCCAACGCTGATTGATATGTTTAATTTTACGTCCGTCCATTATGAACGAAGTCCCGGCATTGGTTACGCACGTTGCCAAATTGTCAAGCCCGATATCTATCGCCAACGAATTTTCACGATTCAGATTTAAATTTTCTTTGTCAATTTCGTAGCAGTATGCAACTTTGAAATATTTCCCGCCGTAGTATGGAACTATTCTCACCTCCTTGATTTTCTTTCCGACAAGTCTTTCAGGAAATTTAATTTTGATTCGATGTTCACCCAAAACTTTTGAATAAGTTTTGCTTAAAGGAAGAACCAAATGACCGTCTTTGATGTGGATGCTGTTGCCTGAGATTGTCAAGGTGTACAAGCCGCCTTTTTCGCGATATTTTGGCGGTTGAGCTTTCGTAATTTTTTTACTCTTCAACGAGCCGAAAAAAGATTTGAAAGCGTCGTCAACATCTCTTAAAGTTTGTTGAGCAACATTAGCTTGAAGCAATTTGTAGTTGTCATTTTCTTTGCACAGCGACTCATTTTTCGTATAGTACAAAAAAGTTTTGTCTGCGAAAAATTGTTGACGGACGTTGTAGAGTCCGAAATTATAAAGGCAGTTGCTGAAAAAACAAAGTTCGCGGAGCTGAAAATATTCCCACTTAGTTAAGTGACGAATCACATTTGTTTGGGTAAGAATTACGGATTTCACATCCTTCGTGGCGCAAACAGTGGCGGCTTGCATTTCAACAGCTGGGGTGGGTAACGCCGCCGCTATAATAGCATAGAAAATTTTATTGTCAAGATTTACGGTTAGGCATTGCAGGAAAATTTGCGCATGAGAAATTTTTTTGGTAGTATTAGTTTAGAGCTTTAAGCTTCAAGCTTTAAGCTTTAAGGAGATGATAAATTGAAAAAAATTGTTGCGTCGCTGATAATTCCGCTGATAATCTGCGCGGCGGCAAGTGCAAGCCCATTGAAGGAAACGGAATTTGAAAGACGAGAAATAGAATTGATTTGCGCGTTGAGTTCATTGGCGGCGTACAGTGGCGACGAAAGTTTTTTGGTGCGCAGTAACTTGACTTCGCGCGGCTGGAATATTGAGCCGATAAAAAGCAAAAAAAACGGCGTGACAGTCAAGGCGTACACAATCAGCAAAAAATTTCTTGACGGACGCATTACAAAAATTTTAGTCATCGCCGGCACGGAAGATTTGAAAGACGTTGAAACAGATTTCAAAATGGGCGGCGTCACGTTGCACGAAGACACGGCGGAAAATTTTTTAGTTCACAAAGGATTTCGTGATTACGTGGACGCGGCACTTGACGAAGGAGTTGCCGAAGATTTGGTAACTGAACTGAAAAATAATCCGCAAGAAACTTTGTACTTGACGGGGCACAGTCTCGGCGGGTCTGTTGCTATCGTTGCGGCGATTCGGTTATCGGATTTGGGCGTTGACAAAAATCAGCTGAAGGTTATAACGTTCGGCGCGTTGGCTGTCGGCAATAAACCGCTTGCGCAAGAGTACGAAGGAAAAATTAATTTGACGCGCATGGAAGTGAAAGGCGACGTTGTCCAAAAAATTTTCGCGCCGTTCGGTTACGTGCAATTCGGCGAACTCGTGAAGTGGAAACCCGCAAAAAATGTTGAGCAGTACAAGCACAAAATGGCGATGTACTTAGATTGCGCGTTGAGAAATTATTTTGACGCGGACGGATTCACATTTGAAGAAGTCGTTGACGAAAATAAAATTGACGTGCCGATTTACATTGCGCCGATAAAATTTGTCAAAAAAAATTTCGCCGCGAAGGACGAAAAATATATTTACGGAATTTTGCGCACGGGTTTGACTGCGCGTCACAACAAATTAATTTTCGCCGAAAAAACTCATGTTGAAGTGAAGGAGGCGGACGAAATTTCAGACGACATTCAACCTTTGCTGATTGCGGCGAAGGAGAACGGTTGCGAATATGTTTTGGTGCAACTCATCAACGCCGACAGAGTAAGAGACACGCGCGAAAATCAGCGGCAAGTTATGTTGTATTCGTTCTTGTACGATTTGAACGGCATGCCGATTTTCATGCAAACTTCGGGAGCAACGACAAAAGATTTAACTTTGATAGAGGCGGCGGCGTTGGCTCAAGAGAATTTACGTTTGAAGTTTGAAAATTTCCTAACCCCTAACTAACTGGCGATCTAACTAACTAGCGATCTCTAATAGAAACATCGCCGGCGTACAAAGTTTGCCGTCCGTTGGCAGTGGAAACGATTAACGCGCCGTCTTCGTCAATATCTTCAGCGACGCCGAAAAAAATTTCTCCCGTGTCAGCGGCAATTACTTTGACTTCATGCCCCAACGTGATATTGAAACGCCGCCATTGTTGAAAAATTTTTTGGAAACCTTCTTCGTTGACGACGCGATAAAGTTTATCACATTCTTCGAGGAGGGCGCGGAAAAAATCCACACGTGAAATTTCGCCGCCGTTAATTTCGGCAAGAGATGAGGCGATTTTTTTTATTTCCGGCGGAAATTCTTCAGGCGCAATGTTGGCGTTAATGCCGATTCCCACGACGATATAATTAACTTTTTCAATCTGCGCGCTCATCTCGGTAAGGATGCCGACGACTTTTCGCCCGTCGAACATGATATCGTTGGGCCATTTAATCTGCGCGGGGAGGTTGAAACGTTGCATGGTGTTGGCAACAGCAACCGCCGCCATGAGCGTAAATTTCGGCGCGTCTTTCGGCAGACAACGCGGACGAAGAATCAGAGAAAATAAAATGCTTTTGCCGCGCGGCGAGAAAAAATTTCTTTCCAGACGACCTTTACCGCCGGTTTGTTCCTCCGCCACGACAACAGTACCGTCTTCAGCCCCTGCATTAGCGAGTTGCTTTGCAAGTTTATTTGTCGAGTCCAAAGAAACTTTGTAGACCATGCGATTGCCGGCGGCGATAATTTTTGTACCCAATCCGGATTGAATTGCGGCGGGCAAAAGCAAATCGGCAATACGATTGAGCTTGTAGCCGAGCTTGCCGCGACTTTCAATATCGTAACCGAATTTTTTTAATGCCTGAATATTTTTCCAAACTGAAGTTCGTGTGACGTTTAATTTTTCGGCGATACTTTCACCGGAAACAAAATTGCCTGTTGCGTCTTTGAGCATGTCAATAATTTTTCTTTTCACTGTTCTGTACCTGATTAGAGCTTGAAGCTTGAAGCTTAAAGCTTTAAGCTTGCAACTAAAAATTTATTTCAATAGTTCCGATAACGTCGCCGCGATGATTCTTAAGAACGGGCGGAAATTTTTTGTCGAGTTCGTCGGCTTCGTCCTTCGTGAGCAAGTCGAGATGTTTCAGCACGGCAATAACCATTGGCGTGACGGCGGCAAAACTTCCGTCCTCAATCTTGAAAGCAATTCCTAAATCTCCGTCCTTGACGGCAAGACAATAAACCGCGTCCGAACCGACCTTAGCAATAATTCTTCCGCCCGTGATTTCCGAAACAGCCAAATCAATCCTGCCCGTGCCGGAGACAACTTGAGGGTAAGCACTCATGGCGTCGCGAATTTTTGTTGCGGCAGATTCATAATCTCCCCAATCGCCACGCGCGGGCGTCGACAGTCTGGCGTAAGCAAGAGCCATGTTGTAAAGCGGCAAGTAAAAAACAGGAACGCCGCAACCGTCAATTCCAATTTCTAATTTTTCTTCGGGAACTTTCGACGCCATAGCAACGTGTTTGAAAATTAATTTCTGCGCCTCGTGTTCGGGCTTGGTGTATCCTTCGTAGGGAACGCCGAGCATCATTGCCAACGCAATTATCTGCGAATGTTTGCCGGAACATTGATTGTGCACTGCAAGAATCGGTTCACCGGAGACGAGCAATTTTTTGTAAGCTTTGCTGTTGACGGGGCGCAAAATTCCGCAATCCAAAACTGATTCGTCCAGCCCCAACTTCGCCAAAATTCCGCGCACCAATGCAACGTGATTTTCTTCGCCACTGTGTGATGAAACCAGAATGGCTAATTCTTCGTCTGAAATTTTGTAGCGTTCAAGTCCGCCGTTTTTCACGAAAGGCAATGCTTGAAAAGGTTTTGCCGCCGAACGCCAGAACATTGGCAGATGTGCGTTGCCGACAGATGAAATTATTTCGCCCGCGCAGTTGACAGCCGCCACGTCGCCGCGATGAATATTTTCTACGTGACCTGCGCGCGTGTAAGTCAAAACTATTTCGCTCATAAATTTTTCCTTCTTCCTTAATCCCCATCGATCTATCGATCTATCGATCCATCGATCTAACTACCAAAACGCAATGCTTGACGGGTTCAGCAATCGCCGCGTCGCCCAGCGTGGTTGAAATAATTTTTTCGTCAGGATACGACAGCCGCGCACAAATATTTATTTGCGAAGTTGCCGCCCAACCGAGACTGATTAAAATTTTTGAGATTGTCGCGGAATTAAATTCTGCGTCCGTCAACAGTCCCAAAATTTTTTGCGGCGTGAACTTTAAATCTTCGTCGTTGGGGCGGCGTCCATGAAAACTTAACAGCGTTGCGTCGTGCCATGACAAAGCAAGCCGCGCGAATGCAAGTTGCAGTGAACTGATTGACGGAATGACTTCGATTAATGCGGCGTCAAAATTTTTCTTCAGCGTCTCCAACATGGAATAGTAGCCGGGATCTCCGCTAACCATGACGACGACGGGCGCGATTGAAATTTTTTCGCGAATAAAATTTATCGCCGCGTCAATTTCTTTCGTCACTGGGAAAATTTCTTGATTCGGTTTCGCGAAAGTTTCAAGGGCGCGCCGTCCTCCGACTAAAAACTTTGCCGCGTGAATTTTTTCGACAGCGGCGGGCGTGATATATTTTTCATTGCCCGGACCAATTCCGACGACAATTATTTTTTTTTCAGACATCTTGCCCTAACCTCTGGGCTTGGCAAAAATCATGCGCCCCGCTGAAGTTTGCAAGGCGGAAGTAACTTCAACGGAAATTGTGCGGCTCAAATATCTGTGACCGTTTTCAATGACAATCATCGTGCCGTCTTCGAGATAGGCGACGCCTTGACCGGGCTCTTTGCCGTCACGCACGACTTGAACTTTCATTGTTTCGCCGGGAATAACGACGGGCTTAACGGCGTTTGAAAGATCGTTTATGTTCAAAACTTCGACGCCGCGCAACTGTGCAACTTTATTTAAATTGTAATCGTTCGTGATAATTTTCCCGCCGACCTTTTGAGCGAGACGAACTAATTTTGAATCGACGCCGTGAATATCGTCAAAGTCAACGTTCATCACTTCGACTTCAAGTGACTCATCCTCACGAATTTTTTGCAAAACGTCAAGCCCACGCCGCCCGCGTACACGACGCAAACTGTCAGAGGAATCTGCAATGTATTGAAGTTCCTCCAACACAAAGACGGGAATTAAAAGTTTTCCTTCCAGAAATCCTGTCTTGCAAATATCTGCAATGCGCCCGTCAATAATTACGTTTGTGTCGAGTAATTTATAATTCGCATCTGCTTGCGGCGCGGCGTCAGAATTTTTCTTCGCCTTCACCAAATTAACTCTCGGATGTGAAATTTCCTCCGGCTCTGTAGTTGAAGAAACTGCGTCCGTTTTTTCGGCGTCGCCTTCGGAAATTTTTTCTTCCGCTTCGGTTGTATCGTCCTCAATTTTTTTTGCGGATTTATCTTCGTCACGATTTTTTAAAACTTCTTTGAGCCGCGACATGAAATCAAAAGTTTTGGATAATTCCTTACGTTTTTTTATCGTCAAATGTATTCCGAGATATCCTAACACTATGCTAAAAATAATTGGAATGTAATCACCGACGACGGGAATACGAGAAAAGGCATTGCCTAAAAGATTTGCAATTATAAGTCCCAGTGCCAGACCGATCGCTCCGGCAACAAAATCGTAAATCGGCATTTTACTAAGTTGCTTTTCGACGAACGAAGTAAAGTTGCGCAATTTGCGAATACAAAAAGGAGACACGAACCAGCCGGCAATTCCGCCCGAAATTGCGCCAACAATTATGCTAGTCAAACTTGCCAGCGTCAGCCGAAATATGCCCGTGTCCATTTGAAAAAAATCCACCGTGATAAATTCTGCCAGCAGAGGGCTTGCCCACTTGAACAACGCGCCGCCTGCTATGACCATCGTCAACGTTATGAAAAATCTCATTACTCTATCCACAAAATTCACCTCCTGCTAAAAAATGCCTGCGGAAAAAATTTTTTCGACTAATTGAAATTTTTAGTTGACACGCCGTAATTTTTGAATCCACCTCCCCAATTTCATAAAAAGTCTATCATAGTAGCATGAAAAAATTATGATTGAGGACTGCGCGGCGTCACCGTCCACTAAATGCTATGAACATCCTCTAAGTTTGACAGAAAATTTTTCAACTGACGAATTGCCGTTGAAAGGAGCGGCAGGAAATTTTCAAGATTATCGCCGCGTACAAAATTAAAATTGCAAGCGACGGAAAATTTATTCCGTGACGGAGCATTTCGCTTGCGTGAGTCAACGGCAAAATTTCTACAAAAAATTTCACGAGTTCAGGCAGTTGCGACGTTGAAAAAAATGTTCCGCAGAGAAAACTCATCGGCATTAAAAAATACGTGTTGACTTGCGAGAGTTCCTCAAAAGTTTTCACGTACATTGCCGCGCAGAACCCCACGCCCGCAAAAATTATTGAGTTCAAAAAAATCACGAGGAAAAATCCTGCCGCCCTTCCCGCGTCGGAAAAAAAATTTAACTGCGCGTCGAAAAGCATGGCGATAAGCAAAATTATTCCCGTCGAGATAAACGCGCGAATCACTGCCGATAAAATTTTTCCGATAACAAAAGCCGCCGGCTCAATCGGCGCACACAAATAATTTTCTAAACTCTTGTGATAAATTTTTTCCGCGTGTACCGTCGTCGCGCTCATGTAGCTGACGTTCATGGTATTCAGCGCAATTATTCCCGGTACGAGAAAATCTAAGTACGTGCCGCTTTCCGGCGTGATACTCCGTCCAAGCCCCCAACCAAATGCCACGAGGTACAAGACGGGCGTCACCAATCGCGACAAAATAAATTTTTTCAGACGGCGGCGCAAAACTACCCAATCGCGCCACATTACCGTTTCAATATCCGTTATGAATTGCAACATTTCAAAAATTTTTTTCCCACGCCAAAGCAACAGTCACCTCATCAAATTTTGTTTTCGGCAAAGCGAATTTTGAATCAGCCACGCACAACGCCGCCGCTTCGCAAACATTTCCGACGCCGATACTTTTTTTCACAAATTCCGATTCGTCCAACTTGTACGACAAAATTTTTTCGGCAAGTTCAACTGCAGTGAAAAATTTTATTTCGCGCCCCAACTTCTGCACAAATTCAAGCAATCCTTTTTCTCCACGTTTAAGATCAATCGTCGCGAAAATTTTTATTCGTTCGACGGGCTGATTAATCCTTCGGCAAGCGTCACTGACTGCGCGTGAAATTTTTTCAACCGAAGTGCCGCGCCTGCAACCAATACCGCAAATTAAATTTTTCGGCGTCAAGTTCAAGCGCACATTCCCCGCCGTGATGAAAATTTCTTCGCCGCGCAGAATCGCCGC
>JAFSXD010000017.1 GCA_017444245.1 Selenomonadaceae bacterium | reverse complement strand
ATAGATCGATAGATCGATAGATCAATGGACTGCACTATCGATCTAATAACCATCGATCCATCGATCCAAAAAGCGGTTTCCTTTTCTGTGACACTGTCTTCAAGATTTCTCTCACTAGGCGTTACCTAGCACGCCGCTCTATGGAGTTCGGACTTTCCTCGTCAGTCAGCTTGCAAAAAATTTTTCTGCAAACTAACTCCCGCGATTGTCTCAATTACCTGCGCAAAAATTTTATCATAGACTATTTTTCGTGTCAAAAATTTTTCCGTAGCCGCTTGAAATTTTTTTATGACGCTTGACAAAATTTTTCTAAAAGTGTAAACTTGCTAAGTCTTAGACGAAGGGGTATCGCCAAGTTGGTAAGGCACGGGATTCTGAATCCCGCATGCGTTGGTTCGAGTCCAGCTACCCCTGTTTTTTTATTTTAAGCTTTAAGCTTTAAGCTTTAAGCTCTAATCGCAGTCGACGTACTCAACGAAAAGTTCACGCCCGCTTTTCAAAGTTAAAACGCCGTCGCATTCCGGACAAAAAAAATTATACTTCCGAACCGAAAAATTTTTACCGCACTTGTTGCACGTCGCCGTTATCGGCACACGATTTATTTTAAGTACGGCATTTTCGGCGGAAGTATTTTTTTTCAAAACGTCAAAACTGAAACTCAACGCCTCAACTTCCACGCCGGACATCTCGCCCAATTTCAAGGCCACCGCAGAAATTTTTTCCGCGTGATTCTCGGCGGCAACGTCCAACGCAATTTTCAAAATACTTTCGGCTAACGATGCTTCATGCAATTCAATTACTCCCAAAATCCGACGCCAACGCCAATACGTAAATTTGCGCCGCATGCATTTTCTTCAACGACTTGGCACACTCTGTAACCGTCGCGCCCGTCGTGTAAATGTCATCCACGATTAAAATTTTTTTCCCCGCAACGTCCGCACCTTCGACGACTTCAAACGCATCTTTCAAAGTTTCACGTCGTTCAGCCGGAGTCAAGTTGAAAAGTCGCGGCGTCTTTTTCGTCCGTCTCAAAAAATTTTCTGCACGAACACCCTGCGCCGTCAACCAATCGCTGAAAATTAATTCCGTCTGATTGTAACCGCGCCGATTCAATCGCTCTTCGTGCAACGGTACGAAAACTGCCACGTCGACGCCTTTCAAAATTTCCTTAACCTTTGAATCTGTCGACGCAATTTCCAAAATTTTTTTCAGCGTGGGCAAAACTTTTAAATTGTTATCAAATTTCAATTTGCGCAGAAGTCCGCGTGTGCCGTCGCGATATTTTGTCAGCCGCAAAACTTTTTCAATCTGCGCGGGCGGCGTCGAAAAAAAATCTTGGCGCATGATTTTTTCAATGCACGCCGAGCAAATGTCCCCGCGTTCGTCGACAATCTCTTGACATATCGGACAGAACGGCGGGAAGATAATGTAAATCAGCGTGTCGCTTAAAAATTTCCATGCGCCAAAAATTTTGTTCAACATAAATTTATTTCGTCGTCATCAAACTATTTCGTTACGCACCTTGCCATTGTCCTGTACTGCGATTGTAATTGTACCGTTCGCCGTTCGACAGCTGGAAGATTGATGAGACCTGCGCCGTGTTGTGGAGATTGACGAAAGTCCCCGTGTTGAAGCCAACGGAGACGACAGAGCCGTTGACGCCGGCATAAGTTATGTCGCTCAAGTTTGCATCGTACAGGAAAATTACGTCGTGCCCTTCGTCAGTATAAATCTCGTCGCTGCCGTCGTTTTTGCCGACGCGGAAAACTTCAGGACCTTGCCCGCCAACCAGCGTGTCAGTCGCAACGCCACTGCCGCCCCATAAAGTTGAATAGCCACTGCCGCCGTAAATTACATTCGGTGAAGAGCTCCCAGAAAAAACATTGTTGTAACCGGAACTGCCTGCGCCGTTGATTGTGCTGACATTCACGTAGTTTTGCCCCGCTTCGCCGCCAAGCCAAACGTTATTGTTCGAACCGTTCACGATAAGTTGACCGGAATTCATGAAGTAAAAAGTTTTTACGTCGTTGCTGTACGTCAAATTCGTTGAAGTGTTCTTGGCAATTTTCATCTTGAGCAAGTCTCTACCGTTGGCGGAAAAGAAAATTGGATCGTCATCATTGGACGCGCCGTCCGGTTGAAGTTGAATATACTTTCCATCCGAGCGGTAGAAAGTTATGGACGCGCTGTCTCGATTGATGCTTGAGTATTGCCCGTCATTAATTACAACGACGTCAGAACGATCTGTATCACCCGTGCCGAATTTTACTGCAACGTCTCTTGAGTTGCCGTAGTACCAGAAATAATTTCTGCGCGAGCCGCCGATAAGAGTATTTGAACTGCCGCCGCCGCCCCAAAGTGACGTTTGCCCACTGCCGGAAATAATTGAGTTGGAATGACTGTTGCCGGCAATGAACATGCTGTGTCTGTTATCTTCGGCGTCGATTACGCGAACTCTGGCTAAGTCTCCCGTCGCCTCGTTCAACCAAATGTTATCGTCGTAGTCACTGCCGACTTTCAACGTGGCACCGTCAAGAATTAATTCATCATCGTCGTCGTCATCGTCATAATCATCATAGTAATCGTAATAATCGTCGTCGTCCCAGTCGTCATCATAATAATCGTCGTACCAGTCGTCGTAGTAATCGGAGACACTGCCAAGAGGATACCAGCTGTTGTAACGGTTGTTGTAGCCGTTGTAGCCGTAGTAGTAATAATCGGAAGTGCCGCCGCTTGAGTCTTTGTAATAGTCTACGTAAACATCGCGGTCGTCGTAGCTGCTGCTGTCGTTGTAATAATCGACGTAAGTATTTCCGTAACTGCTACCGGTTGAGTAATAGTCATCGTCTCGATAATAATATTCGTCTTCGTCGTAGTACGCGCTGACGCCCAAGCCGTTTTCGTCGCGGATAATGATTTTGGAATCGTCATCCCCAAATTTTTTTGCGCTCATGAAAAATCCTCCTTTGAAAGAAATCTTAATCATTAATCGTCGAAAAAATTTTTTCACCTTAGCGAAATGAAAAAACTTAATCCAAAATTAATTTTACGAGAAATTCCCACGCACAATTTTTAATCGCGGGTTACTGATTGAGATAGCGTTTGCCTTCTTCAACAAGCTCATCATAAAGTTTCATTGCTTCGGCGTGGTGTGACGTTATGTATTCTTCGGCGTCTTTTTTTTCTGATTCGGAAGAGCCGTCGTTTTTAAAAACATTGCCGGCAAGCTCAAGTTCCTTTGCAAGTTCGGAACATTTTTCGCCGCCGATTGAAAGCGAAGTTGATTTCAATGAATGAACGAAGATAGTATAATTTTTCCAATTTTTTTGTTCAAAGGCGTCTTGAATTTTTTCTTTATTCTCATCCTTTAGATCGCAAAACATTTCAAGAACGCTCGTAAACAAATCCTCCATGCCGCCGCTGTATTCCAAGCCAACGTCAATATTCATGTGATTGTAAGTTTCCGCAGTTTCTTCACTTTGAATTTTCTCTTCAGAAATATCTTTGGAAATATCTTTGGAGTACTCCGTAACTTTTTCTTTGGGCAAATACTTCAGCAACATTTCTTCAAGTTTATCCGGATTGATTGGTTTAGTCAAGTAATTGTCAAATCCTGCGGAAATATATTTTTCGCGCGCGCCGGAAATGGCATTGGCAGTCAAGCAAACGGAAATTGTATTGCAATTAGGATTTTCTTTTTGAGATCGCAATTCCCGCAACGTTTCAATGCCGTCTTTTTCGGGCATCATATGATCCAAAAAAATCATGTCGAACTTTTTATCTTGAGTTAAAAGAAGTCCTTCGACGCCGCTAATTGCCGTGACGATTTTAATTTTCGTCTGTTTCAAGAGATTTTTGAAAACCATGAGATTCATGGGATTATCGTCAACCACGAGAACTTGAGCTGTCGGGGCGGTAAATTTTTCATGATATTTTTTCTTTTCCTTCAAGCCCGCCTTGTACGACGCCTCGTAATCGCCCAACGGTTCCCACTTGATAACTTTTTGCTTTAACTCAAAAGAAAATTTTGTCCCCAAGCCGTAAATACTTTCCACGTGAAGACTACTTTTCATCAGGTACAGTAAATTTTGGGTAATTGCCATGCCCAGCCCTGTGCCCTCCACGTTTCGGTTGCGCTCCTCTTCAATGCGCTCAAATTCGGCGAACAATTTTTTCATGTCCTCCGGCTTGATGCCAATTCCGGTGTCCTTGACGGAGACAAGAAGTGTTACGCTGTTGGGGTCTTCTTCGACGCGCTTAAACTTTATCGAAAAAGTTATAAATCCGCGTTCGGTGTACTTAACCGAATTTGTAAGAATGTTGGTAATAACTTGCTTTATTCGCACTTCATCGCCGTGTAACATTTTGGGTAAATTTTTATCAAAATCCAAGTACAGCGCAAGACCTTTGTCATCAGCCTTGAAGTGAATCACGTTAACCAAATCGTTGATTAAAGAGGAAAGATCGTAGTCAACGGGGATAATTTCAATTTTTCCCGCCTCAATTTTTGAAAAATCCAAAATGTCGTTGATAATTCCCAAAAGCGTACTGCCGGCAGTTTTGATATTTTCAGCGTACGAAATAATTTCAGCGTCGTTGCATTCCCTTAAAATAATTTCGTTCATTCCCAAAATGGCATTGATAGGAGTGCGTATTTCGTGGGACATATTTGACAGGAAAGAAGATTTTGCTTCGCTTGCGGCAAAGGCGCGTTCGGAGAGATTGATTAGCGCATCGCGTTCCTTTTTCTCTTGGTCAATATCCTCAATGAGCCAGAGCACGTTAGACACAATTCCATTTTTTAAACGTTGAGAGGCGACGAAACGAACTCTTCGCCACTTTTGATTTATGTTTTGATATTCAATCGCTACGGTATCAGAATCTTTCAAGCGTCCATTCAAAGTGTCAAGATTTATAAACCTCAACACGTCGCCTAAAGAATTTGCGCTAACCATTTGCCGCATGGTTGATTCTATCATGGTGCTTGCGCTTTTGGAATCTTCTTCGGAAAGTTTTACGGATATTGAATGCGTCGATTGTATTTCCTTGAAATTATTTTCGATAAGGTCTATATCGTACACGGACAAATAAATATTTGAAAGTGACGCCAGCTGTTCATTTAATTCTTTCGCCATGCTGTACCTTTGATTCGACTGGTTGAGAATGTACGAAAGAATGAGCACAATGATTATCACGACAACTATCGTGATGACCAAAAGAATTTTCAGCGGAGTGAATACTTCCGTCGCATTTTTTACGGTAAGACAACGCCACTCGTTTTCAATTTTTTCACAATAAACGACGTAATGTTCATTGTTATAATCGAACTCGAAAAAATCTTCTTCCGAATCTTTCGCGTAATCTAAAATGACGCGCCAAAAGCTGCCTTCTTCATCGTCATAATCTTTTCCAATTTCATTTCTGTCCGAATGAGCAACGACCATGTTGCGACTGTCCAAAATAAATTCGTAATCGGATTTGCCGGACTTTACGGACTCCTCCGTAATATTTTGCACTTTGTCAAGGACGATATCCATAGCCACGATACTTTTTCCGTCGACGAGTTTTTTGGAAATAGTCATGGTAATTTTTCCCGTCTGCGCATCCAAGTAAGGATCGATGAGCGTAACATTTCCGTCGCTTTCAACCGTCTTTGTGTACCAAGGGCGTTGAGTGGGCATAAAGTCCGCGTCAGGAATCCAGCCCGCGCCGTCGAGATATTCGCCGTTGACGTAAGCGTAAAGCCCCGTAGTGTTTTCAAAAACGGTACTGGTGACAGCCGTCGATTGTCCAACCAAGTAATCAAGAATTTCTTTGTTTGTCCGGTTAGCTTTAATCATTCCGTCTACGGTGTACGCTGTCAACTTAATTGCGTCAATGCTTGTGGAAAGATATTCGCTAAGAAAATTTTTTGATTGTATGGCGGCGGCTTGTCCGTTTTTGATAATACTTTCGCGCGTTTGATTGTAGAGCATGTTGTAATACGCCAGCACAACGCCGACAAAAAACGCAATCACGAGCGCGTAAACCAAAATTTTTTTGATATTGAATCGATTTTTTTTGCTTAGTTCGGTTATTACCTTCGCAACTTGATTCATATCTGAGACCTCTTTCAAATTTCCCTATGACGCAATTATAACACATTCGACAAAAATATAACTCTTCTTTACGAAATTGGAAAACTTAATCCAAAATTAATTTGTTGCAACAAAAAAAGACTCCACGAAAAATTTTCCCGTGAAGTCAAAGAAGATTTATTTCAAGTTTTATTTCAAGATTTATTTCGTCGTCCATTCTCCCGTTTGCTGATTGACGGTATAAACTTCTGCTCCGAGTTTGAAACCTGCGCCGGTGTTGCCTTTTACTTGCAAGTTGCCGCCGTCGATGAAACTAAGATTGACTTGCTCCATGTCAACGTGAACGTCCGCAATTTGTTCAAGAGAAATTCCCAACAAATTGATTACGTCGTTTGAGCCGGCGTTTTGGATAACGTCGACACCCGAACCCATTGCGAAGAAAAATTCGTCGTAGCCGTCGCCGCCAAACAATATATCTGCGCCGCCGTTGCCTCCCCACAAACTTGAGCCTCCATTGCCTGCGTAAATTTGATTGTTGGAATGGTCGCCGCCAATCATGATTTCGACTTGCCCGTAAGCTCTGCCGTCGACATCTCCGCCGCCGCTTGCCACGAACGAATAAGCGATAACATTTTCGTTACCTGCGCTGTAGCCGATAAATTTATCGCGGGCATTTTGAATCTCTACTTGTCCGCTACTCGACTTGACGAAGAAACTGTTTCCGTTCAAATCAATGCCTTGATAGTCACTCGCCAACGCTACGACTTCGCCTTGCTGATAATTGTTTATGACTTTGTCGCCGCCGTTGTAGGTGTAGGTATTACCATTCTTGCTTAGACTCGAAGTTTCAACCGTCGCAGGAGTTGCGGCAGTCGCGCTGTGAAATCCGTAAATGGTTGTTCCGTCAACCTCTTGGTAACCTTGCCAATAATTTACTTGATCCAAACTAGTGACGCCTTGAAGGGTAATGTTGAACGTCGGATTAATTTCTGTGTACGACGTTTCAGTTTCCAAACCGTTGTCGAGGCGAACAAGTTTTTCAAATTCGGTGCCGCTACCCAACGAGACATTGTCACTGATTACAAGATTTCCGTCAACGAGCTTGGCACTAACTACCGCGTGCTCTTCTTCCGAATAATCTGTGTCATAGATTATTATCACGTCGTCCAAAGAAAAATCTGTGACGACTGCCGTGTTGACATTTTGCACGGACAAACGATTTGAAAATATCGGGCGCAAATAAATTATATCTTCTCCCGCACCGGTCGTGATTGTAGAATTTTTTTGCAGAGCCGGCGTAAGCATGAAAGTATCGTTGCCGTCTTGTCCGTCGACGAAAACATTTTCAGCGTTAATTTGAAAAGCGTCGTTGCCCGTGCCGCCGTAAACGCTGACGTTTGTCTTTTCTATGGTAACGTAATCGTCGCCGCCCAGCATGTAAACATCATCAGGGAAGCCGGAGCTAATTGCCCACGTGTCGGCTTCCTCCGTGCCATATCGCATGCGATCATCATAAGTATCAGCCATGAAAATTCCACCTCACTAGAAAATTTTTTGAGAAAACTTTCCTGCAATGATAGCACAAAAATTTTTTGAAGTCGTCCTCCACGAGGGGAATGTTCCCTAGCCCCCAGCACCTAGCAGAAAATTCAACGTCAATCTTTTTTTGTTGACTTCAACCCTGCAGAATTGTAAAATAATTTTGCTAAAGTGACAACGAAAAATTTTTGAATGGAGGGGAAAAATGCAAAATCGCTTGAAGATTTTTTTCAGAGTGATTCTTACGGCGGCGATTTTTTTTAGCGCAAAAAATTGTTTCGCAGAAGATTTGAGATTCATTGACGCCAAAGATGACATAGGATATTACGTCGACGCAAGTACAATCCGAATTGAGAGCGACTCCGTTTTTTTCGCGGACTTGGTGATTATTCGCGCGAGCATAAATCAAATGGAAGTGATTAATTTGCGGATAAATCACTGGGAGCGGACGTACGCAGTTCAATCCGTCAGAACTTTGTCCTACGACGGGCGGACGGAATTAAAAGTCGACAACAATCCGCGCAGAGCCGCATCATATAATGACCGGTCGCTAATCGGTGACGTTGTTCATTTCGTAATTTACGGATCTCTTTAGAAAATTTCACAGCGAAGGAGGGTTCAAAAGTTGAAGGGAACTTATAAATTTTTTTTCGCCGCATTAATGTTCGCGATGATTTTTTCCGTTTCCACCGTGACATTCGCTGACGGCTCGGCAAATGAACTTATCACGAAAATTGAGCGTGACACTTACGGCGTGGAACAGGAAGGCGCATTGTTGCCGCGTATCAATCAGCTGGAAAAAGATTATTCCGGAAAAAATTTGCCGGAGAACATGAACACGCGAATTGAGGCGTTGTACACAATTCTTTACGACAATTCAGCCGCGCCGTGTATCATTTCAAAAATCAACGCAATGGAATGGAACTTGGAACACGAAGTCAGAGGTGGCGGCGTTGAAAGTCGTCTGCAACATCTCGAAAAAAAAATTTTGGGCGAAGAAGCGCAAGGAACTTTCATTGAACGAGTTCGTGAATTAATCATTGCGTCGTTCGGCAGTGAAAATATTCCTATGGCTGAAATGCAACTTCCCGCCGATACGCTCATCAAAGTTGAAATTGTCGACAACGTGAATACTCGCACGGCTCAAGTTGGCGACAAGATCCGTTTCCGCGTAATCGAAGACGTAGTTATTGACGGAAGTTTGGTTTTCGCGAAAGGTCTTTACGGTTACGGCGAAATTTCTTCCGTGACGAAGGCGACGGACTGGGGACGCAACGGCAAATTGGTTGTGGATTTTCACGCGCTGACCGGAATTGACGGGCAGGAAATTGAAACTTACGTCGGCGACGCGGCAACGTCAATGATGGCTGAAAATAAAATGGTCATGGGCGGCGCACTCGTCGGCTTGAACTTAAGCGAAGAATGGAACAAAGATTTTGTCTTCGGAAAAAACGTTGACGTCCCGTCCGAATCTCAACTTTACATTCAAACGAAATTTGACACCGCAGTTTACGCATTGAAAGGCGGACGCGGCACGTTGACTATTGCGAAGAAAAGCGATAACATATCAACGGAAGACTTAAACAACTTTGAAGAGTTAGAATGAGTTGGTAAACTGATGCTTAAAAAGTTTATAAAAAATCTTACGCTTGGAGAAAAGGTCAGTGGCGCACAAAAATTTTTTTCAAAGTCATGCAGTTGCGCACTGCCTTTCGTTTTAATTTTCGGCTTAAGTTTTGCGACGATCTCTCCTCCGAAGGCTCAAGCGGAGTACAAATCAAGTTCCGATACGTCGACAGATATTTTTGATTACATAGAAAATCGGCGTCGTGAAGAACGCGCCAACCGATTGACTGAAGAGCAACAAAAATTATTGAACGACATCGAGGACAAAAAGGCGCAATTGCCTGGAGAAATTGAACCGGGCAAACCGTTTCCCGTTGCATTTGAAGGCGACGATTTGGTTTACAACGCGGCGACGGGCGAATTTGTCGCGACGGGCAAAGTTGACATAATTCAGCTTGAAGGCTATCGTTTCCAGAGCGAAGAAATTCGCGGCAACGTGAAGGATCAAGAAGTTCGCGTGGAAGATCAGGGGCATATGTTGCAACTTGCGCCCAATGCTCCGCGCGTCACGTTGGACGGCTACAACATGGTTTACAATTATGGAACTAAAACCGGCACGACTGATTATGCGGTTGGCAAGGCGGACGAATATTACATTTCCGGAAAACGTTTTGAATTTTATCCCGACCACGTCGTAATTTACGAGGCGACGCAGACGAAATGCGGTGCGCATGTTCCCGATTATCACGTAAGCGCGGATCGCATGGAAATTTGGCCCGAACAAATTATGCGAATGTACGGCGTTCATTTTTGGATTAAAAATAATATCGTCGGCACGAAAGATTATCTTGAAAGAAAACTTGAGACGTCAGAGCGTCCGTACTTCCCGCGAATCGGTTACAGCAAAGATCAAGGCGTTTACATTGAGGATACTTTTGAAATTCCGCTGTTCGACAACGTTACCGGCGTCATCAATGCGCATGCGAATACCAAGCAGGGATTTCGTAGCAGTGCGGAACTTAAGTACAACAATCGTGAATTGGAATCGCGGCTGGTTTTCGGCTACTACTACGACAGAGACGACAACTGGATAAAAAAAATGCCGGCACTCATAACGCATTATGAGCGGCACTTTGATAAACTTCCGATGACTTACAAATTTGACTACGAAATTGGAAAATGGAAAGATAATTACGTTTCAAGTACCCACCAAAAATTTGAAGTCGGATTGACGCATGATCCGATCATTATCGACGACAAATATTTTTTGTTTCTTAGCACGAGCTACACAATTACGAAAGATAACGTCAGCGATCCGGAGGACAGAGGAAACACGACGGTCAAAGGCATGAACTACGATATAAAATTGGCGCGTGAATTTGACGACAGATTCGCCGCCTTCGTTGGCTACAACTACACGAAAAATAATTCCGCAAACTCACTCTTTGAATATGAAAATCCCGATTCCTACTCAAGCAAATTTGTGGCGGGCATTAGCTACAAGTTGACGGATAAAGACAGATTTGTTATCGGCTGTAAGTACAATTCAGAGGCGGGCACGCTGGAAGATGTTGACTACTACTGGTATCGTGACTTGCATTGTTCGACGGCGGTGTTGCGTTGGCGTGCGAAGAGAAAAAAATTTGAAGTTCATTGGCAGTTTACCCCATGGTAAACTACAAGCTACAAGCTACCAGCTACAAGCTAAAAAGGAGGACCTATTAATTTATGTTTAGCGAAGAACATAAGGCGGCGGGCGTCACATACCCGCAAGGTTTCACTGCGGCAGGCGTCCGCGCAGGAATAAAAAAAAGCGGTAACCTTGACGTTGCCGTAATTTACACAGAGAAGAAAGCGGCTGTCGCCGGAGTTTTCACGAAAAACCAAGTTGCCGCCGCGCCAATACACGTTAGCAAAATTGTTGCCGGAACGGGAACGGCTCACGCGATTGTTGCCAACGCCGGTTGCGCCAACGCCTGCACCGGTGAACAAGGTCTGCGCGACGCCGAACGTATGGCTGAAATTGCAGCACAGGAATTGAATTGCAAATCGGACGACGTAATTGTTGCGTCGACGGGCGTTATCGGCGTCAACATTCCTATGGACAAAATGGAAGCGGGAATTAAAAACGCCGTGAAAAATTTGTCGCGGGAAGGCAGTGTCAACGCGGGCAATGCCATAATCACGACGGACACTTACTCAAAATGTTGCGCAACTGAAGTTGAGATTGGCGGCAAACAAATTCGTTTCGGCGCGATAGCAAAAGGTTCAGGCATGATTCAGCCGGACATGGCAACGATGCTTTGTTTCATCACGACGGACGCAGACATTGACCAAAAACTTTTGCAAGAGGCACTTAGCGAAATTGTGGAAGTTTCTTTCAACATGATTTCTGTCGATGGCGATATGAGCACGAATGACATGGTAACTGTCCTTGCGAATGGCGCGGCGGGCAATTCAAAAATTTCTGCAAAAGATGACGACTACAAAAAATTTTATGCGACGCTCGAAAAAATTTGCCGTGAACTTTCAAAAAAAATCGCCGCAGACGGTGAGGGTGCGACGAAATTTTTAACGATTAATGTCAACGGCGCGGAAAATTTTGCTGACGCCAAACAAGTTGGAATGAGTGTAGCAAAATCTCCGCTCGTCAAAACTGCTTTCTTTGGCGAAGACCCGAACTGGGGGCGCGTGATCTGCGCGGTTGGTTATTCAAACGTGAAAATTAATCCCGGTTCAACGGTCGTAAAATTTGGCGGCATTCCCGTCTATGCTCATGGCGTCGGCGCAAAGTACAACGACAGCGAACTGAAAAAAATCATGGCGGCTCACGACATTGTGATTGACATTGATCTTGGAATTGGTGAAAGTTCCGCCACTGTTTGGAGTTGCGATTTCAGCTACGAGTATGTAAAAATTAACGGCGAATACCACACCTGATTTTAGTGCAGAACTTGTTCAAGGCTCAACATTGTTTGATGCAGAACTTTCTTTTTTTTTGCAGGAGGTTTTTCGTCCTTCTCCACGCTGTCAATAAATTCGATGCTCTCTAAAAGATCAATGACTTGCCCGCGAATCGCAGCCAGATAAATTGCATGGAGGTTCTTTTGCTCCAACAATTCATCTTCGGTAAGTCCCTGCGTACGTTTTTTTCGCGCAAGTTCGTTTATCCTCGCCAAAAGTTCCGGCGTTATCATTTCGCTCACTCCTTTTCGGTGCGTGTGAAAAATATTTTTGTAACAATTCACTTTCGACGCGTCACAAAACTTTCCTTCATTCTGCGAACTTTTAAGTAAACTTTTAGGAAATTTTCATAGACAAAACGAAAAATAGCTGTTATAATTTTTCAAAACTTTGTAGCTGAGTTGCGTCGCGGATGTGGCGGAACAGGCAGACGCGCTGGATTTAGGCTTCAGTGTCTTTGTACGTGTGGGTTCGAATCCCGTCATCCGCACCAGTTTGAAATATACGAAAAATAACACTCGACTTTTGCGTTGAGTGCTATTTTTTTGAATCAAAAATATTTTTCTTCGTTGCATGTGCCTAAAAAATTTCCTGAAAAATTCCGTTTTCCAAGTCATTTATGTTGTACAGGTCTTCAAGCACCAAGAAAGTTTCTTTTAAATTTCT
>JAFSXD010000003.1 GCA_017444245.1 Selenomonadaceae bacterium | reverse complement strand
CTACAAGCTACAAGCTAACAGCTATTCTTGTTCACTGAATAAACGGCGGCATACATTGTCGGCAACACGAGCAAAGTTAAAACCGTTGCGACAAATAATCCGCCGGCAATCGCAACCGCCATTGGTCCCCAAAAAGTACTTGCCATTAACGGGAGCATGCCGAGAATCGCCGCCGCCGCCGTCAACATTATCGGGCGAAATCTCAAAACGGCTGAATCAATTATCGCGTCCCAAGCACTTTCGCCGTCCGCAATGTGTTTTTGTATTTGGTCAATCAGTATGACGGAGTTTCTGATTATCATTCCCGACAACGCCAAAATTCCCAAGTACGCAACAAATCCCAACGCGGAGTTCGTCAAAAGCATTGCCCACGCGACGCCGATTAATCCCAACGGCGCGGTTAACAGCGTCAAAAACATTTGCATGCCATTGCGAAGTTGGAACACCAACAGCGTCATTATGATAAAAATCATCGCGGGAACGGGCACGGCTAAATTGTCCAGAGATTCATCACTTTCCTCAAGTGCGCCCGCAACTTCAATTTTGCAACCCAACGGCAAATTCGCGCGAATGTCCGCCGTCGCGTCGAAAGCTTTTTGCGTTGCGTCGTCCGCAGTCCCTTCCAAAATATTTGCCTGAACCGTGATTGTCGGGACAAGATTTCGCCGTATTATAAACGAGTCTTCGGCGTCGAAAGAAATTTTTGCAACTTGCGATAGCGGAACGTAACCGTTGCCCAAGTAAATCGGCATGTCTTTCAGTTGCGAAAGTTCCTGCGTATTTTTTCTGGCAAGCCGCAAATCAATATCAATCGTCCTGTCGCCCGTGTAAAATTGCGCCGCCGTTGCACCGGTAATTTCCGTGTAAATCATCTGCGCGACGTTTTGAGCGGAAAGCCCCATTGAACGAATTTTATCTTGGTTGAGTTCAAGGCGGACAATTTTTCCTTCTTCATTCCAGTTTAAGTGTATGCCGAAAACATTTTTGTCTTCGGCAATTTTTGTGACGACTTGATTCGCAATTTCTTTTGCCTGCGAAGGTGTCGGCGCGGAAACTCTCAACATTACCGGATAATCTGAAGGCGGTCCGGTTTGAATGTATCGCAAATTACTCCGCACGTTGGGAAAATTTTCATCAAGTTCTTTTGTAATTTCCGCCGCCAAAATTTCCCTCGTCTGTGTGTCCTTCGCAACGATTACGAATTGCCCGTAGTCGTCGGTGTCGATTTTCGGATCTAACGTCAAGACGAAACGCGGCGCACTCCTGCCCACGTAGTACGAAAAATTTTCTATTTCGTCGGCGTGTTGCGACAAAAATTTTGAAAAACGTTCCGCTTCTTTTTCCGTAGCCTTGAGCGAAGAACCGTTCGGCAAACTCATGTCGACGATAATTTCCGGACGCAGTGACGGCGGAAAAAATTCCTGCTTGATAAATTGCATTGCCCAAATTGAAACGGCGAAAACTCCTGCCGTTGCAACGAGGACAATTTTTTTATGCGCCAAAAATTTTTCCAACACTGCGCGAAAAATTTTGTAAAACTTGCTGTCGTAAGGATTTTTTTCAGCAGAATTTTTAACTTTGATAATGTAGTAACCGTAAATCGGCGCGACCATTACTGAAACAATCCACGACAAAATTAACGCTATCGATATGACGGGGAAAAGTGCGCTACAAAATTCGCTTGCCATTCCCTTTGCAAAGGCAACAGGAATAAATCCCGCGCAGGTTATCAAAGTTCCCGTCAACATCGGCTTAGCCGTCGCCTCGAATGCGTAACAAGCCGCGTCGAATCTGTTAAGCCCGCGTTCAAGTTGCACGCTCATCATTTCGACGGCAATTATCGCGTCGTCGACTAAAAGTCCCAACGAAATTATCAACGAGCCAAGAGAAACTTTTTGCAAGTCAATTCCAAGCGCGTACATGAAAACGAAGACGCCCGCCAAAACCAACGGAATGCATCCCGCAACGACCAAGCCCGTGCGCAAACCTAAACTTAAAAAACTTACAGCCAAAACAATCACGACTGCCAAAAGTAACGTTTCCACAAATTCGCCGATTGATTCTTCAACAACTTGCGGCTGATTCGACACTTGATTAATTTCAAGCCCGAGCGTCAAATTTTTTTGTTCACGCGAAATAATTTCTTTCAAATCTTCGCCGAGCTGTAAAATATTTCCGCCGTCTTTCATGGACACGGCAAGCCCAACTGCCGGTTCGCCGTTAAAAAACATTTTCGGTTCGGCGGGGTCTGAAGTTCTGCGCTCAACGGTTGCGATGTCGCCGACACGAAAAATTTTTCCGCCCGCGTTTATCGGCGAATTTTTTATTGCGTCGACGGCGTCAAATTGTCCCGTGACGCGAATGTAAACTTTATCTGAATCCGTCTCGATAAACGGCGCGGCAACCATCTGATTTTGTTGTTGCAAAGTGCTTGAAATTATTTGCGGACTTATTCCCAATTCGGCAAGTTTTGCGCTTTCAATCTCAATGTAAATTTTTTCCGCTTGCTCACCGATTAACGAAACTTTTTGAACGGAATTAAGTTGCAATAAATGTTGGCGAATTTCCTCCGCCTTCTGCCGCAATTCTTCGTAGCTGTACCCGTCGCCTGTTATCGCGTAAACTGAACCGAAAACGTCATCAAATTTATCGTCGTAGAATGGACCATAGACGCCGTCGGGCAAATCGCCTTTGATGTCTTCGCAAAAATTTCTGACGTCATGCCAAGTTTGCCGAATCAAATCTTTTGAAATATCGTCGTCCAATTCGACGTAAATAACCGTTTGCCCCGCGCGCGTTTCGCTCTCCAAATGTTTCAAATGCGGAATATCCTGCAATCTTTTTTCAAGTTTGTCCGTAACTTGATACTGCATTTCCTCCGCAGTCGCGCCCGGCCACGCGGCAGAAACGAGCATGTCACGAATCGTGAACGTCGGGTCTTCCATTCGCCCAAGCCTGAAGTAAGAAAAAATTCCGCCAAGCGCAGTGATTATGATGAAGTACCAGACAAGGACGCGATTGTTGAGCGACACTTCAGTTAAATTTTTCAACGCGCCGCCTCCGTCCGAACTTCCATGCCTTCATGCAATTTGTGAACGCCCGCCGTTACAACTTTATCTTGCGGCGAAAGTCCATGAACTACAACTTCATTGCCGCTGAAATTTTTCACCGTGACATTTTTCAAAGCGACGGTGTTTTCTTTCGTGACGATCCAAACTTGAGCTTGCTTGCCCGTCTGATAAATCGCTGACAACGGCAAGACGCATGAATTTACCAACGAAGAATCCTGCGACGTTAAAGTAACTTCGGCAGTCATTCCAAGTTGAATTGCAGGCGGCGGGTTGTTCAAAGAAATTCTCACGCGATAAGTCCGCGCAGTTTCATCAGCCATTGGAGAAATTTCACGGACGACGCCTGACGCTGTGCCACCCACTGCCCAAAAAGTTACGTCGGCGTTTTTTCCTTCGACGACTTCAGACAAACGATTTTCCGGCACGTCGAATTCAACTTCCAATTCGCCAACTTGCACCAAAGTTAAAACGGTTTGTCCTGCCGCGACGACTTGTCCCGCCTCTGCATTGACGGCTGAAATTACTCCGTCGGCGTTGGCAATTAATTTTGTGTAGCCCAAAATATTTTGAGTTTGCGCGGATTGAGCGACTGCCGCATTGTAAACCGCCAAAGCATTTTCGTAATTTGTTTTGTATTGGTCAAGCGTCACGGCGGGAATTGCATTTTCTTCGTAAAGTTCGCGATAACGATTTAAATCAGATTTTGCCAAATCCAACTGCGATTTTGCTTGAGCGACTTGAGCTTCTCCGGCGTTTGCCTGTTGAACGGCGTCCCTTGCGTCAATCGTCATCAAAACATCGCCCGCGTGAACGAAACTTCCCTTTTGAACTTCGCGCGAAAGAATCCGTCCGCCCGTCTGAAAAGATAAATTTGATTCGTACCTGCCCTTTACGACGCCGGAATAATTTTCTGAAACGGTTATGCCGGCTCTGTTTACCAAAATTGTTTTAACCACAGGCGGCGGCGGTTGTTCAATTTTTTCATCTCCGCAACCGGAAAATAAAATCGTCGACAGCAACGCCACCGCAAAAAATTTTTTCTTCATGAATTTAGTAATGCCGCACAACTTCAAATCTCCAAAGCGCAACGGGTTCTTTCGCTGGAATGTTCGCTTTTTTCTTCGCAATGGCAATTTGTTGCAACGGCGTATCAACTCCGTCAAGGTCAGGAAGGAGCAAGCCGCGCCGTCCGCCATTCTCGACAATGACGCCGTATTTTTTCGCGTCCAAATCTTCAACTTTAAAAATTCTCTCCGGTTCGCCCAAAACGTCGACGCTGTATTCAATATCATCAAGTTCATCAACTTCAACGGGAGAAAATCTCGGATCGCGCGAACAAGCGGAAATTGCATTCTGAATAATTTCTTGAGCAATGTTGTCCGTCGTCGGGCTAATCGTACCGATACAGCCGCGCAACTGTCCGTCTTTGTGCAAGCTCACGAACGTACCCGCGCGCCGCGTCGTCAATTCATTCGGCAAATTGTTTGGAACGTCCGCAAGCTGATGACTCTTCACGAAAGTTTCAAGACTAAGCCGCGCCAACTTAACGAAAGCGTCTTCTTTGCTCTTGCGTTTCGTCGCGTTGTAATGTTTCAGTTTCGCAAGTTGCTCGTCAAAATTTCTGCCTTTGTCTTCGCCGCCGATGTCAAACCAAACGACGCCATAGCCGACGCCAAAAGTTCCTTCGTACGACAAAAGTTCTCCCGTGACGGATTTTTTGTCCAGTGCGCCCGCCATTATCCAGAAGGAACGCAAGCCGCATTCCGCCGCCCGCGAACACATTTTTTGATCCATAGTCAACAGTTGCAAAAAATTTCCTGCGCCCAAAATTTTTGTAACTTGCTCGTCGAATTGCGGACCTTCGTCAACAAAACCGTAAGGTCCGTCCTCTTTCAATTTGTGTGACAAATCTCCGCTTGCCACGAACACGACGCGCCGTCCAAGTTCATCAGCCACGCGCGAAATTATTTTTCCAAATTTGTAATGCGTTGCTTCGTTGAGCCCTGAAAGACCGATTCGTAAAAATTTTACTTTGTCCAAATCCAAGCCCGCCTGTTCCAAAAATCTGACGGGAATCATCGTGCCGTGATCCAAATTCGCGTTCCGTTCGCCCAAAGTTCCCGCAGGAATATTTTCATTGGCGGCAAGTTCGCTAAGCCGTTCGACAAAATCCGTGTCGTAATTTATTTTCAGCTTGACTTCCGCCGCGCGAAACTGCGACATATCCCCCTGCGCGGATTCTGCGGGAGAAATGTGAAAATAATCCGCGTACATCGTCGAATGCGGGCTGGTGATAATAATCGTATCGGGATTGAGTTCAACGACTTTGCTCATGACTTTTTTGTAAGCGTCGTTCGTTGCAGAAATTTTTTCTTCTTCGCCGTGACCGACTTCCGGCAAAATTATCGGCGGATGCGGCACGACGACCGCTGCTAAAATGCTCATGACGTTCGCTCCTTTTTTTCCAAAATTATAGCAAACTCAATTACGTTTGACAAATTCCGGAAATGTTCTAAAATAATGCGCGATTAGAAACTACAAGCTACAAGCTACCAGCTTTAAAACAGAGGTGTTTTTCATGAAAAAAATTATTGTAATCGCCGGCGACGGAATCGGTAAAGAGGTTACGGAATCCGCCGTTGAAGTTCTGAAAAAAGTTGACGATAAATTTAAAATTGGTTTTGAGTTTGAAGAGCGCGACGCGGGCGGCACTGCCTACGAAAAATTTGGTGAGCCGTTGCCTGCAGAAACTCTTGACGCTTGCAAGGCGGCTGATGCAATTTTGTTCGGCGCAGTCGGCGGCAAGCAGTGGGACAATTTGCCCGTGCACCTTCGCCCTGAACAAGCTCTGTTTGGTCTTCGCAAAGGCTTGGGACTCTTCGCTAATCTTCGCCCCGTGAAAGTTTACTCCCCGCTGATTGACGGTTCGCCGCTCAAACCTGAACTTGTCGAAGGCGCGGACTTGTTAATCGTGCGTGAACTTGTCGGCGGAATTTATTTCGGAGATCGTTGCGAATCAGAAATTTTCAATGGCGTTGAGCGCGCGTGGGACATGGAAAATTATTCCGTGCCTGAAGTCGAACGAATTGCAAAACTTGCTTTCGAGACGGCGACAATTCGGCGCGGAAAAGTTACTTCGGTTGACAAAGCAAACGTCCTTGCAACTTCCAGATTGTGGCGGCGCGTAGTCAATGACGTTGCAAAAAATTTTGCGGAAGTTGAATTGAATCATTTGTACGTTGACAACTGCGCAATGCAACTTGCCGTAAATCCGAAACAGTTTGACGTAATCGTAACTTCAAATATTTTCGGCGACATTTTGAGCGACGAAGCGGCGGTTATTGGCGGATCAATCGGATTGATGCCGTCCGCGTCGATTGGCGAACTCACAAGTTTTTACGAGCCGATTCATGGTTCAGCACCGGACATCGCGGGAAAAAATATTGCCAATCCGATGGGCTCAATCCTTAGCGCGGCAATGATGCTCCGTTACAGTTTGAATCAAGTCGACGCCGCACGCGCAATAGAAAAAGCCGTCGACCAAACGCTGGCTGACGGCTATCGCACGGCGGATATTTTCAAAGACGGTTTCAAAAAAATTGGAACTGAAGAATGCACGAAAATTATTTGTGACAGAATTTAGCGGCTGAAAAAAATTCCTACAAGCTACAAGCTAAAAACGGAGGTAAAAAATTTCATGGCTGACACAAATTTTAAATCGTCAACTGCGTCAACCCCCCCCGTTCACGGTGACGGGCGGCAACAAATAAATTTTCTTGTTATCGGAAACTCAATCACGCAACACGGAATCGGCGAATATTGGTGGGGACTTTGGGGAATGGCGGCAACGCAGAAGTCAAACGATTTTGTTCACGTGGTTGCAAATTATTTGAGCAAAAATTTTGACGTGAAGTTTGACATATTTAATTTTTTTCAGTGGGAACTTATGCATTACGACCGCGCAGAAACACTTGCAATGCTGAATAAATTTCACGGAAAAAATTATGACTTCATCGTAATTCAGCTGGGCGAAAACGTCAACAACTCGGACACGTTTGAAAAAGATTTTTTTGAGCTGATAAAAAATATTCGCGAAAAAATTTCCGCCGGTGCAAAAATTTTTGTCGTAGGAAATTTTTGGCGAAATGAACTTGTCGACTTCATAAAGTTTAAAATTTCTCTGATGACCGGAAGTTTTTTTGTCAACCTTATGGATATTCAAAGCGCGGAATTTGCAATCGGTACGGGCGTTGAAGTTTTTGGCGACGACGGGAAAAAACATCTCGTCACGCATAATGGCGTTGCGAAACATCCAAACGATAAAGCCATGAGAATTTGCGCCGAAAGAATTTTGCACGCACTTCATTAGCGGCTGGAAATTTTTTCAACTACCAGCTACAAGCTACCAGCTACAAGCTAATCAATACAATTTTTTCAACTTTGCGCCGTGATAGTAGTGTTCCAAAATTTTGTTATAGAGCCAACCTTTTTGAGCGTAAACTTGTGCGCCGTACTGGGACATGCCGACGCCGTGCCCTTTGCCGTAGCCCGTGAAGACAACTTGACTGCCGATAATTTTCACGTCGAAAAGAGTACTCGGCAAAGAAAATTTTCTGCGCGCCTCGTCTCCTT
>JAFSXD010000016.1 GCA_017444245.1 Selenomonadaceae bacterium | reverse complement strand
GCGCAGGTACAAATTCGGCGGCGCGGAGATTGAAAATTACACAAGAGGACATTATTTTCGTGGCGTGACGAACGTCGACTGAAATAAAAAATCCCGTCAAGTTTAAAACTTCGACGGGAAATTTTTTTGCGTAAAAATTTTTTCGTGCGAAAAATAAGTTTTACTTGTCGAGACCTTTTGACTTCAACCATTGTTCAACCAAATCTGCAAGCTCTTTGTTGTTCAAGTCGCCCATTAAAAAATGCGTGTTGCCCTTCAAGCCGACTTTTGGCAGTTCAACCAAAGTTGCGTCGCCGCCGTGCCGATTTATCGTCGCCACAAATTTTTTTGCCATATCCAATTCAGTGTACCATTTATCAGGTCCTACGAGTTCGGAAGATTTTTTAATATTGTCGCCGTAGTAAAGCACGATAGGAATTTTTGTCAACTTCATGAAATCTTTAAGCGGAACTGCCATTGCGCTTGCGCCGAGCATTTCAAAGGTTGCTTTTTCGGCTTCGGGTACTTCGCCTTCCGGAAAAACAAACGGAGTTCCGCCCGGCTCAAAAGCCACAATCGCTTTCACATTGTCCGTGCGAAACGTTGTTCTCCAGGCTATGGTGCCTCCCATGCTGTGTGCCGCAAGTATACTTGGTCCAACTTTGTCAAAAAGTTTTGCGAGTACGTCGGCGTTTAAATCGTTATCAAGTTCCCCTGTGTAATTTGTCCACGAACGCTGAAATTGGTCGATTGATGCCGCGTCTTTCGGGAAAGCGGCGTTATCAAAAACTCTCGGTGTGTCTCCGTCGTAAAGTCCAACTCTAGACAACATGAATAAAGTTTTGTCGGCATATAGCGGATTTCCCGCCCAAGGATTTGCGTCACTCGCCGCCTGCGTGGAAAGCCCCGCCTCACCGATTCGCGGCTGATCCACTAAATAAACTCCATAACCTTTGCGCAAAAAAATATTCTGGAAACCTTCGCGACCGTCAGGCGTGCTCTCCCAAGTTCTTTTTGATTGTGCGCCGCCATGTTGGAAAATTATCGGATACTTTTTAGCGTTCACAGGAATTTGATAAAAAACGTACGCATGATCTCCGTAAGCTTTTTGTCCTTCAGGCGAAAGAAAATTTTTTGTGGAGAAAGTGCCGTCGTGCTGAATTGTCGTCCCGCCGATTGCGTAACTTCCCTGCGTCTCCAACGTTATCGGTTTTGCGTCAACGACGTTTGCTGAAAAAATTCCCGCCGCCAACGCCAACGTCAAAACTGCATTCTTGAAAAATTTTTTGTTCATCTTCCGTACCTCTTTCAAAAAAGGCAAGTGAAAAATTTCCGCAATCAATCACTTGCCAAATTTTTCAAAAAAGTTTTCACTTAGAACGCGCCGGTTTTAATGTGCGGAACGTAGGGGGCTTCCAACTCTTTAATCGTCTCTTCGTCAAGTTTAATATCGAGTGCCGAAACTGCCTCTTCAACGTGTTTCACGGCAGTTGTACCGACAATCGGCGCGGTTATGTACGGTTTTGAGAGCATCCACGCCAACGAAACTTGCGCCATTGAGTGGCCGAGCCGCTTGGAAACTTTTTCGAGATTGTCCACAACAACTTTGTCAACGTCGTTTGTCTTGTCCCAGACCATTGGCGAAACTTCGTCGATATAATTTCTTGCCGTCTTCGTTCCCCAAGCTCTGGCGCAACGTCCTCCGGCTAACGGACTCCAAGGAACGACTGCCATTTTTCTATCCATGCACAGCGGGAAAATTTCTCTTTCTTCTTCGCGGTAAATCAAATTGTACTGCGGTTGCAACGACACAAATTTTGTCCAATTATGTTTCTCGGCAATGTTCTGAAGGCGTTCCAACTGCCACGCAAAAATTGTTGACGCCCCGATATAACGCGCCTTGCCCGCTTTCACAACGTCGTGAAGTGCCTCCATCGTTTCTTCCATTGGCGTGTTGGGATCGAGACGGTGAATTTGATAAACGTCGACGTAATCCATGCCGAGACGTTTCAAGCTGTGATCAATTTCCGCCATGACATTTTTGCGCGAAGTGCCGCCGCCATTCGGACGACCGGGACGCATTTCAAAATTTACTTTCGTCGCCACAACAATTTCGTCACGGTCAAGCCCAAAATCTTTGATGAAACGTCCTGTAATTTCTTCGCTTGAGCCCATTTGATAGACGTTCGCCGTGTCAAAATAATTTATGCCGAGATCGATCGCCTTTTTGAAAATTTCTTTGCCTTCGTCGTAGGTTTTCGCCCAAGGAAAGACGCCGTTTTCTTTGCCCGGTTTGCCGAAACTCATCATCCCGAGACAAATTCTTGAAACGTCCATTCCCGTGTTGCCAAATTTTACATACTGCACTTGAAATTCCTCCTTGCATCAGCTCAATTACTTTGAAGTTATTTTAATCCGCCTTGAAAGAAAAGTCTAATTGCATTATTATATTGCCGATAGAAAATTTCATTCACGAAGGAGAAAAAATTTTTGAACAGCAAACAGGTTGAGTGCATTTTGGAATTGGCGCAGTCGCTGAATTTTAATCGCGCCGCCGAAAATTTGTTTTTGTCCCAACCGACAATCACTTACCACGTCAAAAGTTTGGAAGATGAAGTTGGTTTTCAAATTTTCAGCCGTTCGAGCAAGGGAGTGACGTTGACTCCTGCGGGACAGCAATTTTGTACGGCACTTAGAAATATTCGCGAAGAATTAAAATTTGCGATAGAACAGGGACAAAATTTTAGCAACCGCTACCAAACAAATATTTCGATAGGATTGCCCATGCGTTCAGCGATATTTTTTTTGCCGCAAGCCATAGAAGAATTTGAAAAAACTCACGAAGGAATTTCCGTCACGCCTGAATTTATTCCGTTGCACAGCTGCGATAAATTTTTGCGCGGCGAACAGGACATCGTATTTGCGCGCGAAGAAGATATGAAACGCATTCCCGATATAAAAATTCACAAACTTTTTCAAAGTCACATTTACCTTATCAGCGAAACGACGGACGAACTTGCGAAGAAAGAAAAAATTTTTTTGGAAGATTTAGCCGGACGGACTTTAATGGTTGGCGGCGGCTCTCAACCTGAACTGCGCGTCGTCCAGCAACGCGTCATTCAAAAGTTGGGACTGCAAAATTTCAACAGCAATGACTACGAAACAACTTTGATTAACGTCGCCGCCCACAAGGGAATTTGTCTTGCGCCGGGATATTTGAACGATCACAATAACGAGTTCGCATGGACGCCCTTTGATTGCAAGGAAACCATTTCCTGCGTGCTGTGCACCCACTCAAGCGATAAGAGAAAAATAATTTTGGAGCTCATTCAAATTCTGCAAAATTTTTACGCGGAAAATTCTCAATTTCCGATTTGAATTACTCGTGGAAAATATTCATGCTGCCCGAACGAAAACCCTGTAAATCCAGCGTGACGTAGTCAAAGCCAAAATTTTTTAGACACGCAGAAATTTCCGCACGCATGGAAATAATTTTCTCAAAATCGTCCGGCAAAATTTCAATCCGCGCCAAGTTGCCGTGAATGCGAACGCGAAATTGATTGAATCCGTTGCCGCGCAAAAATTCTTCCGCACGTTCGACGCGATGAAGTTTTTCTACGGTAATGTTTTCGCCGTAAACAAAACGCGACGCCAAACACGCCATAGAAGGTTTGTCGGCAGTCGGCAAATTCATTTTCCGCGAAAGCTCACGAATTTCCGCTTTATACAGTTCCGCGACTTGCAACGGGCTTTTTATTTCAAGTTCGGCAATCGCTTTCATGCCCGGTCGATAATCGCCGATGTCGTCCATGTTCGACCCTTCAACGACGAAAGTAAATCCCTCCTGCGCGGCAATTTCTTTTATCTTCGTGAAAATATTTCGCTTGCAAATGTAACAGCGATTCGGCGGATTTTGCGCGAAACCGTCAATTTTCAATTCGTCGACGAAAAAAACTTTCTGCCGAATATTTTCACGGGCACAAAAATCTTTTGCCGCGTCGAGTTCACGTTTTGGAAATAAATTCGACGCACAAGTTACGGCAAGAATTTCATTACCCAAAACTTCGTGCGCCACTTTGAGAAGGAAAGTTGAATCGACGCCGCTTGAGAACGCAACAGCAACCGATTTTAATTCCGACAAATATTTTTTCAATCGCTCCAATTTTTCTTCAAGCGTCGCCATCCGCCATAACCCCTTCGATAATTCCGCCGCCCAAAACTTCGTCACCGTCATAGAAAACTATTGACTGCCCCGCCGTAATTGCGCGTTGAGGTTCATCAAAAGTCACACGCAAAAAATTTTCTTCAGCAAAAATTTTACAGCGGGCAATTCTTAAACCGTAGCGAATCTTCGCATCAAAACTTTTTGAAAGGTTCGGCGGATAAATCCAGTGAACATTTTTTGCAATTAAACTTTTTGCAAAGACTTCATCATTTTTGCCGACGATAACTCGTCTGTTGGGCGCGTCGATTCGCACAACGTACAGCGGATTTTCTGCGGCAATGCCTAAACCTTTTCGCTGACCGATTGTGTAATTGGCAACGCCGTTATGCCGTCCCAAAATTTTCCCTGACGTGTCGACAATTTCTCCGGCTTGAAAGGCGTCCGCATTCGGCGATAACTTTTGCAGAAAATTTTTGTAATCGTCATTCGGCACGAAACAAATTTCTTGGCTGTCCTTCTTTTGCGCGACGGGCAAATTAAATTCCTGCGCCATTGCCCGCGTGTCGACTTTTGAAAAATCTCCAAGCGGAAATAAAATTTTTTCCAGTTGCTCCGCACGCAAATTGTAAAGCACGTACGATTGATCCTTGCGAACGTCGACGGCTTTTTTTAGTTTGAATCTGCCGTCCTCAAAAATAATTCGCGCGTAATGCCCCGTTGCCAAAAAATTTGCGCCAAGATTTTCAGCGACTTCAAAAAGTTTTCCAAATTTAATTTTTTTGTTGCAACGCACACAAGGATTTGGCGTCCTGCCGTTTAAGTACTCTTCGACAAAATATTTTACCACGTCTTTTTGAAAATCTTCGCGCAGATCCACGACGTGAAAATTTATTCCAAGCTTATCTGCTACGGTGGCGGCGTCATCAACGTCTGCTGAAAGTTCATCCTTGAGCCGCATCGTCACGCCGATAACTTCATAACCTTGCCGTTGCAGGAGAGCCGCCGTCAACGAACTGTCAACGCCTCCGCTCATCGCAACTAAAACTTTTTCTTTGCTCATTACCGGTTGTCCTCGCGCAGATATTTCAAAATTTTTTCCATGTCGTCAGGCAACGGCGCAATAAAATTCATGCGCTCATGCGTCGTCGGGTGCGTCAAACTCAACGTGTGTGAATGCAGGGCTTGTCCGATAATTTCAAAAGGATTTTTCCGCGCAGAATATTTTTCGTCGCCCAAAACCGGATGACCAATTTCCGCCATGTGCACGCGAATTTGATGCGTCCTGCCCGTCTGCAATTTACATTCAACGTAAGTAAATTTTTTAAAACGCTCCAAAACTTTAAACTCCGTCACGGCTTTTTTTCCGTCAGCAGTCACTGCCATTTTTTTCCTGTCGAACTTGTCGCGCCCAATCGCCCCGCTGATAATTCCCGCGTCGTCTTCAAAAATTCCGTGAACAATCGCCAAGTAAGTCCGCGTCGCCGTTTTATTTTTTATCTGCTCGGCAAGATCGACATGAGCAAAATCATTTTTCGCAACAACCATAACGCCCGAAGTGTCCTTGTCCAACCTGTGAACAATGCCGGGACGCTTGACGCCGTTAATTCCCGAAAGGTCTTTGCAATAAAATAAAAGCGCGTTGACTAAAGTCCCCGACTTCACCGTTTCCGCAGGGTGGACGGTCATTCCACGCGCTTTGTTGACAACGATAATGTCGCTGTCCTCGTAAATAATATTCAGCGGTAAATTTTCCGGCAAGTACTCAACGTCAACGCTTTCAATCTCTTCAACAGAAATATTTTCGCCGCCGATGAGTTTGTAACTCGGCTTGACAGTTCGTCCGTCAACTGTAACTTTGCCTTCAGAAATAATTTTTTGAATGTGCGAACGCGACTTGTCAGAAATTTTTTTGTCAAGGTAAACGTCAAGCCGTTGCCCGCGCTCTTCAATTTCAACTTGAAAAATTTTCACGATTGACGCACTTCCTTGAGCTTGCCGACTTTTTCCGGCTTGAACAGCACGACGTACATCATCAAGAACATTCCAACGACGATTGCAATATCAGCCACGTTGAAGATTGGGAAAATGCGAAAATCGAAAAAGTCAATGACGAATCCGAGCTGAACTCTGTCAATCAAATTTGCCAACGCGCCCGCCGCCGCCGTAATTCCTCCGTACTTCATGACTACATCAACATTTTTCAATTTCGAGTGGTGGAAGTAATAAGCAACCGCCAAAAGCAACATTGCTACGCCAACCACGATGAAAAATATTCGCTGATTCGGAAGGATACCAAACGCCGCGCCGGGATTTAAAACGTACGTGAAGTGAAAAAAATTTTTGATAACGGGAATACTTTCACCGACTGTCATTGAATGCATCACGTAAGATTTTGTGTACTGATCCAGCGCGATTATCGCGACAAACAAAACTTTTTCCAAGTGTAGGTAAGCAACATAGATTGTGAGTTCAATGACGAGTAAAACGTTTTGCAAAAATTTTATTATCTTCTTAACCTTCAACGTTGCAACGTTCTCCTAAAAATTTTTTTCTTAAGGTCGTTTGTTTGGCGTGTATGCGGTGGTCTTCTCCAATTCGGCTTCAAGTTTGGCTTGAGAGGCGGCGCGTGCAGATTTCAAAGCCTGTTCAATCTTCGTAACCTGCGCGGAATTTCTCGCCTGCGTGCTTGAACTTTTCGGCGCGGTTTCTTGAGATGTTTCACTGCGCTCAAAAATTTTTACGTCGTCCTCTTCGTCAACTTTGTTTTCGTCTTTGTCGTCTTCGTCTTCGGATTTTTTATCTTCGTCGACTGAATTTTTTTTCGGGTCTGTAATTGCCTGTGCCTTCAAATTATTTTCAAAGGAAGTGAACGCCGCAGATTGAATTTTGCTGAACTCTTCGGGTTGCGGGAGTGAATTTAAAAGTTGATTCGTGACAGCCAATTCCGATTCAAGGGTTGTACGAATGCGAATGAAGAGTGCCTCCTTCTCCGTGACGAGTCGCGCGTATTCGGCGGCAATGGCGCGCAATTTATGTTGAGCGTCTTCGAGTTGCTGTTTGATGTCAATTTGGGCTTGGTCGCGCATGTTTTGCGTTTCGCTGACGGTGTTGTCGTACATATTTTTTGATTCGCGGACGGCATTTTCGCGCATTTCCTTAGCATTTTTTTTCGCCGCGCTGACAACTTCGTCCGCCGTCTTTTGTGCCACGACAAGAGTTTCTTGCAAATTTCTTTCCAAATTTCTGTAATGCGAAATTTCTTTTTCGTTGAATCGAACTTGCTCTTTCAGTTTTTCATTATCGCGCCAAAGTTTTTCGTAGTCCGCAACTACTCTGTCAAGAAATTCGTCAACTTCACTTTCTTTGTAACCGCGCAGTCCTTTCTTGAATTCACGATTATGAATATCCATTGGCGTAAGCAACGGCATAACCT
>JAFSXD010000015.1 GCA_017444245.1 Selenomonadaceae bacterium | reverse complement strand
GATTAGGCATTTGCTGATTCATGGGTTGCTGAAAGTTTTGATTTGGCATCTGCTGATTCATGGGTTGCTGAAAATTTTGATTCGGCATTTGCTGATTCATGGGTTGCTGTTGATACTGCTGATTCGGCATTTGCTGATTCATGGGTTGCTGAAAATTTTGATTCGGCGTCTGCTGATTCATGGGTTGCCGAAAATTTTGATTCGGCATCTGCTGATTCATGGGTTGCCGAAAATTTTGATTCGGCATTTGTTGATTCAAAGGTTGCTGAAAATTTTGTTGAGGTTGTTGTTGAGGTTGCGGATGTTGCCGAAAATGTTGCGGATTGTCCGCAGCGGGGCGCGGCATAAAAAATTTTACAAACTTATTGAGAAAATCCATAATGCCGGGGTCTTCCTGCGGCTGATTGAAAAATTGCGTCGTCGTAAAAGGTTTTGACAGTTGCGACAAAATTTCATACAAGGCTTTCGGAAGTTGCTCGGGGTTTTTGGAGTCAAGAAGTTCAAAGGCCGCCTTAGACATAAGCACGGGTTCAAGCGCGTTGCCGCCTTCGGTAGAAACGACTAAATTTTTTAACTGCGACAAAAGGACTTGAGTTTCAGGAGAAATGCGCATTAAAAATCCCCTGTCGGAAAGTGAGCCGAGTTGAAAAAGCATCCTGCCGAAAGTTGAAAGCTGATCCATAGAAAAGCGCTGACTTTCGATTGTACTGCCGATACCTTTTCCGATAGTCTCCTGCAACGACAGCGACTGCTCCAAAATATTTTTAATGATTTGGCTGACTTCGGACGGCACTTTATTAATGCCGAATCGTTCACTTGTAGCAATACGCCCCAAAGTTCCCGCCAAATCGTTAATGGCGGTGCGCAGGGCAACGTTTGTTTGCGGTCGAAAACCGGAAACGGCGCCTTCGTCTCGTCGCTGTATACTGTCGGGCTCTCTGGTCGGTCGTTCGGTTGTTACCGGACGAATGCCTACCATATTTGTATTTATAGGCATCAAATCGCCTCCTTACGTTAAATTCCTGTTTTCCAAAATAGTTTTCACGGGATTAAAGCTGTGTCGATGAATTTCGGTAGGACCCAAATTTTTAATTGCGTTGAGATGAAATTTTGTACCGTAGCCTCGATTTTTATCGAAGTCGTAACCGGGATAAATTTTGCTCCAATCGTCAACAAGTCTGTCACGCGTAACCTTAGCGATTATCGACGCGGCGGCAATGGACGCGGATAATTTATCGCCGCGAATCAGCGGGAAAATATCCGCGTCGTCAAATTTAATTTTCATGGCGTCTGTCAAAACGCAATCGGGCTTAATCGGCAGTTCGCGAATCGCACGAATCATTCCGTGCAAAGTTGCTTGATAAACGTTTATGTCGTCAATTTCTGCCATGCCGACTTCGACGCACGAATAAGCAAGCGCGACGGATTTAATTTCGTCAAAAAGTTTATCGCGCAGTTTGGCGGAAAGTTTTTTTGAGTCATCAAGGTGCGCGAGATAAAAATTTGGCGGCAAGATAACGGCGGCGACTGTCAAAGAGCCGATTAGCGAACCGCGCCCGGCTTCGTCGACGCCCGCTATAAATTTGTAACCTTGTCGGCGTGCGTCATCCTCAAATTGATAAAGTTCTGCGACGCGCAATTTGTCGGCGTTTTCATCAAACTTTTTGCCCAAAACATCCTGCCTCTATTCAATCGAAAATTTTTAAAATTAATTATAGCCCGTTGAAAAAAATCTGTAAATAAAAAATCTGCGCTAAATTTTATCGTCGACGCTCGGCGAAAAATTTTTGCATAAGTTCACGGCAATTATTTTCAAGGACGCCTGCGGTAACTAGCAACCGATGATTGAGCGCGGAATTGTTTGTGACGTTGAAAATTGATTCGCAAGCGCCGAATTTTGAATCGACTGCGCCGTAAACCAAACGCTTAAGGCGGCACAACACCAACGCGCCGGCACACATTGCGCAGGGTTCGACTGTAACGTAAATCGTGCAGGTTGAAAGTTTTCGTCGTCCCAAAATTTTAGTCGCCGTTCGCAACAATAAAATTTCGGCGTGGGCGGTCGCGTCGTCAAGCTGTTCAATGCGGTTATGTTCGGCGCAAACTAAAACGCCGCTCTCGTCTTTGAGAACGGCGCCTATTGGGACTTCGCCTTCCGCGTAAGCTTTTTTTGCTTCAGATATTGCAAGTTGCATAAAAATTTCGTCATTCAATTTTAAAATCACCTCGCAGGCAACAGCGCTTCCAAATCCAAGCCGGAGTAGTAGAATAAGGATTGAGTACCTATGCTTGTCAATTCCAGCGCGTAAGGTTCAGAAATTTTGGCGGGCTTATCGGCAGATTTTTTGCCGAAAGCGCGGTTTAAT
>JAFSXD010000014.1 GCA_017444245.1 Selenomonadaceae bacterium | reverse complement strand
TCTTTTACGACAGAAAACCGACTACGAAGTTGCAAGATGTCAAGTTCAATTACCAAAACTTTACGCTGACGCCGAATGAAAATAAAGTCACGATTCAAAATAAATCTCTGTTCACGAACGCGGCGCAATACATTTTGAAATTGACTTTGCTCGTCGACGGGCGCGAAGTTTGGGCGAATGAAGTTGAAGTTCCGCCGATTCAACCTGCGGAGACGAAAGACGTTGCAATTAACGTTCCGAAATTTGGCGCGGGCGAATACGCATTGACGGCGGCACTTTGCCTGAAAGAAAATACTTTGTGGGCAACGCGCGGGCATGAAGTTGCCTTCGGACAAAGCGTTTACACGAAAACGGATGCTCCGTCAGATATTTCCGCGTGGTTAAGCCGCAATGAAAGTTACGTGCCGAATGAAAAATATTCTGCGAAGAAAAATTTCCGCGTCGTGAAAAGTGACGTGAACTTGGGCGCGCAGGGCGACGGTTGGTCGGCGATGTTCAGTTGCTCGGCAAATAATTTCACGAGCTACAAATTTAACGGCGTTGAGTTGATTGAAGAAATGCCGCAAATTAATTTCTGGCGCGCCCCCGTCGATAACGATCGCGGAAACGGTCATCACATGAATTGTGCGCAATGGAAATTGGCTAGCATGTATCGTCGTTGCGTGAAAGTTGAATACGCGATTGGCGACGAAGAATTTAAGACTGTGAAAAAATATTTCGGTGAAGAAAGTCGTGGCGAATGCGACGCCGCACGTTTGAAAGTTCGTTACACTTACGAATTGGTCACGACACCTTCGGCGACAGTTCAAGTGACTTACACCGTCATGCCTTGCGGCTCAATCAAAGTTGAAATGGATTACAAGAAAGTCGAAGGCTTGAGCGATTTGCCTGATTTCGGAATGATTTTCACGTTGCCGAGTGAGTACGACAAAATTAAATTTTACGGCTACGGTCCGCTGGACAATTACGTTGACAGACGCGAAGGCGCACGGCTGGGAATTTTTGAAACGACGGCGGCTGATGAAGTTGAACCGTACCTGCGCCCGCAAGAGAGCGGCAACCATTGCGGCGTTCGCTGGTTCGCAGTGACTGACAAAAAAAATCGCGGCTTGAAAATTTTCAGCGACAAACCTTTTGAGGCGTCGGCGTTGCCGTACAATCCGCATGAACTTGAAAATGCTCGTCATCATTACGATTTGCCGAAAGTCATGCACACTTACCTTAGGGCGTCGGCGGGACAATGCGGCGTTGGCGGCGACGACACGTGGGGCGCACCGATTCTTGAAGAATATTTGATTCCGAATGAAGACAAGCATTTTGAATTTTTTGTGAGGGGGGTGTAAAGATCGCTAGATAACTAGATTGCTAGATCGCTAGAAATTTTTTCAACTAGCGATCCGGCGATCTGACTAACTGGCGATCTAAATTATGATTAAGTACGACAAAAATTTTTTCCACATCACAAACGGAAAAATCAGTTACGTAATTGAAATTTCGCGCGGACGTTACCTCTTCCACCGCTACTTTGGAAAAGCGATCAGAGAATTTCGCGACAGTGCGCCGTTGCAGGGACTTGACAGGGGATTTTCTCCGCAACCCGCCGCGTGGGAAAATGAACGCACGTACTCGCTTGACGTTCTCCCGCAAGAATATCCGATGCGCGGACACAGCGATTTCCGAATCCCCGCCTATGAAATTGAACTTCCCGACGGCACAAACATTGTCGAACTTTTTTACACCGGTCACAAAATTTATAACGGCAAACCCGCGTTGAAAAATTTGCCCGCGTCGTACGCAAAAGAAAATGAAGCGCAAACTTTGGAAATTTATTTGGAAGACACCGTCAGCAAAATTAAAGCGACGTTGATTTACACGATTTACGAAAAATTTTCTCTGATAGTTCGTTCAGTTCGCTTTGAAAATTTTGGCGATAAACCGTTCAAACTTCGGCAAGCGGCAAGTTTCGCGATTGACTTACCCGACCATGAATTTGACTCAATCAATTTGTACGGCGGGCACGCGGCTGAAAGATTTATCGAACGCAAACCGTTGGGGCATGGAATTTACGAAGTGGCAAGCAGTCGCGGCGCAAGCAGTCATCAACAATCGCCGTTCATTGCGTTGGCGCGTCATGAAACAACGGAACATCAAGGCGAAATTTACGGTTTCAGTTTCGTTTACAGCGGAAGTTTCAGCGCGAAAGTTGAAGTCGAACAGTTCGGGACAACGCGCCTTGTCATGGGATTGAATCCCGCAACTTTTTCATGGCAACTTGACGGCGGAGAATCTTTCCAAACTCCTGAAGTCGTTGCGGTTTACAGCGACGGCGGCATTAACGCAATGAGCCAAACTTTTCATGAATTTTATCGTAACCATTTGGTGCGCGGAAAATTCCAACATGAACTTCGTCCGATTCTCGTCAACAACTGGGAAGCAACTTATTTTGACTTCGACGCGCAAAAAATTTCTGAACTTGCCGATTGCGCAAAAGAACTCGGCATTGAACTTTTGGTTTTGGACGACGGCTGGTTTGGCAAACGCAACGACGATAATTCTTCGCTTGGCGATTGGTTCGTTAACGAAGAAAAACTTCCGGCGGGCTTGAAAGATTTGGCGGAAAAAGTTCATGCGCGCGGATTGAAATTCGGTTTGTGGTTTGAACCGGAGATGACGAACTTGGACAGCGAACTTTACCGCAAGCATCCGGATTGGATTTTGCGCGTTGAAAAATATCCAATGTCTTTTGGGCGTCATCAGTTGGTTTTGGATTTGGTGCGTCAAGATGTGCGCGATTATCTCGTTGAAGTCGTCTGCAAAATTCTGCGCGAAAATCCGATTGACTACGTTAAATGGGATATGAATCGGCACATGACGGAGGCGTTTTCGCTGACACTTCCGCCCGAACGCAGAATGGAAAGTCAACATCGTTACATGCTCGGCGTCTACGATATCATGGAGAGGATTACTTCAGCGTTCCCGAATATTTTGTTTGAAAGTTGCTCGGGCGGCGGCGGACGTTTCGACGCAGGAATTTTGTATTACATGCCGCAGACGTGGACGAGTGACAACACCGACGCAGTTTGTCGACTTTCAATCCAAAAAGGGACAAGCTACGTTTTCCCGCCGTTGACTATGGGCGCGCATGTTTCAGTGACGCCGAATCATCAAGTTGGAAGAGTGACGCCCATGCAAATGCGTGCCTTCTGCGCGATGCTCGGATGTTTCGGTTACGAATTGGATATTTGCAAAATGTCTGACGAAGATAAAGAACTTGTCAAGAAACACATTGCACTTTACAAAAAAATTCAGCCGACAATGCAACTTGGAAAATTCACGCGGCTTTTGTCCGAAGAAAACGAAACTGCATGGCAATTCACGGCGCAGGACGGCAAGCAAGTTGTCATGACGTACTTTAAAATTTTGTCGCAACCCGCGCACAATCTCCGCAAAATAAAAATGGCGGGACTGGACGCAGAAAAAATTTACAAGCTGACAACTTACGTGCCGCCAAAAAAATTGAGCGTCGACGGCGGACCTCAAGACACTTCCTTTGAAGAAAAAGATTTTTACGGCGATGAGTTGATGTACAACGGCGTAATGGTTGAAAAAGTTGAAACAGATTTTGCGGCTTATATGTGGGTCTTTAACCGCGTCGATTGAGGTGCAACATGATTTCAAAAGAAATTTTTGGAACGCTGGAGAGTGGCGCAAGCGTGGATATTTTTACACTGCGCGGCGGCAACAGCGAAGTTAAAATTACAAATTACGGCGGGCGAATCGTAAGTTGGATTTACAAAGGCGTCAACGTCGTGCTTGGCTACGAAAATTTGGACGGCTACGTTAACGACGGGGCGTACTTGGGCGCGATTGTCGGACGCTGTGCAAATCGTATCGGCGACGCAAAATTTACGTTGAACGGCGTCGAATATTTTCTGGACAAAAACGACGGCGGGAAAAATCATTTGCACGGCGGATTCAGCGGATTCGAGAAAAAAATTTGGGCGGCTGAAATTATCGGCAACACGTTGAAATTAATTTGCGAAAGTCCCGACGGCGAAGGCGGTTACCCCGCGAATTTGACGGCAACAGTTGTTTACGAATTGACGGACGATGACGAACTGAAAATAAATTATTCCGCGACGGCTGACGGCGACACCATTTGCAACTTGACGAATCACAGCTACTTCAACTTGGACGGTTCGCAGTCGATTCTCGGACACAAGATTCAAATTTTCTCCGATAAATTTACTTGGGCGAACAGTGAATCAATTCCCGACGGCAGAATTTTGAACGTTGAAGGTACGCCGATGGATTTGCGAAAACTCACGGCGGTTGGTGAACACATTGATGACGACTTCGACGAATTGAAATTTGCCGCCGGCTACGATCACAACTGGTGCATTGCGAATTACGACGGGCATTTGAGAAAAGCCGCGCAGGTTGTTGGAGAAAACGGCGTGCGTCTCATGGTGTTCACGACTTTGCCGGGCGTTCACTTTTACGCGGGAAATTTTTTGCCCGTGAAACGTAGCGGCTTGGCTCTCGAAACGCAGTATTATCCCAACGCTATTAATCTTGAAAATTTTCCTCAACCGATTCTGCGCGGCGGCGAAACGTGGACGGCACAAACGATTTTTAAATTGAGCGTCGGCACTGAAAACGAAAAACGTAAAGCCGGAAAAATTTACGATCCCTTCGACGATGAAATTACTACGATTCAACAAAAAAGTATCGACGCAATGAATGAGTTCAACACGTTGGGCGCGGGAAATCGAAACCTTGAAAGAAAACTTCAGCTGATGAAAGAAATGCTCGGCGCAGTCGGAGAAAATTCTTACATTGAGCCGCCGTTTTATGCGAACTGGGGCGGACGAAATCTTTTTCTCGGAAAAAATGTTTACGTGAACTTTGGCTTGACGGTTGTTGATGACGTTGAAATTGTCGTCGGCGATTACGTGATGTTCGGTCCGAATGTGACTATTGCGACGGCGAATCATCCGATAAATCCGGATTATCGGCGGCTCGGTTACCAGTATGCGAAAAAAATTGTTATCGGCAATAACGCTTGGATTGGCGCAAATGCAATTCTTTTGCCGGGCGTGACAATCGGCGAAAACAGCGTGATTGGTGCGGGCAGTGTCGTGACGAAAAATATTCCGCCTAACGTCGTGGCGGTCGGCAACCCCTGCAGAGTTACAAAAGAAATTAATGGTTAGGAAAAATTTTCTCCAACCTGCAAGACTTATTTGGTAAAGTTTTTTCTCCGCGTTCCTTGCCCAAAATAAAAATCGACGTGCTCAAAATATCGGCGACCGTCCCGCAATTTTCAATTTCATTTGAAACCGTAACCGTTGCCGAAATTACGCCGCTGTCAACCGGTTTGCACGTCACGGGATTTATTATGTGATGATAGCGTTTGCCGTTCACTTCAAAAAAATTTTCGTAATCTCCGGAAGTCGAAATGGCGGCGTCCGAAATTTCCACAACGTCAGAAAAATTTTCTGCGCGGGGATTTTGCAAACCGATTCGTTTAGTTCCGACGGCGTAAATCGTACTCGTGCCGAAGTCAATCAGCCCGTCAGAAATTTCATGTTCCAGAAAAATTTTCCGCGCGATGTCAACGCCGTAACCTTTGCCGACGCCGCCCAAATTAATTTTCATTCCCGCAGTGTCGAGGTAGGCACTGCAATTTTTTTCGTCAAGGTGCAAATGTTTGTAGCCGACAAAATTTTTCACGCGGTCAATCTCCTCCTGCGCTGGGAGATTTTTATTTTTCTTGGCAATTTTCCACAAATCCACTGCCGCGCCAATCGTCACGTCGAACGCGCCGCCCGTAATTTCCGCGTACTCTTGAGAAATTTTCAGAACTTCAAAGACATTCGGACTAATTTTCACGAACTCGCCGTTGCCCGCGCCGTCATTAATTTTTTTCACGTCAACTTTCACATCTTCGACGAATTCAAAAATTTTTTTAAAGCTCTCGTCAACTGCAACTTGCGCGTCGATGCCCGTCGCCTTCAACGTCACGACCGTAGCCATGATATTTTCGCTACGCTCATAAGTCGCAGGAAATTTGCAACCAAAAAGAAAAAACGCCGTAATGAACAGCGCAACAAAAAATTTTTTCAACGTGTTACCCAATTTATTTTTCGACACTAAAATTTTTTCCTACTCACTACTGACTAACAAGCTTGGCGATTAAAACTTCTTCCGCCTTCCTAAGTTGCAGATCATTTTCAAAATCCAAATTCAATTCCCGTGTCATGTGCACAGGATTTTCCAACGGAACTTCAAAATCCGGAACAATCCCCACGCCGTCAATACTGCGTCCGTTTGGCGTGTAATATTTCGCAATGGTTAACTTCAAGCCGTCATCGCGGAACATCGGGAAGACAGTTTGAACTGAACCTTTGCCGTAAGATTTCATGCCGACGACAACGCCCGCCTTCGTGTCCTGCAACGCGCCGGATAAAAGTTCGGAGGCACTCGCGCTGTTTTGATCTATCAACACGGCAATGGGAAATTTCGTTTTCTCCAAATCGGACATGTAAACTTCCTTTGTACCGTCGCGCTGAATCACGGAGACGATTGGACCGGCAGGAACAATTTCTTTTGCAACTTCCACGCAACTTGTGATTAATCCGCCGGGATTGTGGCGCAAGTCGAGTATCATTCCTTTCATATTTGCGCTTTCCAATTTGTTCAGCGCGTTTTTAAATTCCTTGCCCGTGTTGTCGCTGAAATTTGAAATGCGAACGTAGCCAATGCCTTCGTCCAACATTTTGCTTAAAACGGTTTGAACTTCTATAACGTCGCGGGTAATTGTGTACGTTTTATCTTCGTCGCCTTCACGATGAATTAAAAGTTCAACGGGCGTGCCGACTTCGCCGCGAATCTTCAGAACAATTTCTTCGTATTCAATTTCAGAAATCGGTTGAGAGTTCACAGCCAAAATTGTATCGCCCGCCTTAAGACCGACTTTATCGCTGGGACTGTCGGGAATGACGTTGAGAATGTAGACGCGGTCGTTTTCAAATCCCATGTAGACGCCAATTCCGCCGAAAGTTCCGCTGGTCTCCGCCTTGAGTTGGCTGTAGAGTTGCGGCTCAAGGTAAACCGAATGCGGATCGCCCAATGAACGAACCATTCCGCTAATTGCGCCGTCGATTAATTTATCCCGTTCGACTTCTTGAACATAATGCGTCTCAATAAAACGCATTGCTGAAAATAATCTGCCGAGATTAGCCGCGCTGCTTGAATCGACGCCCAGCAACAAACAAATTCCCGCGACGGTTAACATTGAACTAAAAACTGCTACGACAAGCACGCAGAGTAATATTTTCTTCATGATGATTTAATCCCCAAATTTGCGTAGCCGTTCGCTGAAACTTCCGCAACCAATTCAGCACCGCCGCTACGAACAATTTGCCCGTTGAAAAGAATGTGCGCTTTGTCGACGGACAAATTTTTCAAAATCTGCGCGTTGTGAGTGATGATGATGCAAGAATTTTCCGCGTTGTGAAATTTCGCCACGCCTTGAGAAACAATTTGCACGGCGTCAACGTCAAGCCCCGAATCCGTTTCGTCCAACAGAGCAAGTTTCGGCTCAAGCATCAGCAGTTGCAAAATTTCGTTACGTTTTTTTTCTCCGCCGCTGAATCCCACGTTCAAGTAGCGGCTTGAATATTCTTTGCCGATTTGAAGTTGCTCCATTGTTTCATGAAGTTTTTTTCTGAACTGCAAAATTTTTACAACTTTACCTGTGATTGAATGTTTAGCCGTGCGCAACATGTTTTCAACGGTAATGCCCGGGATTTCTTCCGGCGTCTGGAAGGATAAAAAAATTCCGCGCCGCGCCCGCTCAAAAGTTTTCAGCTGAAGTAAATCTTCGCCTTCAAAATTAATTTCGCCGCCCGTGACTTCGTATTTCGGATGTCCCATGATTACGTTCATCAGCGTGGATTTTCCTGAACCGTTCGGACCAAGCACGACGTGAACTTCTCCTTTGTTGACGCGCAGATTAAGTCCGTGTAAAATTTCTTTACCCTCGACTCCCGCGCACAAATTTTTTATTTCAAGCATAAACTTCACCGTCCAAAAAATATTGACAATACGATTACACATTTTATTTTAATTCTAACGAACTTGTCAACTCATTTTAGGGATTAGGTAGTTAGATAGTTAGTAATTCAAGAAACCCTTAAAAAATTTTCAAGTCGAACTTTACCAAAACATCCGAACTACCAACTAGCGATCTAGCGATCTAACGATCTAGCGATCTAAAATTTTCAATTTGTGCTTGCAAATTTTTTGAAATTATGTTAGCATACGTGCCGGCGGATTTGTCTTACCTTTTGGGCGAAAGGCGAGGCATTGGACATAGGCGGCAAAAAACGAGGGTGGTCGAAATGCCCTCGTTTTTCGTTTTTTATTGGAGCTTTAAGCTTGAAGCTAAGTTAAGGAGGAAAAATTTTTATGCGTGAACTCGAATTGAAGTATGGGTGCAACCCCAACCAAACACCTGCGCGGATTTTCATGGAGAGCGGCGAAATTCCGTTTGAAGTTCTGAACGGCAAGCCCGGCTACATTAATTTGCTGGACGCACTCAACGGTTGGCAACTCGTCAGCGAACTCAAGGCGGCAACAAATCTTCCGGCGGCGGCATCCTTCAAACACACTTCACCGGCAGGTGCGGCAGTCGGTCTTCCGCTTGACGACGTGCTTAGAAAAATTTACTTCGCCGAAAAAAATTTGTCGCCAATCGCAACGGCTTATGTTCGCGCGCGCGGTGCGGATCGCATGAGTTCCTACGGCGACTTTGCAATTTTGTCCGACGAATGCGACGAATCAACCGCCAATTATCTCAAGCGCGAAGTCAGCGACGGAATTTTAGCTCCGTCGTACACCGACAAGGCGTTGGAAATTTTGAAGTCCAAACGTAAAGGAACTTACCTTGTTCTGAAAATTAATCCTGATTACGTGCCGCCAACCATTGAGCGTAAACAACTTTTCGGCGTGACTTTTGAACAACAGCGCAACGATATAAAAATTTCTGCCGACTGCTTGCAAGACATTCCAACAAATAATAAAATTATCCCCGCCGACGCCGAACGCGATTTGATTATTGCGCTGATAACTTTGAAATACACTCAATCAAATTCGGTTTGTTACGCGAAAGGCGGACAGGCTATCGGAATTGGCGCGGGGCAACAAAGCCGCGTTCATTGCACTCGTCTTGCGGGAAATAAAGCAGATTTTTGGTTCTTGCGTCAAAGCCCGAAAGTTTTAAGTTTGCCGTTCAGAGATGATGTCAAGCGTCCAGATCGTGATAACGCAATCGACGTTTACATTGGCAACGAAAGCGCGGATTTGCTCAACGGCGATTGGCAGAGAATTTTCACGACGCGCCCAAATAAATTTACCGACGAAGAAAAAATTTCGTGGCTGAAAAAAATGTGCGGCGTGTCGTTGGCGTCTGATGCGTTCTTCCCGTTCGGCGACAATGTGGAACGCGCTCATAAATCCGGCGTTGAATTTATTGCGCAGGCGGGCGGCTCGGTGCGTGACGATAACGTTATCGAAACTTGCAACAAGTACAACATCGCAATGGCAATGACGCATGTCCGTTTGTTTTATCATTGATTAGCTTGTAGCCGGTAGCTTGTAGCTGGTAGAATTCAGGAGAGAAAATTTTTCATGGATAAAAAGTCCTTACGTTTTAGGAAAGGTCTTGACGAGATGCCTTCCTACGACGGCGTGGAGCGCGATTATCGAATCAAAGTCAATGCCAACGAATCGACAATGAACTTGCCGCCGCTCGTCGAAGAACGCGTTATGAATCGGCTTTACTTCGTCGCTTTCAATCGCTATCCAAACGAAGAATATTATTCACTCGTCGAACAAATCGCCGGAAATTTTTCAGTGCGTGATGAGCAAATAATTTTGGGCAACGGCTCAAGCGAAATTATCGAAAAAGTTTTTCACACATTCGGCGGCGAAGGAAACAAAGTCGTCTTTCCCGTGCCAAGTTTTTCAATGTACAAAATTTACGCGAAGGCGGCGGAGTCTCAAGCCGTGCCCTTTGAACTTGACAAAAAATTTGACGTTGACGTTGAAAAATTTATTCGCACGGTTAAAGAATCGCAGGCAACTTTGGCGGTAATTTGCAACCCAAATAATCCGACGGGCAACGCGTTGACTGTCGACGCCTTAGAAAAAATTGCGTCGTCGATTGACTGCGCCTTCTTGATTGATGAAGCTTACGTGGAATTTTACGGGCACAGTGCTTTCAAACTCGTGGCGAAATATCCGAACGTGATTGTTGCACGAACTTTTTCAAAAGCTTACGGCATGGCGGGCGCACGTGTAGGATACGCCATTGCCAACGCGGACGTGGCGCGTATGGTTGGAAAAAGTTTTATGCCGTACCACATGAACACGTTGAGTTTGGCGGCGGCGGATATTGTTTACCAAATGCGCGATGAATTTACTCCACGAATCCAAATGACGGTTGCCGAACGCAAACGCATGATTGAACGGCTGAAAAAAATTCCTGCGCTTGAAGTTTTTCCTTCGCAAACAAATTTCATTTTGATTCGTCACGAGAAGGCGGAGGCGTTGAAAAATTATCTTGAGAGCGTCGACATTGGCGTAAGATATTTTTCACCGACGGCGCAGGGTTTAAAAAATTGTCTGCGCATTTCAATTGGCGTTCGCACAGAAAACGACGAAGTTTTCAAAGTCATTTCGGATTGGCTCAATCAATCGTAAGTTCATAAAATTTTTGAGGAGGGATTTTTTTAATGGAAGCTAGTGCAATGGCAATATTACCGCCGTTGATTACAATCGTGCTGGCACTCGTCACGAAGGAAGTTTACTTTTCGCTGATAATCGGAATTTTTTCAGGCGCAATGATTTTCACGGGCGGAAATTTTTTGCAATCAATCACGACTTTTTTTGAAATTATGTCCGGAAAAATCGGCGACAACGTAAATATTTTGGCGTTCCTCGTCATCTTGGGAATTTTAGTTGCCGCGATAACTCGTTCCGGCGCGACGCGTGCTTATGGGGATTGGGCACGGCGTACGATTTCCGGAAAAAAATCTGCGCTTGGCGTCACTGCATTTTTGGGCGCGTTAATTTTCATTGACGACTATTTTAACTGCTTGACGGTCGGCACAGTCATGCGCCCTGTCACTGACAAATTTAAAATTGCTCGTGCGAAGTTGGCGTACATCATCGACTCAACGGCTGCGCCAATCTGCATAATCGCGCCCGTTTCCAGTTGGGCGGCGGCGGTGAGTTCTTCGTTGCCTGAAGGCTCACTCATTGACGGATTTTTACTTTTCCTTCAAACGATTCCTTTTAATCTTTACGCGATACTTACGATGGTTTTCATGGTTTTTATTGTCGTGAGCGGCAGAGATTTTTCAGCCATGCGTAAAGCCGTTGACGACAGCAAGGACGAATTAAAAATTCCCGCCGAATACAGAGAAGTGAACGAAGAAAATGGCACGGGCGGCAACGGAAAAATTATTGATTTAGTTTTGCCGCTGGCAGTTTTGATAGCGACGTGTATTTACGGAATGCTTTACACGGGCGGCATATACGACGGCAAATCCATTGCGGACGCCTTCGCAGATTGTGATGCGTCTCAAGCTTTGGCGTTGGGTTCGTTTATCGCGTTGATTTTTATTTCGATACTTTACTTGCCGCGCAGAGTCATCAACTTTTCGGAGTACTGCGAATGTTACGCGCAAGGATTTAAAGCAATGGTTCCCGCGATTTTTATTTTGTGCTTGGCGTGGACTTTGTCGGGAATATGTGGCAGTGATTATTTGAATTTGGGCGGCTACGTCGGAACGCTCGTGCAGGCGCACACTTCGCTGGCGATGTTCTTACCGGTTTTATTTTTCCTCGTGTCAATTTGTTTGGCGTTCGCGACGGGGACAAGCTGGGGAACGTTTGGAATTTTGATTCCAATTTCCATGTCCGTGTTGATGAATTTGCCGGAAACTGAAGCGGCTAATTTGTTGGTAATTTGCATAGCGGCGATTCTTTCCGGTTCGGTTTGCGGCGACCATGCGTCACCGATTTCGGACACGACAATTTTAGCGTCGGCGGGCGCGCAGTGTAACCACGTTGAACATGTTGCGACGCAAGTTCCGTACGTCATAGTGGTTGCCGCGTGTTGCACGGTAGGATTTTTAATTGCGGGCGTCACGCAAAATGGTTGGCTGGGACTTTGCTCAAGTTTGGCATGCATTGCCGCCGTGATGTTCGTGATTCGCGCGAAAGTAACTCCTGCATAAAATCCTACAAGCTACAAGCTACAAGCTAACAGCTAACAGCTAACAAGAGGTGTTGAAAAGTTGAAAAGAATTTTACCAAACACTTGCACGGCGGCAAATTTATTTTTCGGTATGTGTTCGATTTTGGCGACCTTTGAAGAAAATTTTTTCTACGCCTCGATTTTTATTTTGCTTGCACTCATCGCCGACGGACTGGACGGAAGAGTAGCGCGGGCATTGGGCGTGGCGTCGGAGTTCGGCAAAGAAATGGATTCGTTGTGCGATTTGGGCTCTTTCGGAATTGCGCCGGCGTTTTGGGCTGACTCGTTTTGCCTTCACACTTTTGGAACGTTGGGACAAGCGGCGGCGATAATTTTTGCTTTGTGCGGAATGTGGCGGCTCGCAAGATTCAACGTAAGTACAAATGTTGTGCACGGATTTTTCATGGGCTTGGCGATTCCTGCGGGCGGTTGTATCGTTGCGTCGACGACGTTGCTTTTCACGGCGTTGGACATTCATCCGGAAAATTTTGGAATGGTTTACCCGATAACGATAATTGTCGTGGCGTACTTAATGGTTAGCCATGTTCATTACCCCGACTTCAAAGGCGGCGGAGAAAAAATTTTTCCCGTAGCTATCGCGGTGGCTGTTGCAATGTTCGCGGCGATAATGTATTTTTCTCAAAATGCTCTGTGGCAAGGCGCGTTGACGGCAATTTTTTCTACGTACGCAGTCTTCGGAATTATCAATTCCCTTTTGACATTAATGACAAGGGAAGTGTAAAATAGATCGCTAGATCGCTAGATCGCTAGATCGCCAGATCGTCAGTTAGTTAGTTTGGAAAAATATTTTCTCCAAGCTGGAATCTAAAAGCTAGTAATTTTGTCGTGAATGGAGTTGTTTCATTGTTCAATTATCCGCTAGATATCGTGATGGTGCCGCT
>JAFSXD010000002.1 GCA_017444245.1 Selenomonadaceae bacterium | reverse complement strand
GGGCGCATAAAAATATTTCACGTAACACGCAACGGGATTGAAACGTTGCGGAATTTCTTCGGGATTGATGACTTCGTTGCCGTCCCAAGCGTAAGGCGTATTGGTGTAGTGCGGCTTGCCGTAGCCTTCCATTTGAATATGCGCGGGCACGCGAATTGTTTTCCAATCGTGGCAGTCAACGTCAGGAGATTGAAAATTTTTCGGCGCGCTTGCCAAATTTTCCGCGTAAGAAAAATTCCAAAGACCATTCAGCGACAAAACGAAGGAAGATTTTCCCGTTGCCAGCTCCGTCAAATTTGCAAAATATTTGTGGTCACTGTGCGCGGGCAAACGATTTTCTTTAAACTGTTCAGGATTCGCAATCATTTTTTCCAAAAAAAATCCCTCCTTAAAAAATAAGCCGCAATGTTTAAAAAATCATTGCAGTCAAAAATTTTTCACAAACTATTTACTTTGAAACGGACTCAACAAATTTGTCGAATGCAGCAAGACCTTTTTCATCGCGCTTGAAAACGCCCGCGTGCTCAAGAATTTTGCTGAATACAATTCCAATTTCCGTTTTTAAAATTCCGTCGGCATTGTCCGCGTTGATGTTGTCGTACTTCGCGCGAATTTCTTTGTACCATTCTGCGTGTTTTGCAATTTCTTCAATGGAGGAAATATCTTCGACGTTCGCCGCGAGATTTTCACGAACCTTCGCCATTTCATCTTTCAGCCGCGCAGGCAAGACAGCCAAGCCCATGACTTCAATCAATCCGATATTTTCTTTTTTGATGTGATGAACTTCGGCGTGCGGGTGGAAAAGTCCGAGCGGATGTTCGTCCGTCGTGCGATTGTTCCTAAGCACCAAATCAAATTCGTAATAATCTCCGCGTCGACGCCCGATAGGGGTAATCGTATTGTGCGGCGTCTCTCCCGAGTACGCAAAAATATCTACGGATTCATCAGAATACTTACGCCAATCGTCCAAAATTTTTACGCACAAATCGATAAGTTGTTGGCGATTTTTTGAACGCAGACGAATCGTCGACATTGCCCACTTGACGCGCCCGCCTTCGACTTCATCAAAGCCCGCGAACTTGTATTCTTTTTCAATCGGAGCTTTTGCCATTGCGAAAGTATAATGCCCGCCTTGATAATGATCATGTGAAAGAATTGAGCCGCCGACAATCGGCAAGTCCGCATTCGAGCCAACGAAGTAATGAGGAAATTCCGTAATGAAATCAAAAATATTTTCAAAAGTGTTGCGGTCAATCTTCATTGGAATGTGATCGACGTTTAACAAAATGCAATGTTCGTTGTAATAAGTGTACGGAGAGTATTGCAAGAACCAACCGTGTCCGCGAAAATTCAGCGGAATAATTCTGTGAGTTTCCCGCGCAGGATGCCCGGCGTGTCCCGCGTAACCTTCATTCTCACGACACAACAAACATTTTGGATAGCCCGTCGACTTCACGGTTTTTGCCTTCGCAATATCGCGCGGATCTTTTTCCGGCTTGCTAAGGTTGATTGTAATATCCAAATCGCCGTACTCTGTCGGGGCTTGCCAAATAATATTTTTGTCAATGCGCGTCTTGCGAATGTAATTTGATGCAATGCTGAACTTGTAATAATTATCCGTCGCCAGTTCGGGAGATTGGCTGTAATCTGCGCGGAACTTTCTAATCACTTCACTTGGACGCGGCATGACGCAATCCATAATTCGCGTGTCGAACAAATCGCGTTCGTTAACGGTGTCGTCGAGAAGTTTTTCAGCAACGGCATAGTCCAACATATTTTCAAGAATCGGCGTCGCAGTTTCAAGAGTCTCATCAATTTTTTCAGGAACAAACTCATGAACTTTCAGCAAATCAATCAATCTGTTTGCGGAATAAAAAATATCTTCCTTCGTCATCAATCCCCGCTGAATCGCGAAATTCAACAGACGATTAATTTCAGTGTTGATAGCCATCAAAAAATTTCTCTCCTTTCAGTTTAGATCGCCAGTTAATCAGATCGCCAGATCGCCAGAAAATTTCCCCCACTAGCCAACTAGCGATCTATCTTACTAGTGATCTATTAATCAAAAAAAGTTTTCCAATCGCTTGAACGATACGCCTTGAAACACATCAAAATTTGTTCAATGGTATTTTTTTCTTCGGAAACATTGTCAGGCAGTTCGTCTTCAGAAAAATATTTTGACGCAACAGTTTCAATGTTCGGCACAAATTCTCCGCCCGTCACAGTGCACAGGAAAAAAATTATCGTCACGCCGAAAAGATATTTTGGCGCGTGGTGTTTGGCTCTGTCCTCAACCGCAATGACGCTGTCAACGACAACGTCAAGCCCCGCCTCTTCTTTAACTTCCTTGACGGTATTTTCCGCAGGCGATTGATCCACGTCGCACCAACCGCCCGGCAAAACCCAGCGTCCGTCACTTTCCTGCACGAGTAAAATTTTTTCGTTTTGAAAAATTGCCGCCCGTGTCGCAATCTTCGGCGTCTGATAGCCCGTTTCGTTGCAGAAAAAATCTTTAACTTTTTCTACGGGAATATCTCCTTTGAAAGCAACCATCTCGGCGGCAATTTCCCTAATCCTTGTGAAACGTTCTTCGTCGAATTTATCCCCACAGTAATACAAACCCGCTTGCGCCAAACTTTGAAGTTCAACTGCCCAGCTTAAAAGTTTGTCTGAATTTTTCATGGCTCAATCTTCGTAACCGTTGGGGTGTTTCGAGTGCCAATTCCACGCGGTTTTAATCACAACTTCAACGTCCGTGTACTTGGGACTCCAGCCGAGAATTTTTCTAGCTTTTTCACTGGACGCGATAAGTTGAGCGGGATCACCTGCGCGGCGTTCGCCCATTTCAACTTTAATATCCTTGCCCGTCGCCTTATTCGCCGCTTCAATCATTTCCTTAACGGAGAATCCTTTTCCGTTGCCGAGATTGAAAATATTCGATTCGCCGCCCTTGCGCAGGTACTCCAACGCCAAAACATGAGCGTCCGCCAAATCGATGACGTGAATGTAGTCACGAAGACAAGTTCCGTCCGGCGTGGCGTAATCGTCGCCGAAAATTGTAATGTGATCTCTCTTTCCAAGCGGCACTTGCAAAATCAGCGGAATCAAATGAGTTTCGCATTTGTGATCTTCGCCAATCGAGCCGTCGTCAAGCGCACCCGCCGCGTTGAAATATCTCAACGAAACGTAGCGGACGCCGTCAGCTTGGCTAACCCACTTCATCATTTTTTCCATTGTCAACTTTGTTTCGCCGTAAGTATTCGTCGGCAAAGTCCTGTCCGTTTCGAGAATCGGCACGCGTTCCGGTTCGCCGTAAGTTGCCGCCGTAGAACTGAAAACAATTTTGTCAACGCCATGCTTTACCATTGATTCAAGCAAAACTTGCATGCCGTAAACGTTATTGTTGAAGTAAAGCAACGGCTTTTTCATGCTTTCGCCGACGAGAGAATTTGCGGCAAAGTGAATGACCGCTTCAATTTTATTTTCAGTGAAAATTTTGTCGAGAACTTCATAGTTGCGAATATCGCCTTCATAAAATTTTGCTTTAGGGTTAAGTGCGCCACGATGTCCCGTCTGCAAATTGTCAACGATAACGACTTCTTCGCCCTTAGCAACGAGTTGATGAACGGCATGCGAGCCGATGTATCCTGCGCCGCCACAAACCAAAATCGCCATAAAAAATTCCTCCACTGTAAAATTTTTTCTTACGGATTAATCTTTGACGCGATGAGTACCGTCAGCAATGCCCGCCACGTAGAAACTTGGCGCGTAACCGATTTTTTTCGTGTAACCGTTTTCAAGGTAGCGTTTAAATTCTTCGATAGCGTCATCTTGCACAATGCTGATTGTTGAGCCGCCAAAACCTGCGCCCGTCATGCGTGAACCAATGCAACCGTCAACTCTCCACGCAAGCTCCGCGAGTGTGTCAAGTTCCACGCCGGTAACATCATATTTTTCACAAAGAGAAACGTGCGAATCTTTCATGAGCTGCCCGAATTTTTTCAAGTCGTTCTTTTCGAGAGCCTCAACCGCCTCAAGCGTGCGCTGATTTTCTTCGACGGCGTGTTGTGCGCGCAACTGTTCAATCGGATCGTTTATGTACTTTTTCAGTTCGGCAAATTCTTCTTTCGTCAACGCGCAGAGTGCTTTAAGGTCCGGCTTGCCCTGCTGAAGTTGCGCCAAAGCATGTTCGCACTGTTGACGGCGTTCATTGTAGGCGGAAGTTACAAGCGAATGCGGCTTGTTCGTGTTGGTGATGACGAGGGAACAACCGTCCAACTTCAGCGGGCTGTAGCGATACTCCAGCGTATTGCAGTCAAGAAGGATAGCGCAATCTTTTTTGCCCATGCCAACGGCGAATTGATCCATGATACCGCAGTTGACGCCGACAAATTCATTTTCCGCCTTCTGGGAAAGTTTAACCATCTCAACCATGTCAAGATTGAAATTAAAATTTTCGTTGAGTATGACTGCCGTCAAAACTTCCAGCGACGCCGACGAACTCAAGCCCGCACCGGCGGGGAGCGTCCCGTAAATCACGATGTCAAAACCGTTTGTAGCCTTGTATCCAGCCTGCTCAAGAGTTGCGACAGTTCCGGCGACGTAGTTTGCCCAATCGTACGCGCTGTTGTACTTCAAGCCGCTCATCTCAAATTCGATAACGCCTTTGTCCGCCATGTTCATTGAATAGACACGCGATTTATTGTCCGTGCGCGGGGCGACAAGTGCGTAAGTTCCAAGCGTCAAAGCGCAGGGAAATACATGCCCCCCAAGATAATCCACATGTTCGCCAATGCAATTTACGCGTCCCGGCGAAAAATATTTTTGCGTTTCAGCCGCGCCAAACTTCGCGTCAAAAGTTTTTTTCATGTCTTCAAAAATTTTCAAAATGAAATCCCGTTACTGAGAACTTATAAAAAGTTATAAACCTTTATGTCCCATTCCTGCTTCAACGAATCCGCTTTTGCCTTCGCTACTCACGTTTGCTGTAACTCTCCACAGGCGTAAATTCCCCGCTAACGTACGGGTACATATT
>JAFSXD010000013.1 GCA_017444245.1 Selenomonadaceae bacterium | reverse complement strand
GCTCTTCAAGGTAAGCGCGACGTTTCAAAACGTTCAGCCAATCCGCAGGAATTTCATGGACTCCGTAAGCCAAGCCCGCCATGCCGCCCGCAACTGCGCCTGTCGTGTCCGTATCGCCGCCCAAATTCACCGCCTTCAATGCAAGTTCCTTGTAGTTCGACGAGTTCAGCAGACACCAAATCGACGCCTCTAAAGTTGAAACGACGTAGCCGTTACTTTTAATTTCGTCTTCCGGCAACGCGGCAAAATCTTTTTCAAAAAGCCGCGAATAAATTTTCAAATCGTCCGCAAATTCATCACGCTGCGAATAAAATTCCTTCGCTTGCTCCAATCCGTTTTCTATCGCCGCCTTCAAATCGCCGCCGTCCAAAATCTGCGCGGCAATCAGAAAATAAATTCCGCAGGCAATTTTGCTGATGTTGTGCGCGTGCGTCAACGCAGAAAAATAATGCACAATCTTCAACGCCTCTTCGTCTGTCGTCGCCTTCACGTAGGCATAGAACACGGCGGGGAAAATTCTCATCAGCGAACCGTTGCCATTGGAACTTTTATCATCCATGCCGCAAGTTTCAGGCGTCGCTCCGTTCAAAAAATTAGTAATCGCCGCGCCCGTCGTGTTGCCGCAGTCGAAAGCGTCGTTGTTCGCAGTAAATTCGTCGTTATCAAGCCAGCGCACAAAATTTTTCATCACGTCAACGCCGTCAATTTTTTTCAGCCGCGTGATACTGTCCATTGCCGCGATTGTCAAACTTGTATCGTCGGACCAAGTTCCAATCGGTTGATCCCAAGTCCCGCCCGTCTGCATTCCTGTCACGGGCATGCGTTTCATTCTGCTGCGCGAAGAAAATTCTGCGGGAACTCCAAGCGCGTCACCTACAGCCAATCCCAGCAACGCGGACTTTACGTCATTTGCTCCGAACATTTTCAAACCGCCCCTTCAATTTCCGCCTTATGCCTGTTTGTAGTTTCACGTTGCTTTTTGCGCAGTGCCTTCAACAAAGTTTCTTCGGCGCGTTCCATGTGGCGTTCGGCGGCGTCGCGTGCGGCACTGACATCGCCGTTTGCTATTGCCTCAACCATTTCCGAATGTTCCTCCAAAGTTTCTTGAAGGCGTCCCGGATACGACATCGACAGCGTACGGAATCGCGCAAGTTGCTCTTTCAAATTGCTGATTATCGCGACAAGCCGTTCATTGCGGCTGACTTGGTACAGCAAACCATGAAATTTTATATCCGTCTCGACAATTTTTTCAATATCTTTTTCGTGAATGTAATTTTCAATTTCAAGCAGGTAACCTTGCAACATTTCAAGTTCATCTTGCTCAATTCGGCGGGCGGCAAGTCCTGTTGCAAGTGCCTCAAGTGCCGAGCGAATTTCAAAAATTTCTTTTACATCGCTTTCGGAAACGTCGGCAACGTACGTGCCACGACGCGGCATCATGATAACGTAGCCTTCTTGTTCCAATTTGCGAATTGCCTCGCGTACGGGCGTGCGACTTATTCCCAATTCGTCGGCAACTTGAACTTCCATTAGCCTTTCGCCCGGCTCTAAAATTCCTTTTTTGATTGCGTCGCGTAAAGCCTCGCAGACTACCTCCCTAAGCGGCTGATACGTTTCTAAGTTTATCGGTTCAAGTTTTCCCATAAAAATTCCTTTCTTTTTAGATCGATAGATCGATGGATCGATGGATCGATAGTTTAAGCTTTAATGTACTTTCGTTACGAAAATCTGCGCGGGTAAATCGTGAACGCTCTCGACAATTTTTTCAACGTCCTTGTCATCAGCCAGCGCAAAAATTGTTGAGCCGCTCCCCGTCATTAACGCCACCTTCGCGCCCGCGTTTAACATTCGCTCCTTGTACGTCTCCAGTTCCGGAAAAATTTTTTTCGCGACGGGCTCAAGCACATTTGAAAATTTTTCAAAGGCATGCTCAAAATCTCTCATCCTGAAAAATTCCAAAATTTTGTGCGTCGGCGGGTGGTTGACGGATTCGGCGGGCAACGTATCAAAAGTTTTGTATGCCCACGCTGTGGAAATATCGACGGGCGGCTTGACCAGCACGACAGAATATTTTTTCAGCGGAAGTAATTCACGCAAAATTTCCCCGCGCCCCTTCGCAAGGTAAGTCCCCTCAACAATGCAGAAGGGAACATCAGACCCGATATTCGCGCCGATTTTGCAAAGCTCTCTTTCGGGCAAGTTCAAATCGTACAGGAAATTTAATCCGCGAATCACTGCCGCCGCGTCCGCCGATCCTCCGCCCAATCCCGCCGCCGCAGGAATTTTTTTCGTCAAGTTTATTGCGACGCCAAAATTTTTTTTGCAATACTCCTGAACTTCCAAAACTGCGCGGTAAGCCAAATTTTTTTCGTTCGTGGGAATATTTTCTCCACCATTAACTTGCGAAGTGTCTACTGTAAATTCAATGCCCTTCGACGCCTGCGACAATTCCACAACGTCGGCAAGTTCAACCGTCTGCATTATCATTTCGATTTCATGAAATCCGTCTTCGCGCAGATTCAAAATATCCAAAGTCAAATTTATTTTTGCCCGCGCAAATTCAATGATCACTTTCGCTCACCGCCCTCTAGCTTCAAGCTTTAAGCTTAAAGCTTTCTAAGACATTCTGCCCAAATCCGTTTTCGCTCCGTAGTAACGCGGCGGCAACTCAATTTTATAATCGTTGTGCAAAGCGCGCGCCACTGCCTCCATAGTTTTTTCCAACGTCACAAGTTCTTCTCCGTAATAATTTTCCTTCATCGCATTTATCAGCCGCAAAGACGCACTGTAAAGCCAGTTGACCAAGCTGTAACGCAATTCTTGTTCACTGCGGAAAAAAACTTTTTTCTCCCACGCCGTCTTGAAAATTCTCGCCCAGCTCACTTCAAAAACCGCGCCGTTGCCCGCCCAATTCGTTGCCTGCTTCACGTGGCGGCGGAAAGCACTCAACGGCGTATCGTTCAACCAAATCATATTTCCCTGCGTCAAAAGTTGACACCAAGTAGAAATGTCAATCAGCGAATAAAAACCGTCCTCTTCGTCCGTCCAGCAAAGATCGTTGTCACGCAAAAATTTTTTACGAATCAAAGCCGTCGTCGGTTCGCCAATATAATTTTTCCCCGTGAAAAACATCATGCGTCCCGCGTCTTCGCCGTTAACTTTCATGTTGCGATTCAACGTTTCCGGTTTCGGCATTCTCTGTGTCGAAACTTTTCCTTCTTCATCGATAACATCGCGCACGGAAGTTACCAACGACACATCGGGATTGTTGCGGTAAATTTCCACCATTACTTCAAGTTTTCGCGGATAAAATAAATCGTCGTCCATTAACCAGTTCACGTACTCGGCATTCGGATTGTTGTAGTGACGCGCAAAATTCCAATTATCATTCGCCGTGAAATCTTTGTGGCGAAAATATTTTATGCGCGAATCATCCGCCAAATAATCTTGAATTAATTTTTCCGTCTCATCATTCGTGGAGTTGTCACTAACCACGACTTCAATATTTCGATAAGTTTGGCTAAGCGCGGACTCAAGCGCAAGCTGAAAATATTTTGGGCGATTGAACGTCGGAATAATTATGCTGACAAGCGGATAAATATCTTTCGAGTACAAATCCAAAAATTTTTGGCGGCTTGGATTATCAATCGCCCATTTGTTCGCGGTGTACCAAATCCATGCGTCGTGCTGATTCGCCACGACAACTTTGTAACCGGCGCGTTTAAACTCAACGCATTGCGCACTGTCGCCAAATGACGTGCCATGAAAATTTTCCTGCTGCCAATCCAAATCGTATTGCGTCGCGATAAACCAGCCGTCGACTACGTCAACTTCTTTGCAAATTTCTTTGAACTCCGTCCATTTCAGCGGAGATTTTTTGTCGCCCAAGAAAACTTTTCCGCAACGAATTGCCGACTCCAAACAAACGCCATGCGTCGAAAGTTGAATCGCGCCGCTCACGCCGACGATACCAATTTTTTTGTCCGACTTAAAAATTTTCAGCAAGCCGTTCAAAAAATCTTTGTCTTGAACTGCAACTTTTTCGTCCAGATAAATTTTATACTGCGCGTCGCTTTTTTTCATCGCTTCGTTGTAGGCGGCGAATTTTTCACCTTCGACGGGCAAAATTTCCGTCGTGAAACCTTTAGGCACGCGCAAACTTTTCAAATTTTTAACGAGCCAATCAAACGAATCAACATTAGTCTTGTGAATTATAAATGCAATTTTTCTTCTGTTCAAATTTTTTTCACTCCAACTGACAAAAAAAATTGGACAGTGCAAGCCGTCAAAACTTCGGCTACTGTCCAATGCTCAAAATTTTTTTCTTAGACAGGCGTAGGATTAGAGCCGCTCGAATCAGAAATCCAATCCGGTATCTTCATTAAATCTTTTTGGGTCTCATTTTTCTCACCCTTATCCAAATCTACCTTTGAATCGGCGTTGTCATTTTCTTCGCCGAAAACCATTGCCTTAAGCTCCGCCGCCGTCAAAGTTTCCCTTTCAATCAGCGCGTTGGCAATTAAATCTAACTTATCGCGATTTTCATTGATGATGTCGCGGCAAGCTTGGTACGCCTCCTCCAAGTACTTGTGAATTTCCTTATCAATCTCGCTTGCAACTTCTTCAGAGTAGTTACGCGGATTTTGTCCAAAGTACTGTTGAGTTTGATCCGCGCCGTACGCAACAGGACCGATGACGTCGCTCATGCCGTATTGCATAATCATGGAACGGACAATGCGGCTGGCTTGCTGAATATCTTGCGATGCGCCGGTAGAAATTTCGTTGAGGACAATTTCTTCAGCGACGCGCCCGCCCATTGCAACTTTCAATCTGTCGAGAAGTTCGGAACGTGTTGCATAATTTCTGTCCTCTCGTGGTAACATCAGCGTGTAGCCGCCGGCACGTCCGCGCGGAATTATCGTCACTTTGTGAACGGGGTCTGCGTGCTTGAGCATCATTCCTACAAGAGCATGCCCGCCTTCGTGATACGCAGTCAATTTTTTTTCGTCGTCGCTCATGACTTTTGACTTTCGCTCGGGACCCGCCATAACTCTTTCGATTGATTCTTCCAACTCAATCATATTTATTTCACGTTTGTTGCGCCGCGCCGCCAGCAACGCCGCTTCGTTAACGAGGTTAGCCAAATCCGCACCGGTAAATCCCGGAGTTCGCCGCGCCAAAACGTCAACGTCAACGTCCTTTGCAATCGGCTTGCCCTTTGAATGAACTTTCAAGATAGCCATGCGCCCTTTCACGTCGGGTTTGTCAACGACAATTTGTCTGTCAAACCTGCCCGGTCTTAAAAGCGCGTGGTCAAGAATATCCGGTCTGTTTGTCGCCGCGATGATTATAATTCCTTCGTTCGCCGCGAAACCGTCCATTTCAACGAGCAACTGATTCAAAGTTTGTTCGCGTTCGTCATGCCCGCCGCTTATTCCCGCGCCACGTTGACGACCAACCGCGTCAATTTCGTCAATGAAAATTATGCACGGAGAATTTTTCTTCGCCTGCGCAAATAAATCACGGACTCGTGACGCGCCGACGCCTACGAACATCTCAACAAAATCTGAACCGCTGATTGAGAAAAACGCAACGCCCGCTTCTCCTGCCACCGCCTTAGCCAAAAGTGTTTTTCCTGTGCCTGGAGGACCGTAAAGCAAAACGCCTTTAGGTATTCGCGCGCCCAAGTCGTTAAATTTTTTCGGGTGTTTCAAAAATTCCACGACTTCTTGCAATTCTTCTTTAGCCTCATCAGCCCCCGCCACGTCGTTGAAAGTGACTTTAACTTTGTCGCCGCTTGAAAGTCTTGCGCGACTTTTGCCGAAGGACATCACTTTACTGCCGGAGCCCTGCGTTTGATTCATGATGAAGAACCACACGCCGATTAATATCAGAATGGGCAGGAAAGACGAAAGGAGCGTCATCCACCACGCCGGCTCTTTTGGATTTTGTGCAACTATATCGACGCCCTTCGACTCCAATTTGCCGACAAGTGTTTCGTCGCCTATCGGAGAATCCGGTGCAATCGTTGTGAACTCTGTACCATCTTTCTTTGTCGCCTTTATGGAATTTTTTGTAAGAACGACTTTTGTAACTTCTCCTTCGTCGACTTTTTGCAAGAACTGCGAATAACTCGTTTCTTCAACGGTCTGCGGCTTTACCGAAAAATAATCGTATGCAGTTATCGCGACGAATATCACCAGCAAATAAAAGCCGACGTTTCGCAAAAAATTATTCATCCAAACGCTCCTTTGTCATGGGTTAGCTGAAACCAACCCTATTTAGAATAGACGCTACGTTTTAAAATTCCGAGATACGGCAAATTTCTGTAGTGTTGAGCGAAATCCAAACCGTAGCCGACAATAAATTCATCGGGAATTTCAAAACCTTTGTAATCTATGTTTACTTCAACTTTTCTACGCGAAGGTTTATCCAACAGCGCACAAACTTTCACGCTTGCCGCGCCTTTGTCTTTGAAGTAATCGACGAGATATTTCATTGTTGTGCCCGAATCTACAATGTCTTCCACCAAAAGAATATCGCGCCCTTTGGGGTCGTTGTCCAAATTTTTGAGGATGTTGACTTTGCCGCTGGTGTGCGTGTTGGCGTCGTAGCTGGAAGCGATCATGAAATCGAAGTGCACGGGAATTGTGATGCGTCTGACCAAATCCGTGTAAAACATTACTGCGCCGTTCAAAATCCCGACAGTCAACAGCGGCTTGGCAATGTCCTTGTAGTCTTCGCTGATCTGCTTGCTAAGTTCCTTCACGCGGGCTGCAATTTCCTCTTCGGTGTAGAGTACGCGCTCAATGAAATCTTCTTTAGTTCTCAACTTAATCAAATCCTTTCTTTTAGCTTTTAGCTTGTAGCTTGTAGCTTGTAGCTTTTAGCCACTAATATTTTTTCTTATCGTTAATTTACCTTTTCGCAAATCTGCGCGGAAACCATGAGGCAACTCGACGCCCGCCAATCCTTTTTCCAAAACTTTCCGCACCGATTCAAAATGCACGAATCCAAAATCTTCAACGCCCGTCGTCGCCGCCAAAAACTTTTTTACCACCGCACGTTGCAACGTCGTATGAAGTTTTAGAAATTCTCCGCGCAGAATCTCCCGTTGATTCGTGACGACTTGCGGAAAAAATTTTTTTACCTCAACGTCAATGAAATCTGTCTCCTCCGCCGTGACTTCAGCGAATCTGCAAAGTGTATCGACGATATTGGGATTGAACTTTGCAAGCGCGGGCAAAAGTTCCAGCCGAATTTTATTTCGCGTCGCGTCCGTTTCAAAATTCGTGGCGTCCACGCGCGGGACAATTCCTCGTCCGGCACAGTAACTTTCCAGCTCAAATTTTTTAAATCGCAACAACGGGCGAAGGAGTAACCCGTATTCGGCGGAATCAAATTTAAATTTCATTGCGGCAAGTCCTGATGAAGTCGCGCCGCGCAACAGTCTCATTAAAATCGTTTCCGCTTGATCGTTGGCGTGATGTGCAAGTGCTATCGCGTCGAAATTTTTTTTGCGCCGAACTCTGTCCAGAAAATTATATCGAAGTTTACGTGCCGCTGTCTCAACAGAAATTTTATTTTCCGCCGCAAATTTTTTTACGTCGCCATGTTCGCAGAAAAATTCCAAGCCCAAACTTTCGGCGAATCGTCCGACAAATTCCGCGTCGTCGATTGAAATTTGTCCGCGCAGTCCATGTTCGTAGTGCGCAATGCAAAGTTGCAAGCCGAATCGTTGCCGCGAACGGAAAAGTAAATCTGCCAGTGCAAGTGAATCCGCGCCGCCGGAAACCGCCACAACTATTTTCTGCGTCGAAAAAATTTTTTCCGCTTGACAAACGTCGATAAATTTTTTTAGCAAAACGCACCTTCCGAAAAATTAATCTGAACGTCTTGAACCCCTGCCGCCGCGTTTGGAATCGGTTTTTCTTTTCAAATCGGTAAGTCTTTCGTCGCTGTCCTTCAAAAATTTTGACAGCTTATCTTCAAACGACGCCGAGAGCCGCTTATTTTGTTTTGGCTTGGTTGCGCGTGGCTTGTCCTCTTGAGACGGTGGCTTTAGTCTTTTGATTGACAGCGCGACTTTCCCATTTGGATCAATGCTTACAACTTTTGCTTTTACTACGTCGCCTTCGTGAAGAAAATCTCCAATGTCGTTGACGTACTCGTTGGCGACTTCTGAAATGTGAACCAAGCCTGACTTTTCTTCGTCAAGCTCCACGAACGCGCCGAAATTGGTTATCTTCGTGACCTTTCCTTCTACCACGCTACCTACTTCAATAGCCAAAATTTTGTCCTCCTGAATGTTAGCTTTAAGCTTTAAGCTTCAAGCTATTTTTATCAACGCGCCGGCTGATAAGGCATCTCCCCGTCTTTGGCAAGCCCCAAATCTTCCCGCGCCAATCGCTCAATGTTATTCAAATCTTGCAAATCGTTCAGCTGTTTATTAAGCCGTTCGTTCTCTGCCTTCGCCGCGTCAAGCCGCTTGTCCGCAATTCGTTTGCTGTCGTTGACGTGTGACAGATGAATTTGTTGCGAAATTAATACCGTCGAAAAGTACGCGATGACCACGAACATCAAAACGAAAAACCAATTTATTCCTTTACGTTGCCGCATATAATTCCCCTCGAAAAAATTTTTTCCCATTATACCACAAGTCAACGCAACTTTCTTAGAAATTTCTTTCCGCCGAAATCCCACAATCAAAATTCTCCGAAAAAATTATCGGAGATTTTTTATCAGCGCAAAAACTTTGTTCCGAAAAATTTTGTTTCGGCTAAATTCCACAGGTAGCTAAATATTTCCTGCTTATGCGCGTTGAAATTTAAAATTCAATGCCGCGTTGTGCGCGAATTCCAACTTGAAAAGGATGCTTTACCAATTTCATTTCGGTAACCAAATCTGCCGCGTCGATTAAAATTTTCGGTGCGTCGCGTCCCGTTAAAAGTAAATGAAGTTGCGGCGGGCGAATTTTTATCAGTTCCAAAATTTTTTCTGCGTCCAAAAGTCCAAACTTAACGCTGTAAATTATTTCGTCCAAAATGATTAAGTCCCAACGTTCGGACAAAATTTCTGCGCGGGCTATTTCCAGAGCAACCTGCGCCGCATCAACGTGAGCTTGAAAATTTTTTTTGTCGATAAAACCCAAGCCGCATTGACGCACTTCAATTTTATTTTCTGCGGAAATTTTTTCAAGTGCCTTGAGCGCGTGAAGTTCGCCGGAAATTTTTCCGCCCTTTATGAATTGCAAAATTAAAACGTTCAATCCTGCGCCGTAAGCACGAAGAGCCAAGCCGAACGCCGCCGTAGATTTTCCTTTGCCGTCGCCGGTGTGAATCATTACAAGTCCATGCGTTTCGTCCAAAATTTTTTCACTCCAAAAAAAAATCTGCAGTTCAACCGAACCACAGACCAAAAATTTTTTAACTATCGATCTATTAATCTATCGATCCATCGATCTAATTACATCATGCCGGGCATGCCGCCGCCCATTCCGCCGGGCATGGGAGGAGCAGGAGGTTCAGGCTTATCGGCAACGAGCGTTTCCGTCGTAAGAATCATTGCCGCGATTGACGCCGCGTTCTGAAGTGCAGAGCGAACGACTTTTGCGGGGTCGACGATGCCTGCGCTAATCATGTCAACCATTTCATTCGTCAAATCGTTAAAGCCAACGCCTTTGCCGGCTTTCTTGACAGCCTCAACAACGACGCTACCTTCTTGTCCTGCATTGTTGGCAATTTGGCGTACGGGCTCTTCGATTGCGCGCTTGACAATTTCGATACCAACTTTAACGTCGCCTTCCGCCTTAACGTCATCAAGGACAGGAAGAATGTCAACAAAAGTTGTGCCGCCGCCGGCTACGATACCTTCTTCGACTGCCGCACGAGTTGCATTGAGCGCGTCTTCGATACGGAGTTTCTTTTCTTTCATTTCAACTTCGGTAGCCGCACCAATTTCGATAACAGCAACGCCGCCGGAAAGTTTTGCAAGACGCTCTTGAAGTTTTTCTTTATCAAAATCGCTGGTTGATTCTTCAATTTGCTTTTTGATTTGAGCGACGCGGAATCCGATAGCTTGTTTATCGCCGTTGCCGTCAACGATTGTAGTTTCTTCTTTCGTCGAACGAATTTGACGAGCAGTTCCCAAATCTTCAAAGGTTACGCTTTCGAGTTTGCGTCCTACGTCTTCACTGATGACAGTTGCGCCGGTAAGAATCGCGATGTCTTCGAGCATGGCTTTTCTTCTGTCGCCGAAACCGGGTGCTTTCACTGCCAACGCTTTGAATGTGCCGCGCAGTTTGTTCACGACGATTGTCGCAAGTGCTTCACCGTCAACGTCTTCAGCGATAATCGCAAGCGGTCTGCCACTCTTAACGATTTGTTCAAGAATCGGCATGATGTCAGCGATTGAAGAAACTTTTTTGTCCGTCAAGAGGATGAACGGATCGTCCAAGACAGCTTCCATTTTGTCAGCGTCAGTAACCATGTACGGGGAAATATATCCGCGATCAAATTGCATGCCTTCGACGACGTTCAAGTTAGTCATCATGGTTTTGGACTCTTCAACGGTAATGACGCCGTCTTTGCCGACTTTTTCCATAGCGTCAGCGATAAGTTGTCCGATTTCTTCATCGCCGGAAGAAATTGCCGCGACTTTGGCGATATCGTCTTTGCCGTCAATTTTCTTTGAGGAATTTTTAATTTCTTCGACGAGTTTTTTAACGGCGCATTCAATACCCTTTTTGATAATCATGGGGTTTGCGCCCGCCACGACGTTACGCATGCCTTCGCGAACAATCGCTTGAGCCAAAAGGGTAGCGGTGGTTGTGCCGTCGCCGGCAACGTCATTAGTTTTGGTGGCAACTTCTTTGACGAGTTGCGCGCCCATGTTTTCAAAATGATCTTCAAGCTCAATATCGCGAGCGATGGTCACGCCGTCATTTGTGATTGTGGGAGCACCGTATTTTTTTTCAAGGACGACATTGCGCCCCTTAGGACCAAGAGTAACTTTAACTGCATTAGCAAGCGCGTCAACGCCGCGACCTAACGCACGGCGTGCATCTTCGTTAAACAAAATTTCTTTTGCCATAAAAAAAACTTACCTCCGAGTTAGTGTTAAGCTTCAAGCTTCAAGCTTTAAGCTCCAAGCTTTTTAAAGTATTGCAAGGATATCGCTTTCGCGGATGATGAGATAATCTTTTTCGTCGACTTTTACTTCACTGCCCGCATACTTGTTGTAAATAATTTCGTCGCCAACTTTTACTTCGGGAACTGCACGGCTGCCGTTATCAAGAAGTTTGCCCGTGCCAACCGCGATTACTTTACCTTTTTGTGGTTTTTCCTTTGATGTTTCAGGCATAATGATGCCGCTTTTCGTCTTGAGTTCGACTTCGGCGACTTCAATAACAACTCTGTCACCAAGTGGTTTAATCATAAGAATCTGCCTCCCAGAAATTTTATCAACTTCAAGCTTCAAGCTTTAAGCTTTAAGCTTCAAGCTTCAAGCTCTAAGCTGATTTCTAACACGCGCAATATGATAATCCCTTATTGTCAAAATGTCAATAGGCAAAATATCAAAGAAAATTTTTTGAGCAGTCGGATGAAAAAAATTTTTAGCCTTGCGCGTGAGTAAAAAAATCGTGACAATCTGCGCGTAAAAAGTTAAAATTGCACGGATAATTTTTTGGAGGGGTGAACGTTGTACTGGTTGAGTTTATTTGTCGCAGGGATTTTTGAAATTGTTTGGGCGGTAGGATTGAAATTGACGGACGGATTTTCAAAAATTCTTCCGAGTGTCGTTACTGTTGCGGGAATTGTCGCAAGTTTTTTCTTTTTGTCAATCGCGCTGAAAAAATTGCCGCTGTCAATAGCTTATGCAATTTGGACGGGCATCGGCACGGCGGGAACGGTTTTGTTCGGAATTTTTTATTTTCATGAGCCAACGGATTTGGCACATATAATTTGCGTTGGTTTGATTCTCTGCGGAATAATCGGATTAAGAATTTTAAGTTGAGGATTTTAAGTTGAGGAGTGAAGTAAGTGGATTTTTTTCATCAGTTAGTACAACAGCTGATTAACGGCGTCAGTCTCGGAAGTATTTACGCTTTGATTGCGCTGGGCTACACCATGATTTACGGAATTATCAAGCTGATTAATTTTGCGCACGGCGATATTTACATGGTCGGCGCGTATATCGGATTTTTCGCGATAACGGCGGGAAATTTGCCGGTACTGCCCGCGCTGTTAATTTCAATGGCGGTGACGGGCTGTCTTGGAATACTCGTTGAACGATTGGCGTACAAGCCGCTAAGACATGCGCCGCGAATTTCTCTGCTGATTACGGCAATAGGCGTTTCATTTTTTTTGGAGTACGCGGGAATGTACTTTGTCACGCCAACGCCGCGAACTTTTCCTGAAACGAATTTAAATTTTGCATTCAACGTCGGCGGTTTCGTCGTGAACGGTCAGCAACTTTTAATTTTCAGCATAACGATAATTTTAATGGCACTGTTGACTTACATTGTGCAGAAAACGAAATTGGGCAAGGCAATGCGTGCGGCAAGTTTCGACACGGAGACCGCGCAGTTAATGGGCATTGATTCGGACAGAGTAATTTCAATGACGTTTTGCATTGGCTCGGCGTTGGCGGCGGCGGCGGGCGTCTTAGTCGGCGTCTACTACAACACGATTGATCCGCTCATGGGAATAATGCCGGGCTTGAAAGCGTTCGTCGCGGCGGTTCTCGGCGGGATAGGAATTTTGCCGGGCGCGGTTGTCGGCGGAATAATTTTAGGCGTCATTGAAGCGTTAGTCGCGGGATTTATTTCCTCAACATTTCGTGACGCGGCGGCGTTTGCAATTTTAATTTTAGTTTTGCTGATTAAACCTTCGGGACTTTTCGGCAAAAATACCAACGAAAAAGTTTAAGATTAGGAAATCACAATTACAAAGTATAATCGGCGCGTTGAGTATCATATAAGCATAAGGTTAACCATCACGGAAAAAAATGATTGGAGGAATTACTTATGTTTAACGATGATATGTACAGCGCGGTTGATTTGATGATTAAGCTCAACGTTGATCCAAAAGAAGGAAACCGTATTCTTCACGAAATTGAAAATTCAGAGCCGGAGAAAAGAGCGTCCGTCATTGGGGCTTTGTCAACTTTGGCGGAGCGCAATTCAATCGTCGACGCAACCGCAAAAATGGATGCTTACGAAAAACTTTGTTCGGAACTTTCTTCGCTGAACACAATGCGCGGCGGTGCGAAGGGATTTAAAGGATTTGTCGGCGAAAGCATGGAGGCAGCACGCTCAACGGCGGCGGGGCGTTCAACAGCGGTTGTCAACGATAACGGACCGATTGATTTGGTTTTCATCGGCAAAAACGGGCACAAGTACAATCAACAGTTGAAGATCGGTTACAGACCGGGACAAATTGATTTTGCAAAGTATCAAGGACAAACCGTCGTTGTCGACAAAGGCAATCCGTACTTTAAAACTTTGCAAGCAGAAGGAAACAAGCACGGCGTCAAAGTGGTTGAAGGAACTGTTACCGAAGCCGAAGCAAAATTTTGGGGCGATGCCATGCAACTTGAAACGAAAGTCACGGGCAACACCCATTCGTATATCGTTCCGAAAGTTCAGCAGACAGTGAATAATCTTTCCGCGATTCATAATGCAGGCGTATCAGCGGCGAAGACGGGCGCGTTGTACGGAGCGGGATTCAGCGCAGGAAGAAATATTGTTGACGTTGCGCGCGGAAAAATTAGTGCAGGCGAGGCGGCGGCTAACGTTGTCTGCGATACGGCAATATCCGGCGGTGTCAGCTACGTTGGCGGGGCGGCGGCAAGTGCCATTGGCAGAACGGCGGCGGGAAGAGCAGTTGGCGCGGCGATTGGTTCAGCGGGCGCGACGGTTTCAAGTGTTCCTGTCGTTGGAACGGCGGTTGGTGCGGTGTCGACAGCGACGGCGGCTATCGGAAGTGCGGCGGCGGGGGCAGTTGCAACGGGTGTTGGCGCGGTTGGTGCGGTTGGTTCAGCTGTGGGAAGTGCGGCGGTTGCGGCTACTGCAGGTACGGCTGTGGGCGGCGCGGTTGCGGCGGGAGTTGGTGCGGCGACGGCGGCGGGGGCTGCCATTGGAGCGGCGGCGGTTGCGGCGGCACCGGTTCTTGCTGTCGGGGCTGTTATCGGCGGTATTTTTTCTATCTTCTTCGACGATTAAACTACCTGAAAATAAAAATGCGTTGACGATATAAATTCTCTTCCACTTCGGAGGTTGAATTGCTTAGAAAATAAAACGTGACATTGTCACAAAAAAAAGTTAAAATCTCCTTGAAAAATATTTCTGGGAGGTTTTTTTTTTTGGATGCAGTCAGAAAACGCGATTTAAAAATGTTGGTATTCGGGCTTTTGGTGTACGCCGTATTGCAGGGATTAATCAGCGGCGGAGCTATCGGCTCGTTTTGGCAACTGAACATAATTTTGATTTGCTTCAACGTAATAATGGCGTCGAGTTTGAATTTGATAAACGGTTACACGGGACAATTTTCATTGGGTCACGCGGGATTCATGGCGATTGGCGCGTACGTTGGCGTTGTGGCGACGACAAATTTTCATTTGCCGTTGATTTGTGCGTTGGTACTCGGAGCGATCTGCGCGGGTGCATTGGGATTTTTAATTGGCTTGCCGACACTTCGACTGCGCGGCGACTACTTAGCCATTGCGACTTTGGGCTTGAGTGAAATTATTCGTATCGTCATCATGAACATTGAGTACGTCGGCGGCGCGGCGGGATTCAAAGGCATTCAGCATTTGACAAATTTCACGTGGGTTTACTTCGTCATGCTCGTGACGCTTTTCTTCGTGAAAAATTTTGTGAACTCTTCGCACGGGCGGGCATGCATTGCCGTTCGCGAAAATGAAATTGCGGCTGAAGCAATGGGCGTCAACACGACGCGCTACAAAGTCATGGCGTTCACGATTGGCGCGGCGTTCGCTGGAGTGGCGGGCGGACTTTTCGCACACCAATTTTATTTAATCAGTCCAAACTCTTTTAACTTCCTTGCGTCATTCAACTACTTAATCATGGTCGTGCTCGGCGGCATGGGCTCAATCACGGGCTCAATCGCGGGCGCGTTCGTCGTCACGTTCATTTCGGCGGCGTTGGCGTCGTTCCCTGAAGTGCGCATGATAATTTACGCGCTGGCTTTGATACTTTTGATGTTCTATCGTCCGCAGGGATTGTTCGGCTACATGGAAGTCACGAATTTTGCGCCGATAAAAAAGTTTTTGAATCGATAGATCGATGGATCGATAGATCGATAGATCGATGGTGATTGGAGATTTTTCATGTCAAATAACAGTACAAAACCGTTGCTCAAGACGGAAGACGTTTCAGAAGTTTTCGGCGGCTTGAAGGCGGTTTCGGATTTTAATTTTTACATTGACAAGGGAGAACTTGTTGGACTTATCGGACCGAACGGCGCGGGTAAGACGACGATTTTTAATTTGATGACGGGCGTTTACGTGCCGACGACCGGAGAAATTTTGTTGGACGGCGAATCAATCGTTGGCTTGAAACCGTACCAGATAACTCAACGCGGCATTGCGCGGACGTTCCAAAATATTCGGCTCTTCAGTGAATTGAGCGTGTTGGACAACGTGAAGATTGCCTACCATTGCCACGTGAAATATGGTTTGCTTGAATCGGTTTTTCGCGTCGGCAGATATTTGGACGAAGAAAAAGAAATTGAGCATGAAAGTTTGAAGTTGCTGAAAATTTTCAAGCTTGATGAGCATGCAAATGAAGTTGCGAAAAATCTTCCGTACGGCGCGCAGAGAAGGTTGGAGATTGCCCGCGCGCTTGCCGCCAAACCAAAACTTTTGTTGCTTGACGAACCCGCCGCCGGCATGAATCCTCAAGAAACTTATGAGCTCATGGAAATGATTCGTTGGATACGAAAACAATTCGGCTTAACCGTTTTGCTCATTGAACATGACATGAGTTTGGTCATGGGAATTTGCGAAAGAATTTACGTTTTGGAATACGGCGTCATTATCGCGACGGGAACGCCTGCTGAAATTCAAAACGATCCTGAAGTTATCCGCGCTTATCTCGGCGACGAAGCTGTTAACTGATTGGAGGAAATTTTCATGGCAATTAAGGCACTATTTTTCGGCGTCGACGATTTGTTCAACGAATTGCGTCCGTTTTACGAATTGGCAGTTCAACGCGGCGCGATTGACCCCGTTGCTTTCGCAGTGATTGAGCAAGGCAGAATCAGCGTATTCCCCGCAAACGGGGGGGTACGGAAAACCCTAGAAGTTTTGAAATAGCAATAATTTCGTCTAACCAAAATTTTTACGAACGCATGAAAATTTTGGAAAGTAACGGAGTCCCGCGCAACAGAATTATCGACGGAAAAGTTTTCAAAGTCCCCAACTTGGATTTGCCGCGACTGATTAACGAAATGATTTTATACGGGGCGTGGAATAATTCCAATTTATCCTTTGATACATGCTACCACTTCAATTATCTGCGCGTTTACAATCTGAACAATAATAGTTCAACCGTTGTGATAGACAAGAAAAGTTACATCGGCGACGCGTTCATTGACGGCAGAGGCAACATATCGATAGGTAAATTTTCATCAATTTCTTGGAAAATAACTTTCAACATCGGACGCAACGACGACCACAATTACAAAAATGTTGGTTCGTACGGATTGGGACATTTAGGATGGACAGCACCGAAAGAATTTTTTCCGCCGAGTGAACCTTGCCAAATTTTGATAGGCAATGACGTATGGATTGGGCGCGGCAGTATTTTGAAGGCGACGAATCCTGAAAAGCCGTTGGTTATCGGCGACGGGGCGGTTATAGCGTCGGACAGTGTCGTTGTGAAAAATGTTCCGCCTTACGCGATTGTCGGAGGCAATCCCGCGCAGATTATCAAATATCGTTTCGACGAAAAAATTATCGAAAGTTTGTTGCGAATCCAATGGTGGGATTGGGACATCGACAAGATTCATGACAACTTCAAATATTTTAACCGCGTCGAAGAATTTGTAGAAATGCATGGTTAGGAGTTAAGAAAAAATTTTCTAAAAGCTAAACATTGGTGAAAGTTATGCAATTCATTGATAAAAGTAAAATCGTAGTGAGGGCGGGCGACGGTGGAAATGGGAAGTCGTCGTTTCGCCGCGAAAAATTTGTGCCGAAGGGTGGACCTGACGGCGGCGACGGTGGCAAGGGCGGAGATGTTGTCCTGCTCGTCGACGAAAATATTAATACGCTGTTGAATTTTCGCTACAACAAAAAATTCGTCGGCAAGAACGGCGAAAACGGCGAAACAAAAAATCAATATGGGCGTTGCGCCGAAGATTGTATTATAAAAGTTCCACGCGGCACTGTCGTTAAAGATGCGTCGACGGGAGAAATTTTAGCGGATTTGACGCAGGAAGGACAGCGCGTCGTTGTGGCGAAAGGCGGCAGAGGAGGGCGCGGCAATGCCAAATTCAAAACATCTTCGCGGCGTGCGCCAACATTCGCTGAACTCGGTGAGCCCGGCGAAAGTCGCGAATTAATTTTGGAATTGAAATTGTTGGCGGACGTTGGACTGGTCGGTTATCCCAGCGTGGGCAAATCAAGTTTAATTGCGTCGGTTAGTGAAGCGCGTCCCGAAATTGCCGATTATCATTTCACGACGTTAATTCCCGTTTTGGGTGTCGTGCGATTGGATTATGAAAAAAATTTTGTCATGGCGGACATTCCCGGCTTGATTGAGGGCGCGGCAGAAGGCGTTGGGTTGGGACATGATTTTTTGCGCCACGTTGAGCGAACGAAATTAATTTTACACATAGTCGACGCCGCCGCAGTTGAGGGAAGAAACCCCGTTGAAGATTTCCGAAAAATTAATTTTGAATTGAAAAAGTACAACGAAAAACTTGCGGGACGAACTCAAATTTTGGTGGCGAACAAAATCGATTTGCCGTCGGCTCAAGAACATTTAGCTGAACTTGAAAAACTTGCGCGTGACGAAGGAATAAAATTTTTCGCAATTTCCGCTGTGACTCGTGAGAACGTCAAGGATTTAATAAATTACGTCGGCGAATGGTTGGACAAGCACGGGCAGGAAGTTGAGCCAATCACGGCGGACGACGACGTTAAAGTTTTCAACCTTGACAACGAAAGTGACGAAGTTATAATTACTCGTAATGACGCCGCTGAATTTATCGTGCGCAATAAAAATCTTGAAAAAATTGTCGCGATGACGAACTTTGACAATCCGGAAGGCTTGCGCCGTTTTCAATTTATATGGCGCATGAAAAATCTTGATGCGAAGTTGAAGGAACGCGGCATCAAAGAAGGAATGACGGTGCACATCGGCAAAATGCAATTTGAGTGGCGCGAGTGAAGGAGGAAAGTTTTGAAAGTTGTAATTCTGGCAGGCGGTTTTGGCACGCGGATTGGCGAAGAGTCACAATTCATTCCCAAACCCATGATCGAAATCGGCGGCAAGCCAATTCTATGGCACATAATGAAAAATTATTCGTATTGGGGACACAACGAATTTATAATCTGCGCGGGCTACAAGCAACACCTCATCAAAGATTATTTTGCGAAATATGTTTTCCGCAACAGCGACGTAACTTTTGACTTCAGCGGCGAAGGAAGCATGACGATTCACAAAAATTTTTCAGAGGCGTGGAAAGTTACCGTAGTCAACACGGGCTATGAAACGTTGACGGCGGGACGCGTGAAAAAAATTCAGCCGTACGTTGCGGGAGAAAATTTCATGCTGACATACGGCGACGGAGTTTGCACGGTTGACGTAAACGATCTGATAAAATTTCATGAAACGCACGGAAAAATTTGCACGATAACTGCCATTCAGCCGGAAGGACGTTTCGGCGCGTTGTCCCTTGACGGCGACAGAGTGCTTGCGTTTAGGGAAAAATCTAAAGCGGATGTTCCCTTCATCAACGGCGGTTTTATGGTGATGCGCCCGGAAATTTTTGATTACATTGAAGGCGATTTCATGTTGGAGCGCGAACCGTTCGACAAAATTTTGAAAGATGACGAGATGCGCGCCTACAAGTATTCAGGATTTTGGAAATGCATGGACACACTGCGGGACAAGCGAGAATTTGAGGCACTCTGGCAGACGAAAAATCCTCCTTGGAAGTTGTGGTAGAAAATTTTTTGAAGGGCAGGTCAAAAATTTCAATGATTCATGTTGCGTACAGACTTTGGGGCGGCGACGGTTTCTTTGCAAAAATGTGCGGCGTTTCGATGTTGTCGATGTTTGAAAACACGAAGGAAAAAATTACCGTGCACATCATGCACAACGAAAGATTGACGCCG
>JAFSXD010000012.1 GCA_017444245.1 Selenomonadaceae bacterium | reverse complement strand
TCCTGCACTGCCTTTGACAAATGACGATTCGACATCATTCCCTGTACGTTCAAATCTTCAAGCACTATCAAACTTGGTTTTCGTCCGATTATCTCACTCGTGATTTGATGACGGTAATTCTGCCGAATATTTTTCAACCTGTGATGAATTCTTAAAAGTTTTTTTTCGCTTTTTATAATGTTGCGCGTTTTCTCGTAACTCTCTCCTTCCTTTTTACTCATCTCATATTTCCGCGAGATACTGCGTTGCAACCTACGCTGTTTTTTCTTCAATTTTCTAACTGTTTTTGTGCGGTTAATATTCGGATAAAATTTTCCGTCCGAACACACCGCCAAACTTTTTATTCCTAAATCAATTCCTACTGAATCTCCGCAATTTTCGACAGTTTTCGGGTCTGCAAACTCAACTGCTACACTCAACCACCAATTCAACCCGTCAAAAGTAATTCGCGGATTTTCGTACTTAACTCCAACCGGTATTCGTCCAACTTCGGCAAGCCGTATCCAATTCAATTTTTGTTTGTTACGTTTTTTGCTCGTTGCGATTGATTCAAGTTTGACTTGCGTTGCCGTTATTTGAATTTTGCATGGGTCTTGATAAAAGTTGAAATCTCCGCGACGTTTGCTTTTGAATCGCGGACGTTCGCTTTCATTTTTGAAAAATCTGTCGTAAGCTCTGCCCAAATCACGTATTGCCTGTTTCGTCACGTTGTTTGAAATTGTTTTGAGCCACGCATATTCGGCGGAATTTCTTAGCAGGGTAAATTCTTTTCTCAAGTCATTGGGAGTGATAAATTTTTCTCCTGCGCCGTAAGCGTCAATTTCTTTTTTCAATGCCCAGTTGTAGGCAAATCTGGCACTTCCCGCGAACTGAAAGAGCCGCGTTCGTTGGCGTTTATTTGGAACAAGCATTACTTTAAACGCCTTCATCATTTTGCTCACCGCCAACCAATTCTTTTATCAATTTTCTGGCTTTATGTGCTCTTTTGCCCTGCAATTTGCAACTGAACACCGTTATTATCTGAACTAAGTCTTCAACTAATTCTTCTTGCTCGGTCTTTTGTGTATTATCGATTATTTCAATTTCGCATCCGTGTAACGACGCCACATACTCAATCAACTCAAATCCAAAACGCGACAAGCGGTCTTTGTAAAGGACAACAATTTTTTCAACTTCGTCTCGATTTATTCTGCCGAGTAATTCAAGCAACCCTTTTCTTTTACAATTTATTCCGGAGCCTATATCGCTGATAATTTCAAATGACTTGCCCTGCGCCAGAAGATAAGTCTTTACGTTTTCAATTTGTCGTTCTAAATCATCTTTCTGTTTAGGACTTGAAACTCTGCAATATCCAATAACAATTTTTGTTTTAATCTTGGTTTTCAAAACCTGATTTAATTGTTCTTCAGAGTAATATCTGTATCCACTGCTGGTTGTGTGATGAGGTTTGAGTTTGCCGGTTTTATCCCAATTTCTAAGTGTTTGTGGTGTTACTCCGACAATTTTTGAAAATTTGTTGATTGTGAAATATCCCAAGAAGCCCACCTCCTTAGGATATTTTGCAAAAAAGCTTCTAAACGTCAATAAGGTTGCGTAATTTTTTATAACTTATTTTTGACTGTTGCAATCCTCCGTCATGTTTTCATCGTAACCGTAAATTTTCATTACAACTTTGTCGTTCGCTCGGTGCGCCGCCCGTAAATCTTTTGGCATGGTTATTTCGTCGTACAAATCAGCCAAACTTGCATTCGGATAATTTTTTCTAACGTCCAAAATTTTCTGCGCGGAATTTTTCAACGCCGCCAAATCTTTTTCGCTCATCTGCGCCCAAACAAAATTATTGTAAACAATCTTCGCCGAATATCTGTAACGACTTTCTAACCGCCCGCAAACCGTCTTCGTCCAAATCATGTGAACGCTTGATGTCAATATCCCAAAATGCCAAACCTCCGCGTCGGGAATCATTAAATTCAGATTCGTACAAATTATTTCCGGCGAAACAAAACCCATTGGAATGTATTTTCTTTTTTCACTGCTCACTGAAGGAACTAAGATATAATTTGTTTTTGGTTGGCTGATAAATCCAAAAAGATACGGAACGTCAGCCAACTTTCTTGTTTCCGCGCGTTTACTTTTCAATCTTACTTCACGAACTTTTTTAATGCGTTCATAAACCAACGGCATTTTCTTAAAATCTTCAGGCGGACAATCAACCAACCAAAGACAAAATCTTTTTTTGTTGTGAATAAATTCTTCTGCGCCCAAAAGTTGACGAACATATTTTTCAGCCGGCGGATTTTTCTTAATGAGTTCATCGCGTTCATATTCGGACAAAATTAAATTGCCTCCGTCATTGGGCTGATTTCCGAAAAACATTTTGGGCACGGGGCAAATTGGAGTTGATCGGGATTCGGCGTAGATGTCAGGACCTGCAAGCAAGTACCAGTTGATGTGTTCGACTTCTTCAAAAGTTCCGTCGGCGTTGTAAATTCTCGGCAAAATTTTCACCTCTTGATAGCTTGTAGCTGGTAGCTTGTAGCTGGTAGAAAAAATTTTTAATCGGAGATTTTTTGAAGTGATTTACCAGCCACCGTGATTTTTCCAAAAAGACGGCGTCAAAAGTACTAGGACAGTAAAAATTTCCAGACGGCTCAAAAACATGCAAAGGCACGCAAAAAGTTTGCTGAACGTCGGCAAAAGTGCGTAGGTGCTCGTTGCGCCTTGAATGCCGAAACCCGGACCGACGCTTGCCATCGTCGACACGCTGACCGAAATGCTGTTAACAAAATCTATTCCGTCGAACATCATCACGAACGCAAAAATTATGTCAAGCAAAACCACCGCGAAAAAAAATCTCGCCGCGCCGTAAACAACGCCTTCGTCAATCGGCACACCGTTGAGTTTGACGCTGTGAATTAATTGCGGATGAATTTTTTTTCTGACAATCAGTGCCACGAACTTGAACAGCAAAATTATTCTTGCCACCTTCAAGCCGCCCGCCGTCGATCCTGCACAGCCGCCCAAAAACATTGTCATCATCAAAAAAACTTTGCTTATCGGCGGATATTGATCAAAATCATGTGCAACAAATCCCGTCGTAGAACTTAAACTTGCCACGTGAAACAGCGCACTCCTCGCCGCGTATTCAAAGCTCAAATTCATTTCCAAAATTAAATCCGCCGTGACAATTATCGACACCGCAAAAACAATCCAAAGGTAAACTCTAAATTCCGCGTTGCGAAAAATTGTCTGCAAGCCGCGCCGATATGCCACAGCGTACATCGCGAAACTTCCGCTGGATAAAATCATGAAAAACGCCATGCAAAATTGCAAGTACGAATTGCCGTACTCTTCGACAGTTCCGTTGTAAATGGAATAACCGCCCGTCGCTATCGTCGTCATCGCGTGATTGACCGACGCAAAAAAATCCAGCCCGCAGAGAAAATATCCGACCGCGCAGAGAAATGTCAGCGCAACATAAATTCTGAACAGAGCTTTTGCGTTGTCACGAATGCGCGGCATATTTCTATCCTTCGTCGGACCTGTCGTCTCCGCCTTCAAAATGAACATCGCGCCGCGTCCGAACTGTGACAAAATCGCCATGAAAATTACGACGATACCAAGACCGCCCAACCAATTTGAAAGACTGCGCCAAAGTAAAATTCCTTTCGGCAAAATTTCTACGTCTTCAAAAACCGTCGCGCCCGTGCCGGAAAATCCCGAGAAAGATTCTACCAAACTGTCAACTAAATTTAAATAGCCGCCAGCGAGATAAGGCACTGTTCCCAAAATCGAAACGAGCAACCAACCCAATCCCGTGACGGCAATTCCTTCACGCACACCAATATTATCTTTGCCTTGCAGTCCGCCAAATCTTTCCAGCTCAAACGTCACGGCAACGCACAAAAACATTGCCAGCAAAAACGCCGCCGCATCTCCATGCGCGTTACTCAACGTCGCTACCACTAACGGCGGGAACATTGCCGCTCCCGTCGCCAGTGTCAAGTAGCCCAAAAGTCCAAATACAATTCGTCTGTTCATTTTAGCTTGTAGCTTGTAGCTGGTAGCCGGTAGTAAAAAAATTCTATCGATCTAATTTCTTCGCAACGCCATCATCGTCATATCGTCCGACTGTTCCGCGTCCTTAACGTGATCGGCAACATCGCCTTTAACCGCCTTCAAAAGTTCCGTCAATTCAACCGTGCAATCCGTTTTGTTCATGAAGTCAAGCAATCTTTGTGAAGAGTACTCTTCCTTCTGCGCGTTCATCGCCTCGTTGACGCCGTCGGTGTACATGAAAATTAAATCGCCCTTCTCCAACTGAATTTCCTGTTGAGTGAAAGTCATCTCTTCCATGCCGCCGAGTACAAAATTTTTCTTCACGTTCAGATACTCACAACGATTTTCCGCGCGATGATAAATTATCGGCGGATTGTGCCCGGCGTTGACGTAAACAAATCTGCCCGTCTTCAAATTCAACACGCCCAAGAAAACAGTTACAAACATCATCTCTTCGTTGCCTTCGCAAAGCTGATTGTTCGCCAACTCCATGACAGAGGCAAAGTCATCAGGATTGTCTTTGAAGACGGCAAAATTTTTCAACACGGTTTTTGAAATAACCATGAACAACGAAGCGGGAATACCTTTTCCGGAAACGTCAGCGATTGTTACAACCAAATGATCTTCGTCCAGCAAGTAAAAATCGTAAAAATCTCCGCCAACTTCCCTAGCCGCATCCATCGTCGCGTAAATGTCAAACTCATTGCGTTCAGGATATGGCGGGAAAATGCTCGGCAACATTCCGCGTTGAATGTCCTTAGCAACATTTAATTCCGTCGCAATTCGTTCCTTATCGGCAGTGACTTTTTGCAAATTTTCCATTTGGATTTTCAATTCATCAGTCATCGCGTTGAAACAAACGGCAAGGTGTTCTATTTCGTCGCCCGTGTTTATGTCAGTAATTTTTTTGTCGAGGTTACCGCTTGCAATTTCACGAACATTTTCAGAAAGTTTTTCAATCGGCTTGACGAATCGCCGCGAAAGTTTGTTGCTGAAGTAAAAAAGTCCGCCCAACAAAATCGCCATGACGATAACGGCAACCGTTCCCATGACTTTATATTCTTCGCCCAAATGATCTTGGAAACTTTCAATTTGTCCGGCAAAATAATCTTTGCTCTTTTCAGCTGAACTTAAAAGTTCTTGTTCGCGAACGAGCGTTGCGAAACTCCAACCGGCTGAAGGCATCGGCGCGTATGCAATGTAATAATTTTCTTCGCGAATTTTTACCAGCTTAACGCCTACTTCACCGTTTACCATATTTTTTGCCGCTTCAGCAAGTGCCGTTTCAGAGCTGTGCCGAATGTCAGGACCATTCTCCTGCGCGGAAAATTTTCCGTCCTTGCGAGAAGAAATTATTATTCTGCCGTTGTTGTCCAAGACGAAACTGAATCCGTTTTCGCCAATTTCCGTGAGCGTTACAGCCTTATGAATATCCGTATTGGAAATATCCAGCCCGACGACGCCGGCAAAACCGTTTGCGTTGTAGTACGGCGCACTGCACCCCACAACTTGATAAGGTCGCCCGTTTTCGTCAAAGTCAATATCCGAATAAACTTCAGAAAAAATTGGGGCGTTCGCCTGCGCCGCGTTCTGATACCAAGGGCGTTGACGCGGATCGTAATTGTAAATTTCATCTTCAATTATCGGACTGTAATCGACGCCCGGCAAAATTCCACTGCAAAGGAAGTAGCCGTCCTTCGAGCCGACGTAAAATGAAGATTTATAGTTGAGGTAAGATTTTGCAAGCGGCACGAGATAATTGCGAATGTTCCCCGCAATTTCAATTTCCGCACGCAGTTCAGGACTTACCCCCTCCTCGCGCAGTTGAGGACTGTAAATTATGTACGTCTCCGCTTTACCGATTCTTTCATAGCGGGGATCGGGCAGGACATGCGGCAAATAATTTTGCGGGTTGGAAGAAATTTCCGTCATCGTCTCCGCCAAAATCGTAACGTCCTGCATCATGCGTTCCATGTCTCTGTCTATGTATTCCGCCCGCGAACTTGCCAACGCCAACAAAGTTTGCTTGAGCTGATCCGTCACCAAACTTTGAGTATAATTCGCGCCGGATTCGCCCAGCTCCGTACCCATTTCCGAAACATTTCGCCTGACGGAAAATAATCCGTAAATTGAAATGCACGCAAGCACAAAAAAAGACAGAATGCCCGCCGATAAAACCAGCAACCGCACCCTTTTGTGGATATTCAATTTCATACAAGCACCGTCTCAGAAAAACTTTTTCAAGCGCAAAATATTTTGCCCGTCTTTGTAAACGTAACTTATCTCGTCTACATTTTTTTTCACCAGAAAAATTCCCAGCCCGCCAATTTCGCGCTCTTCGACGCCAAGACTAGTGTCGGGGTCTTCGTGCTCCAACGGATTGTAAGGTATGCCCGAATCAATTAAAGTCATCGTGATTGAGCGTGACGGCGAAGTTTCAATTTCTTTTTGCACGATACATTTGCCAACATCCGGACGATAGGCGTAATGCGCTACGTTCACAAAAAGTTCCTCAATCACCAATTCCATTTGCAACAAAATTTTTGGCTTGCAATTCAGTTCTTCCAGAGAACTAATTATAAACTCCGTCACTCGCGGCAAATTATTTACCGTTGCTTCGATTGTCAGCTGTTCCATTAAACGCGCTCCACCATTTTATTTTTCAATGTCCATCAAATCGTCAAATCCCGTCATTTCAAAAACTTCCATGACGCTGTCGTCGACGTTGCGAATTTTCATTTTGCCCTGCTTATTCATGCGTTTTTGGGCAGTGAGCAAGACGCGCAAGCCCGCCGACGCCACGTATTGCATGCCGCCGAAATCAAAAATCAACTCTTTCACTCCGCCAAGCGATGCGTTGAGTTGGTTGGTGAGTTCCTGCGCATTTGAGGCGTCCAACCTTCCCGAAACCCTCATCGTAAGAGTTGTACCGTTAAGTTCCTTTGTGATTTTCAAAATATCGTCCCCTTTACAAAAAAATTTTTTGCGTTAGAGATTGTCCTCCAACTTTAAAATTAAGTCGCGCAACTCGGCGGCGCGTTCAAATTCCAAAGCACGTGACGCGTCGTTCATCTGCGCGGTTAAACTCTTAATCAAATTACGTTTTTGATTCGCCGTCAACTTTTTGATAATTTCACTCGCGGATTTAGATTTAGTTTTCTCCGTCTTCTTCAACGGCAATTCGATTAGCGGCGCGATAGGTTTTTCAATCGTGCGCGGTGTGATATTATTTTTTTCGTTGTACGCCCGCTGAATTTTCCGCCTGCGCTCCGTTTCGTCCATTGCCCTTTGCATGGAATCGGTCACTCTGTCCGCGTACAAAATTACTTTTCCGTTGACGTTTCGCGCCGCCCGTCCGATCGTTTGAATCAGCGAAGTTTCCGAGCGCAAAAAACCTTCCTTGTCCGCGTCCAAAATTGCTATCAATGAAACTTCCGGCATGTCCAATCCTTCGCGCAGAAGATTTATTCCAACAAGCACGTCGAATTTTCCCGCGCGTAAGTCGTGAATAATTTCAGCGCGCTCAATCGTGACTATATCCGAATGCAAATATTTTACACGAATTCCTGCGCCTTTCAAGTAGTCTGTCAACTCTTCGGCAAATTTTTTTGTCAGCGTCGTAATCAAAATTCTTTCGTTCAATTTCGTGCGCAACCGAATTTCTTTAATTAAATCGTCAACTTGATTTTCCAACGGGCGAACTTCAACTTCCGGGTCAAGCAATCCCGTTGGACGAATAATTTGTTCGACGACTTGCCCCGCGTGTTGCAATTCATATTCGGCGGGCGTCGCTGAAACGTAAATTAACTGTCCGACTTTTTCGTTGAACTCGTCGAAAGTCAACGGGCGATTGTCCAACGCGCTGGGAAGTCTGAAACCGTTTTCGATGAGCGAAATTTTTCGACTGCGGTCGCCTGCGAACATTGCGCGTACCTGCGGCAAAGTTACATGAGATTCGTCGACGACAGTCAAAAATTTTTTTGGAAAGTAATCAATCAAAGTGAACGGCGGCTCTCCCGCGTTGCGCCCCGTCAAATGCCGCGAATAATTTTCAATGCCGGAACAATATCCCATTTCAGCAATGGACTCCAAATCAAAATTTGTGCGCTGTTCAATTCGTTGCGCTTGAACCAATTTATTTTCCGCGTTGAAAAAATTTACTTGCTCGCGAAGTTCCGCACGAATATTTTTTTCCGCGCGCTCCATGTCGTCAACATCAGCCACGTAATGTGACGCGGGGAAAATAAAAACTTCTTCACGCACGCCGATATTTTTTCCCGTCAAAATTTCAAATTCCGTTAATCGTTCGACTTCGTCACCGAAAAGTTCAATGCGAATTGCCCGCCCGTTGTAACCTGCCGGAGTCACTTCGACAACGTCGCCACGCACGCGAAATTTCCCACGCTCAATTATTATGTCGTTTCTTTCGTAGCGAATGGCAACCAGCCGCCGCAAAATTTCTTCGCGTTCAATCTGTTGCCCCTTTCGCAAGTGCAAAAGCATTTTTGAATAATTTTCCGGCGAACCCAAACCGTAAATGCATGAGACGCTGGCGACAATGATAACGTCGTTGCGTTCAAACAAACTGCACGTCGCGGCGTGGCGCATTTGATCTATCTCGTCATTAATCGACGCATCTTTTTCAATGTAAGTATCCGTCGCGGGAAGGTACGCCTCCGGCTGATAATAATCGTAGTAGCTGACGAAGTAGCCGACGTAATTTTCCGGAAAAAAAGTTTTGAACTCGGCGGCAAGTTGCGCGGCTAAAGTTTTATTGTGCGCAATGACCAGCGTAGGAAGTTGGACGCGCTCAATCACTTTTGCAACGGTGTAAGTTTTTCCCGTGCCCGTTGCGCCAAGTAAAACCTGCGCGGCTAATCCGTCTTCAATTCCTTCAGCAAGTTTATCAATCGCCTGCGGTTGATCTCCCGTCGGTTGAAACGGCGCGATGACTTTAAATTTTTTGTTGAGCATGGTCAGTTCCTCAAAATATTTTTCAAGCGGAAGCAAAGATAAATTCCGATTAAAATTACTCCTACTTCAAAAAATGTTCGCATTATCCAAGTTTGTACAATGTAATTTTTCACAGGCGGCAAGCTCAACAGAGTTTTCCAATCGACGACGCTAAGCAGTTCAAAAGCGTCCATCAGAAAAAACATCCAAAGAAATACGCCAAACGTCATAAAAAGCGCAGAGCAAAACGGAATTAAAATTTCCCGCGATTCAATCATCACGTAGACGCAAACTATTGCCGGCAAAATTAAAATGTAAAAGTCATTGTAGAAAGAGTAGCACCAAAACGTTGCCGCCATGCACGCGGGAAAAAATTTGAACGCAGAAATTTTACAGCCGCTCAAAAATTTATGCCCAATGCAAACGTAAATTATCCCCGCCAACATACTCAATTCCATTGCCAAATTGTGATTCGATCCCGTGAACAGAGTAAATATTCCCGCGTAACTTTTAGCACCGCCCGCGCCCGTCGATAAAAATTCCGTCAACAAAGTTATCGGGCTCGTGTCCACCATAAAGGATACAATTACCCAAGCCGTTATGTCAATCGCCGCCGCTATGAAAATTATTTTGAACTTCCGCATGAGCAACAACGTCAAGCAAAATATCAGCGCAAGTTGCGGCTTTACCATTGCAAACGCCAAAAGTACTCCCGACAATTTCGGATAATCTTCTTGCAAAAAAGAAATTAAAATCAGCAAGCAACAAATTATACTGCTCTCGTTGCCCGTATTAATCAGCGGTATCATCTGCGCGAATGAAAATATTGCAAGAAGGAATGACGCTAACGCCAACCTGCGCGAAAAATTTTTCATGGCGAAAAAAATAATTGTCGCCGTCATCAACAAAAGTATCACGTTGACGACGATAAAATAAATTTCTGCCGGCTCAAATGTTGCGTTGACTGAATGATAGGCTGTAAGTTCTTTATTGATTGTCAGCGGCGTACTTGGAATTGTTGCCGCCATCGACATTGTCAAAAATCCCGCGTAAAATAAATTGCCGAGCAACAAACCGTAAGGCGTCGTTCCCCAATCTGCGGGAATTATTCCCAACTCTTCGACAGCCGGAGTTTCCACGCCGATTAACGGATATGGATCTATTCCGCGCAGAGCGTAGGCGCACAATTTCCATTGCCCCAAAAAATCTTGATAGGCCGTCTCGCCTTTGAACATGTAAGATTCCCACGCCAAAATATTTAAACTTACCAATATGACCAACATCAAATTAATTTTTTTGTCAGACGTTTTTACCATCCTTTCAAAAAATTTTTACAAATTCTTCAACGTCGCAATAATCTACGCCGGCACTTTTCGCGCAAGCACCGTCTCTGTCGTCGCGGTCGCCGATGTACAAAATTTCTTCGCGGTTGAGTTCCAACAAACGGATAATATTGCGTAAACCTTTCGGATTCGGTTTCATGCATTTTATTAAATCGTCGTCGCTCCAAAAAGCAAAGTCAGGCACGAAGTCCAACGCTTTAATTTTTTCGGCAACTGGATTGTCAGAATAAATTACAATCTTCACGCCGCGCAGTTTTGCGGACTGAACCGCCGCGATTAATTTTTTTCGCTGAAAAGTTTTTATGAAAAACTTCGGCTTGTCAATCATCCAATCTTGCATGACGGATAAAATTTTTTCTGTAGACATGTTGTAGCGCGCACTTAAATTTTCAAGTTGAAGTTGATGAGAATTTGTCGAATCAGCCGCAAATAATTTTTCCCTAAGCCGCCGATATTCAAGCAACAAAAAAATTTCCTTCCAACGGTGCGGGCGCGGAAAATAGTACAGCACAAGCCACGCCGCCATAAACACCCGCATTGGCAGTTGATAAAATAATGTTCCGTCGAAGTCCAGTACCCACGCTTTGTAATCAAATATTTTTTTCATAACGGCACGAGTTTCATTTCCGTCAAAAAATTAAGTTGCGGGATGTCCACAAACATTAACGTCGTGAACAGCACTGCCACAAAAAAACAGTAAGCCATTAATCCTTTTTCGCGATACAACTTTTCCGGTTTCTGTACCGCTGAATCTTTTTCGTACGACAGCCAAAAATAATAACAGAAAAGTCCTATCAAAAACGGTATTAGCAAAACCAATTCAATGCGGTACTTCACTAAAAATATTCCCGTGAAAAATACTGAACAAATCGCGTAGAAAAATGCGCTCGTCAACAAAGATTTTTCCGAATAACTTTGAAAAGATTTTCTGTACTTGCCCGCTAAAATCGGATCGCCAATCATTCGATATTCGGCGTAGCGTTTTATCGCCATGAGAAATGCGCCGAGCATCCAGTAACCGATAACAATGCTAATCGGTGGCAGGACAGGATTTTCCGCCGCGTCAAACACGATAAACCAACCCAACAGCAGACGAATCATGTTGTTGACGGATTCGCTCAACACGTCGAGAATAAAAATATCTTTCGTCCGCAACGGCTTGACGTTGTAAGCAATGCCCATTGCCCACAGCCAAACCAACATCATCAGGAAAGAAAAATTTATTTGCCAACCGATAAAAAATCCCGCGCAAGTTAAGACAGCCCACAAAGTCCAAACGACGCTGCCTTTTACGTCTTCGGTCACGACACTGCGATTTTTTTTCGTCGGATGAAATTTATCAAATTCCGCGTCGAGCCACTCATTTATTACGTAGTTGGCGGAGGCAATCAGACTTACCGCAAAAAAAGCCATGACTAACCGACTGATAATTTCCGAGTCTGTTTGTACATTTATTAAAAGGTCTGCGAAAAAAAATCCCGGCAATATGAAAAGTTGCTTAATCCAATGATCCAACCGCATTATGCGAATGTATTTTTTCAAATTAAATCTCCTTCGCCGTGAGCATTGCTTCAACTTTCAAATCCGGCGTTTCGTTGAGATTTATAATTTCTCCCTTCAGCGTCTGAACAATCGGCTGATCCGTTACGCGCTTTTCGTCAATTTCAACAATTTTTGCGCGCTTGCCGTTCGTCAAACCAACCCAACAGCCGTTGAAAGAATGGCGCAACCTAAACATGAAAATCAATCCAAAAGTTTTGTCGAGTTTGCCGCGTGCAATATCTTGAAAGAGGACGTTGAAAATATCGAAAGGAGAATTTCTTCTGGCGTAAGAACGATTAGCCGCCATTGCGTCGTAAATGTCGAGAATGGCAATAATTTTTCCGAAGTCGCTAATTTCATCTCCGCGCAGACGATTGGGATAACCCGAACCGTCGCAACGCTCATGATGTTGCAGGACACCCAACAAAACGTCTTTGAAAATTTTCAGCGGCGAAACTTTCAAAATATCGTAGCCGTAATCGACGTGACGTTTGACTTTATCCATTTCATCAGGCTCAAGTTTGCCTTTCTTATTTAAAATTTCCGGTGGCACTTTCATTTTTCCAATTTCGCTTAAAAGTCCCGCCAAAACAATTTCGCGCTTGGGCTTGTCTTGGTAACGCAACCAACGCGCCATGAGTCCCGCCAAAATTCCAACGTTCGTGGCGTGATGAATGACGTAATCTCCTTCACGGTTCATGTTGTGAATTTGAGTGACGGCGGTCGACACGTCGCAGAGTAAATTAATATTTTCCGGCTTTAAAACCGCGTCAAGGTCTCTGATATTCAACTTGTCGCCGCGTGACGCTTGGTAATAAACATTTTGAACGAGTTCATAAGTTCGGCTGTAATGATCCAGATATTCCGAATCCAACATAAATTCATCTATGCTGACTTCCTCTTCTTCTTCCTCTTCGTCAATGTAAACGGAAAAGACGCTTTTAGCTCTCAACGTATCAATTTTTTTTGCGTCGAGAACAACGCCTTGTTTCAAAATAATCGAGCCATCCAAATCCATAACGTCGCGCCCGATTTTCATGCCCGAACGCAAAATGTCAACGTCATAGGCTCTTATCATACAAACACCACCCCTAAATTACGAGTGAACAAAATTAATTTTAGTATTAGGCAAATCGCTAAAAGTTCCTGCCGAAAACCGAGCTTAAAAAATTTTTGAATGGTGACATTGGACGAATTTCAATTTTCGTGCCGACGGGAAAAATTTCGTACAGTTTAATTTCTTCGCCGTCAATTTTGATTGTCATGTTCGTGCCGACGCCCGTGCGCAACGCAAGATTTTTCACGGGGCGATTCATGTCATCCATAACAAAGTAGCCGTCTTCTTCGCGAAAAGTTCCGTCGCTTTCAAGGAATGGAAGACCGACGCCTTGAGATTTATATTTCGTTCTGCGCAAAACAAAATCGTCGCCGTCAAATTCCAATTCCTCAATCACTTGAGTTTTCTGCACGGAATGAATAAAATTTATTTCCAGCTGTAAACCTCTGCGTTCCTCAAGAGTTTTTATAATTTGTTCTTCGCCGTTCACTTCAGCCGTCACGAAAATTTTTTCGCTGCCTATCACGAAAAAAAATGCGAGTATGATTGCCGCCGCCAGATAATTTTTCAAATGAAGTTCACCTCTTAAAAGTCTTCGGTTAGTTTATCAAACAGACTTGCAACGGTCAACTGCGCGGACAATTCAAAACTAAAAACTTGACATAAATTTGAAAAAGTTTATAGTAGAGGCTAACGAAAATAAAAATTTTCCACAAGCTACAAGCTACAAGCTAACAGCTAATCAAGGAGTAAAAATTTTTGTGATAGACGTAGACAATAATAATAAAGGCGAAGAATTTTTGGGACGCTTAACTTTTTTGACGGGGTTAATGGTGTTCGTAATTTTTATTTTGGCGGCACGCGTCGGCTACTTGCAAATTTACGACGGAGAATATTACGCGCGTCTGGCGGAAGGCAACCGAATCAGAATAATTCCTTCCGTAGCTCCGCGCGGAACTTTTTTTGATCGCAACGGGCAACTGCTGGTGACTAATCGACCCGGTTTCGTCGTTTCACTTCTGCCGTTGACTGAACCAATTTCTCCTGAAGTCGTCGCGCGCGTTTCAAAACTTTTAAACGTTCCCATTGAAGATATTCAACGAAAACTTTCAGTTCACTCCGGCTTTGATCCGATTCGTATTCGGCAGGACGTGACGCCCGATGTTGTAACAATCATTGAGGAGCAAAAGTACGATTATCATGGCGTCGTTATCGAAGTGCAACCGATTCGTCACTACCTTTTGAAACAGGAATGCTCGCACACTCTCGGCTACGTCAGTGAAATTTCTGATGCTGAACTTGAGGCGAAGAAAGAAGAAGGTTACAAGTCCGGTGACATAATCGGCAAATTTGGTTTAGAAAAAGTTTACGACAAATATATTCGCGGCGTCGACGGCGGAGAACAAGTCGAAGTTGACGTTGCAGGTAAGCCCGTGCAAATTTTGGGAAAGAAAGAACCGACGCCGGGTTACGATTTAATTTTGACGATTGACAGAGATTTACAAGTTGCCGCCGAGCAAGCCGTTGACGGAATGCTTTCTGAAATTGGCGCGCACGCCGCCGCCGCCGTTGTCTTGAATCCGCAGAACGGTGAAGTTTTGGCGATGGTGTCACGCCCCGCCTTCGACCCGAATTTATTTGCGCATGGAATTTCCAACAAAGATTGGGACGCGATAAATACAAATCCTTACCACCCGATGGACAACAAAACCATTACGGGCGAATATCCGCCGGGCTCAACTTTTAAAATTGTCACGGGAACTGCCGCACTTGCCGCAGGAAAAGTTGCGCCGGACGAAATGATTTTCGACAGCGGACAACATTGGCTCGTTCCAAAAGGAAACGCCGGCGGCGAAGCATTGGGCTGGTTGAATTTTCATGACGCGCTTGCTCATTCGGACAACGTTTATTTTTACGAAATGGGAAATCGTTTAGGCGCGGAC
>JAFSXD010000110.1 GCA_017444245.1 Selenomonadaceae bacterium | reverse complement strand
ACAAGTCGACGTAATCGAGCCCAAGATTTTTTAAACTTTGATCCAGCGACGCAGAAATATGTTGTTGTCCGCTCACGCCGTTTGCAATTTCGGATTCGGAGCGCGGCAAAAATTTTGTAGCAATTACAACGTCATCACGTTTTGCAAAATCTTTGACGGCGCGTCCGAGAAATTGTTCACTCGTGCCGTTTTGATAGACAATCGCCGTGTCGAAAAAATTTATTCCGCTGTCGAGTGCGTGCTTGATAATTTCGCGGGATTTTTCTTCGTCAAGCGTCCAGCTGTGCTGACCGGTAGCCGCGTTGCCAAATCCCATGCAACCGAGACAAATTTGCGAAACATTTAAATCAGAATTTCCAAGCTTGACATACTTCATCATTTAACCACGCCTTTCTTTGTCAACGAAATATTTGCCGGCAAGTACGCAACTTCAATTTCCGTTGCGAACATGGATTCAATTTGCCGCGTTAAATTTTTGTATGCCGCCGATTTAATGTAATTTTCCCGCGCAGATTCGTCCGCAAAAATTTCCATTGTGCGAATGACATTTGGGTTGACAGTTTCCGCAGTGACGAACATTCCCAAAACGCCGTCATCTTCTTTGACTGCGCGGCGGTATTCGGCGGAAATTAAATTTTGAAATTTTGCAAGGTCGGCAGGGTTGACGTTGTAAGTGTGTGTCGTCACGCATTTGCCGACGCCGTCAATTTTTTGTTCCAGAACTATTGCATTGACGGGAACAATTTCCAAATTTTTAAGATATGGAAAACGTTCTGCGCGGTACTGCTGAAAGGCTTCACTGGTGCTGTGGATTCGATAAGCTTCGTTGCTTTCGTAAATTTCCAACAAGCGCATCAAGTCAGGGTTATCTTTCTCAACAACGCCGTAAAGTGCGTAAGTGCCCGTCTCGCCGGCTGAAGTTTTTGAAAGAACTCGCGCGCCAATTTCGGAAATTTTTTCAAGGTTTCCGGTCGTAGATTCAACAGTCGCCCATTGAACACGCGGCATGTTTCCTTCAGGCGTTTTAATCGGATTGGCATGCGCCGTCGTGAAAAAAGTTCCGCCGATAAAAATTGCCGCACTTAAAATTTTGGAAATAATCTTGTGCATAAAATTTCCTTTCGTGGAAAAATAAAAATCAAAGACCGTCACAAAAAAATATTTGCGGCGGTCTCGCGGATTTCTAATTGAACAAAAATTTACTTTTTGTTTTCAGCCATGAACTTTTCAAGTGTCTTGCCACCGACGCCCCAGTTATCCAAATCGTTTTCCTTAACAAGGACGTAAAAAAATTTTTCGTCGACGCCCAAAACGTCGCTGGCAGTCTTCGTGAGCCCCGCAATAAGTTTTTCTTTTTGTTCCTTCGTGGGATGAACTGCGTCGATAGAGATGATTGGCATAAAAATTTCTCCTTCCTAAAAACTACAAGCTACAAGCTACAAGCTACCAGCTAACTTAACAACTTCGTCGCCGACGCTTGCGGCACTGGCGGGATTTTGCCCCGTGACAAGTCGCCCGTCGACAACAACGTTATTGCTCCAATTCGCCGCCGCGTGATGTTTTGCGCCGTGTTCAGTCAATTTGTCCGCCAACAAAAACGGAACAATCGCCGTGCCCTGTGCCTCGTCTTCTTCGGAATTTGTAAAACCCGTGACATTTTTTCCCGCGACAAGATAATTTCCGTCGCTAAGTTTGACGTTGACAAGTGCCGCAGGTCCATGACAAACTGCCGAAACGATTCCGCCATTTTCGTAAATTTCGCGCGTGACTTTGTCAATGGCGGGGCTGTCCGCAAAATCCCACATCACGCCATGTCCACCCGCAAAAAATATCGCAACGTATTCTTTCGCGTCGGCGTCGTCAAGTTTCAACGAATTTTCAAGTTTGTGCTGAAATTTTTCGTCGTCCCAAAATTTTTTGTTAACGGGGTCGTCAAAATTCAAGCTCACGGGATCAATCGGAGGTTTGCCGCCTTTGATTGACGCAATAACCGTTTCAAAACCTGCCGCTTCAAATTTCGCCATTGGGTGCGTGAGTTCGCTAAGCCAAAATCCGGTAGGAATGCCCGTCGCGCCCTTGACATTGTTGCTCGTCACCACACACAAAATTTTCTTCATCCGATTACCTCCAACTTCTACAACAAATAAATTGAATACTCCCGCCGCTGTTGCGTGGGATTTTTTTTCTAAATCAAATCCAAAACTTTCTGTGCATTGTCACAATAAATTTTTTTCGTCAAATCGCGTTTATCAAGTTCTTCATCCAAAATTTTTTTCTTGCCCAATAAAATCTTCGCGGGAACGTAGGGAAAATCACTGCCGTAAACCAAATGATCTTCGTCCGTGATTTTTAAAAGCATGTCCATTTCTTCAGGCATGGGATCGCCTGCCAAGTCGAAGTAAAATTTTTTTAATCCCGCCTCAACGTCGACAGCGTCCATCATTTTCATGCCCGCCAACATTTTGAACATTGCATTGGCGCGTTGTTTCATGTACGGCAGGAACGATCCGCAATGCGGCACGACAAATTTTATATTCGGAAATTTTTCAAGCGTACCGTTTGCAATCATATTTAAAACTGCGCGGGTAGTGTCGGCGGGGTATTCGTAAAGTGCCATGACTTTGCCCGTCACGACGCCGGCGCGCGGCAATTTTTGTGCAGGGCTCGGATGAATTATTACAAGTGCATGACGCGCGTTTAATTCCTCAAAAATCGGATCAAGCAACTCATCGCCGAGATAAACGCCGTCCGAATTGCTGGCAACTTTCACGCCCAACGCGCCCAATTTTGAAATGGAATGTTCAATTTCATCAATCGATCCGTTGACGCCGGGCATGGGTAACGTTGCCACAAAACCAAATCTGTCCGGATTAAAACTGCAAATTTTTGCCAACTCAATATTAATTTGCCGCGCCACGTCGCAAGCAAGCAACTCTTGAGCGTCGCCATTGTAAATGTGTGGCGTCGGCATGGACAAAATTGTAAAATCAATTCCCGCGTCGTCCATGAATTTTAAATGTTCGTCGACTGTCCAGTTGGGGAGCGGAAATCCTTCAATCTCCTGCGCGTCAATGCCCAATCGTTTCAATCCGTCAACGTATGACGGAACAATAGCATGAGCATGAAAATCAACTTTATTTTTTGTAAAACTCTCTCCCACTTCAAAAGCCTCGTATCCTCCAAAAGCGACTGCTGCAACGCCCAAACCGATTAATCTTATAAATGATCTGCGTTTCATAAAAATTTCCCATTCGGCAATTAAGCCACTTTAAATTTTCCAACTTCATTTCTCAACCGTTGAGCAAGCGCGGCAAGTTGATTGCTGGCGTTAGACATTTCATGCATTGTAGCCGCCTGCTCTTCAGTTGCCGCCGAAATAATTTGCGCTTCCTCCGCAGATTTTTTGCTGATGCTTTGAACAGATTCTATCGCGTCCAAGATTGTGTGGCTCGTGCTGTTCACGGCGTCAATGTGTTGAATGGACATTTGAACATTCTCGTTGAGTTTTTGAACTTGCTCTTCAATGATGTTGAACGCCTCGCCCGTTGCCAAAACAGATTCTGCACCATCCTTTACGCCGGAGCTGCCCAACTTAATTTCTTCGACGGCGGCGGCAGTTTCGCTTTGAATTTGATTGATTAATTCGGAAATATTTTTTGCGGCTACGGCGGATTGTTCAGCAAGTTTCCTGACTTCCTCCGAAACGACGGTAAAACCTCTGCCGTGTTCACCGGCGCGCGCCGCCTCAATCGCCGCGTTCAATGCAAGCAAATTAGTTTGATCCGCTATTTCGGAAATTGTGTCTACTATCGTGCCAATCTCTCCTGAACGTTTGCCGAGCGTTTCGACGACTTCAACGGACTTGGTCACTTGCTTTTCAATGCTACGAATTTTATTTATCGCGAAGTCCACTTTTCTTTTGCCGTCCAACGCTTTTTCTTGGCTGGTATTTGCGGCGGCGTCCATTTTTTTCGCGCTTGCATGCAATTCGTTAATCTCCGCGCTCATCTGATCTATGACGCCCTGCAAATTTTCGATAGTGACGGATTGTCGCGACGCGGATTGTGCCATGTCTGAAGTATTTTCCGCAACTTGGTTAATTGAATCGGTTGTTTGTTCTGCGCTTGCCGTCAATTCCTGCGAAGACGCCGCAACTTTTTCACATAACTCAAGGACACTTGCCAACAGTTTTTTCAACTCTTTTTTCATGGCGTTCACATCTTTTGAAAGTGTTCCTATTTCATCTTCGGAAGTTACTTCTAAATCGGGAATTGCCAAATTGCCCGCAGAAACTTTTTCCATTGCGTCGGACACGTGCACAAGTTTTTTCATTTGCCTGCCGATTAAAATCCATGACGCCGTTCCTAAAATGACTACAATCACTGCCATAGCTGCGACGATTGAAATTACCAAACTGTTTTTCACGTCGTCCAGAGATTTTGAAGGCAAGCCCACAAAAATCATTCCGATAACAGAGCCGCCGGAATTTTTTATCGGCACATAAGCACTGTCGTATATTTCTCCGAGAACTTCTGCGCGTCCGGTGTAAGGATTGCCCGCCTTCAAAACTTCATTGATAACTTTTTCCGAAGCTTTCGTGCCGACGGATCTGTTTCCGCTTTTGTCCTTTACTGTCGTTGCAACTCTTGTATCGTTTTGAAAAATTGTAACGTAGCCTTCGCAAATTTCTCCCAAGTAGTCAACAATTTCGTCGTTATCGTTAATTTTAACGTCGCCTTTGAATAAATTGCCGCCCTTTATCTCCCAATCGCCTGGACAACGGTAAGCGATCATCTCCACAATAGATTTGATGTTGGAACGCGCATTTCTCTGCAGGGAAATATTCAGCCCGTTTTCTGCCGTCGTGTAGCCGAGCACTCCCATGCATATGCACACCAAAATGATGCATAAATTAAACGCCAACACCGCTTTTGTCTGCAACCTCATCGCAATCACCCCTTGAAGTTATTGTACACTTCAAGCGGAAATTTTACTAGAATTTTTCTGAAACTTTAGCGCGATTATTACATTGACGGAATGCACGTTCGCTCAAAAAATTTTTGTACCTAAGCTTTCCTAAAAAATAATTTTGCGGGTTTTCTACAAACTCTCTACAAACTTGCGCCGATATTGAACGCAACATCGCCGAATTGAGAATTTTCAACGGCACTGCGATAGCCGCAACCCGTCGCCAAAACTTGACCCATGTCCGTCCAGTTCATGTAGCGAACGAGCGTTTCATAGTGCGTCTTCAGCGCGGTAAACGTCCAATCTGCCGTGTTCCAAGCCGTCGTCAACAAGATAGATTTTTTCCCGTTAAGTCTGCCCGTGCGCGAATAAAATCGGTCAATGACAGTTTTCAACTGCGCGGACATTCCGTAGTAATACAGCGGCGTCACCAAAACCAAAACGTCCGCCTTCAACATTTCCGGCATTAATTTTGTTTCTATAGCGTCGTTGAAAATGCAAGGTCCGTCCATGCCGCAATGATCGCACCCTTGACAGGGATTAGTTTCCTCATTAGCCGCGTCGAACGTAAAAATTTCATGTCCCTTCGACTTCGCGCCTTCGGAAAATTTTTGCGCCAAATATCTTGACGTTGATTCGTTTTCCGCATGTGGGCTGCTGTTAATCACGACAATTTTCATAGCGTCACCTTCCGAAATATTTTTTGCCTGCGCTTTAGCGTCAGAATTATTTTTTTCGTCGACGGCGGCAAATCCGCAACCGTTCAGAAAAAAAGTTGCCGCGCCCGCGCAGATTACTTTCAAAAAATCTCGTCTATCCATTTTCTTGTTCACCGTTGCAAAAACTTACAGTTACCTCGTCCAATTCTCCGCCGAAATATTTTTCCAAAACTTTCATGAACAATTCGCAATTCGGATCTGCCAAATGAAAAAGCGTCATGCAAGATTTCAATTTAAGTTCGTCCGTGCGACTTCCCATGATGTAGCGAATATCTGTACTCGGAACTTCCAAAACGGCTTGAGTAATTTCAATCAAACGCGCTTTAAGAATTTCATCTGCCAAGTACGCCTTCGCCTCGTCCAAATCTTTTATGCCGTAATAAACCGCCGTGCGACTGCGTCCAAGCTGTGCAAGTTGCGGGAAAATGTACCAAATCCAATGAGTGCGCTTGTGTCCCGCCTTCATTTCCGCTAATGCCCATTCGTACGAATTTTTTTGCGCCTCATGAAATTTTGAGAAATCGTAAGTCAAACTAATTCATCTCCTCCGGCAAAATTTTTATCAAACATTTGTAAGCCAATTCGTAAATCGTGTGATAAACAAAATTTGTTTCCGCCGCGTCCATCGCCTGTTTCTGTTTGTCTGTGACAATGACGTAAGGATAAATTCCATAGACGAACGGGAAAAAAATGTACATGAAAGTTTCCTTTTCCTGCGCCGTCATCTTCGGAAAAAATTTGTCAAGGCAACGCTTAACCGCCTTTAAAGATTCGCCGTAACTTCTTTTGAAGTCAATTAAATTTTCCAAACGACTACATCTTTCCATGTCAAAATGATTCATTGACATCAACTTCAAAAGTACTTCGCGATGTTCCAGCGACTTGGACAATTTGTCCGCAAATTCTTCACGCGTCAAGGCAGAATTATTTTTTTCGATCTCGTCAAGCTCCTCAATCCAAAGTTCGTATTCCCTTTGCAACAGAGCCAAAAAAATTTCTTCCTTTGTCTGAAAGTAATTGTAAATTGAAGTGCGCGTGAAAGTCGTGGAGTCACCAATTTTTTGCAAAGTGATATCCTTGAAACTGAATTTTTTGTACAACTCCGCGCAGGCTGAAACGATTTCGTTTTTGCGACTTACGGTAAATTCGGGCGAACCTTTCAGCATAAATTTTTCCTCCAGATTAATTTGAAATCATTTTAAATCCGTTCTGACACTTTGTCAATAAAAAATTATCAGTCAATAACTCAATCCGATAAAAAGTATTCTAACAAAGAATTTTCTTTTTTCCCGCGCGGTAATTAGAATATATCTACTTTTTTTATAGAGGTGGTAAAGATATATGGGACATCCAGTCACGACGAACCCGTTTATAATCATGATGATAAACATGACGGTCGTCTTTATCGTTTTGGTCGCGTTGAGTTTTTTGATTCAGCTGATACACAAAATTGATCCGACGAAAGAACCGGAAGAGAAAGAATCCGCGCCGCATGTTGAAGAAGATGAAATGCAACGCATAATTAAGAATGTCAAAAGTTCCAAGACGGTAACGCATCTTGACGTTCCCGGCGAGGACGACGACAGCATACCTGAAGAAGTCATTGCGGCGATTGTCGCGGCGATTGCGCGTTGTGGAATTAACGGTGAAGTTCGTGCGGTGCGTTTGGCGGACAAAAATAATACGGCGTGGAAGAGCAACGCGCGTTCAAATTTGGGCGGCAGAAGATAAACTTGCAAGGGAGTGAATGTTTTGGAATTTGTTGACGCTTTTGTAGTGTCGTTGCAATCCGTCTGGAATGACAGCGGCTTTTCGTCGTTCACTGTCGGCAACGGCGTAATGATAGTTGTCGGACTTTTGCTTTTATACATGGCATTTGTTAAAGAATTTGAACCGCTTTTGCTCGGTCCAATCGCCTTTGGTTGTATCCTCGCAAACTTTCCGAACACGGGATTTTTCGGCGAAGAAATGAACGTGATGAAGGCGATTAATTTAGGAATTCAATATGAAATTTTCCCGCCGTTAATTTTCTTGGGCATAGGCGCGATGACTGATTTCGGTCCGTTGCTTGCGCGTCCGTGGACGTTGCTTTTGGGTGCGGCGGCGCAAATTGGCGTATTCGTCGCGTTGGCGGGCGCAATGATTGTTGGTTTTGACGTGAAAGAGGCGGCGGCTATCGGAATTATCGGCGGGGCGGATGGTCCTACGTCAATTTATTTGTCAATAAAACTTGCTCCGCACTTACTCGGCGCAATCGCGGTCGCGGCGTATACTTATATGTCACTCGTGCCGATGATTCAGCCGCCGATTATGAAACTTTTGACGACGCAAAAAGAACGTGAAGTCGTTATGACGGAACTTCGTCAAGTCACGAAATTTGAACGCGTCGTCTTCCCGATTGTCGCCACGATTTTTATCAGCTTGCTTTTGCCACCAATCGCGGCACTTTTGGGAATGTTGATGCTCGGCAATTTGTTGCGTGAATCGGGCGTGACGGACAGACTTAGTGACACGGCGCAAAATTCTCTGTGCAATATAGTTACGATTTTCTTGGCAACGGGCACGGGAATGACGATGAACGCCGATGACTTTTTGAAAGCCGATACACTTTTGATAATTTGCTTGGGTCTTATCGCATTTATGGGCGGAACTGCCGGCGGCGTACTTTTGGGAAAAGTCATGTGTCGAGTGACGGGCTGGAAAATTAATCCTTTGATTGGGTCTGCGGGCGTTTCTGCAGTGCCTATGGCGGCGCGTGTTTCACAACTTGTCGGCATGAAGGCAAAGCCCGGCAATTATCTTTTGATGCACGCGATGGGTCCGAATGTTGCAGGCGTTATTGGTACAGCGGTTGCCGCCGGTACAATGCTGGCGATGTTGAAGTAGATAGTTAGTCAGTTAGTTAGATCGCTAGGTTGACAGTGAAAAATACTAGCGATCTAGCGATCTATCTATCTAGCGATCTAAAGGGGGAGATTTTTATGGACAAGGCAATAATCGTGATTGACATGCAAAACGATTTTGTCTACGGCGAGCTAGGTACAAACGAAGCGCGCGAAATGTTGCCGCGTCTCGTCACAAAACTAGAAAAAGTTGTGAAAGAAAAGTCCGCCGATTTAATTTTCACTCAAGACACTCACAAAGAAGATTACCTTTCGACGCAGGAAGGAAAAAATTTACCCGTCGTTCACTGCATAAAAAAAACCGACGGCTGGGAAATTATCAACGACTTGCAAAAATTTATTCCGTACGCTAAAGCTGTCATTGAGAAAAAAACTTTTGGGTCAACGCGTCTTCCTTCGCTGATTAAACCCTATGAAGAAGTTGAATTCGTCGGCGTCTGTACGGATATTTGCATAGTGTCCAACGCGCTTTTGGTCAAAGCATTTTACCCTGAATTAATCGTCAGCGTCGACGCGTCTTGTTGTGCGGGCGTCACTCCCGAAAGTCATGCAAAAGCACTCGACACTATGAAAGCGTGTCAATGCGTTATCAGAAACTGAAAGCTAAAAGCTGGAAAGGAAATTATGGCGCGTCTATCTAAAAAGATTTTGAAAAAAATTCAGCCAAAGGAAACCAAGCCGAAAGAAAAACCGGAGAAGGTCGGCAAAGATTACCTCTTGATTGTAATACTTTCGTTGACGATTGTTTTCACGCTAGTCGGTTGGTCGTACTTTGACAATATTAATCGCGGGCTTTACGTCGCGTTGACGCTTGCACTTTTAACGACGTACATTCGCCGTCATGCAAAGTTGAGCGAAAAACAAAATTACTGGATGGAAAAGGCAAGTCAAGTTTCGATTGGCGCGGCGATTGCTCTGTTTGTCGTCTTGGCTTACTACCAGCATTTCAGTGATTGACATGAAAATTTCAAAGGTATACGCCGGCAGTCTGTCGCAGGAAATTGGACTTACTGTCGGTGACAAAATTTTAGCGGTCAACGGAAAAAAAATTCGTGACATAATCGATTTGAGTTTTGAACTTGCCGAAGAAAAAGTTACTTTGCAAATCGAACACGAAAACGGCGACCGCGAAGAAATTTTTTTTGAAAAAGATGTTGACGAAGAACTTGGCGCGGAATTTGAATCGGCAGTCGACAAAATTCGTTGCTGCAAAAATAATTGCGTGTTTTGCTTCGTCGACATGATCGCGCCGAATATGCGTCGTACTCTTTCAATTAAGGACGATGACTATCGGCTTTCTTTTTTGTACGGAAATTTTATCACGCTTACGAATTTGAAGGACGAAGATTTCCGGCGCATAAAAACTTTTCATTTGTCGCCGCTGTACGTTTCAATTCAAGCGATGAATCCTGAAGTTCGTGCAAGAATGTTGCGAACGCCGCTTGCCGCGAAAATTCAAACGCAGCTGGACGATTTAGAATCTGCCGGCGTGGAGTATCACACGCAGGTTGTACTTTGTCCGAATTTGAATGACGGCGCGGAATTGGATTACACGATTTCGGAACTTTTGAAACGTCGCCCGAACGTTTTAAGTTTGGCGATTGTTCCCGTCGGCGTCACGCGGCACAGGCGGGATAAATTTCCGTTGACGCAGTTTGATAAAGTTGGCGCGTTGAAAGTCATTGAGCAAGTTGAAAAATTTCAGCGTCAAGTTCGCGCAGAAGAGGGCAGAACTTTTATTTATCTCGGCGACGAATTTTATTTTCTTGCGGGATTGGAATTGCCGCCCGTTGAATTTTACGATGGATTTCCGCAGATTGAAAACGGAATTGGCATGACGCGAAATTTCATTGAGGAGTTCCACGAAGAAAAAATTTCTCTACCAGCTACAAGCTACCAGCTACAAGCTAAAATCGATGTTGTCTGCGGAACGTCGATTGCTCCCGTCATGGAAAATCTTGCAGCGGAAGTCATGAAAAAAAATCCCAATCTCGACGTAAAAATTTTGCCGGTCGTCAACGATTTTTTCGGCAGTACGGTAAATGTTTCAGGACTTTTGACGGGCGGCGATATTATCAAGACGCTGAAAAAATTTGATCGTCCGCGTGACAAAATTTTAATTCCCGCAACGGCTCTTCGTTTCGGCGAAAATATTTTTCTTGACGACGTTTCGCTTGACGACATGAAAAAAATTTTTCCCGCGCAGATTGTTCCCGTTGCAAGCGGCGGCGAATTTAAATCTGAACTTTTAGGAACTACAAGCTACCAGCTACCAGCTACAAGCTAACACAGAAAGGTTAAACATGGAACTTTGGTTTTCTGAACAGCACACGCCCAACGTAAAATTCTCTATAAAAGTTGACCGTCAACTTTTCAGCGAAGTCAGCGAATTTCAACGGATAGACATTTTTGATTCGGCGGAATTCGGCAGAATACTCGTACTTGACGGACGGATTATGTTGACGGAAAAAGATGAATTTATTTACCACGAAATGATTTCGCATGTGCCGATGAGCGTGAATCCGGAAATTCGGCGCGTGCTTTTGTTGGGCGGCGGCGACGGCGGAACTGCGCGGGAACTTTTGAAATACGACATCATAGAAAAAATTGATTTGGTTGAGATTGATGAAGTTGTAGTTCACGCGTGCAAAAAATTTCTGCCGCAAACTGCCTCTTGCCTCGACAATCCGCGCGTTAACGTTTTCATTGACGACGCTTTAAAATTTGTTCGCCGCGCAGAAAATTGTTACGATTTAATTCTTGTCGACCCTACAGATCCTTTCGGACCGGGCGAAGGACTTTTCACGCGGGAATTTTACGGCAACTGTTTTAACGCGCTGAAGTCAAACGGAATTATGGTTAACCAGCATGAAAATCCGTACTACACTCAAGACGCAATGTCAATGAAACGTGCGCATAAACGTATCGCGACTTCATTTCCGATAATCAGCGTGTACCAAGTCCACATTCCGACGTATCCTTCGGGGCATTGGCTGTTTGGTTTTGCGTCAAAAAATTTTCATCCGATTTCCGACGCCAACTTTGAAAAGTGGAATGCGCTGGAAATTCAGACGAAATATTACAACACGAAATTACATTGCGGCGCGTTCGCTCTGCCGACTTACGTCGAAAAACTTTTGAACGAAATTGCGCCATGAAAATGAAAAAGGCGGAGGGTTAATTTGTGAAGAAGAAAAATTTAGTTTTGTCCATCGTTTCCAATTACAGCTGGTACAAGCTTGAACCTTTTGTGACTTCATTCAAACGCCACAACAAAGCGGAAGACGTTGACTTGGTAATTTTTGCCGCTGATCTTTCTGATTTTACGCGCAATATTGTGAAAAAAATGGGGGGGGGCAGAGATCGTTCCCTACACGCTGAGACACGTTTCAGAAATAGGCTACTTGCGTTGGACTGAAGCAAAAAAATTTTTGGACGAGCGCGGCGACAATTACAATCAAGTTTTGCTGACAGATTTGCGCGACGTAGTTTTTCAAGGAGACGTTTTCGAGAAGTACGCTCATCTCAAAAGTTTTATCGGCTGTCCTACGGAGGGAATGGCTCTTAAAAATAAATACAATCCCGCCAATTACAACTGGGTGAAAAATGTTTTTGGACAGGCGGAGGCGGACAAGTTAGCGGATTGCGAAATTATTTGCGCGGGTACAGTTTTGGCGACGGTTGACGCAATGAAAAAATTTCTTGTGAAAATGATTGACGTTGTGAAAACCAGTAGCAGGCTCGGCGACGATCAGGCGACGTTCAATTATTTGGCGCGAGAAAATTTGTTGGACGTTGAAAATGTTGTGTGGATGGATTGTTGGGACGGGCTCATTTTGTCCGCAGGATTTTTTCACAAAGAACATCCGCTAAGACTTAGTGAAACGGCTATCTTGAACGGCAACGGCGGAGTTCCCGCGTTAGTTCATCAATATCCGTCTTATCCGAAATTCATTGAACTGGTAGATAAAGTTTACCGCGACAAAAATTTTCAGCCCGATGAAAATTTCAAAGACACGCGCAGTATGTTGGAACAAATTATTCACTTGACGGCGTTGGGCAGAATCGACGAGGCGTATAAACTTTTCGCCAAACATTTGCACGGCAGAAATTTTGTCCACTATGTTGATTTACTGCTTGAACTTTGGGAAAATATCTTGAAAAAAAATTTCACGCCGACTTCGGAACTTTTGATGCTTTCCGTTCAAGGGGCGTTGGCGTCAACTGCGGGCAATGGCTTTCAAGTCGAACACGTCAGCAAAATGGCGGGCTTTACGAATTTCTGCATGAAAAATCGCATTGCCGTCAGTTTCATTTTCAGATTGTTTGCGGGAAATATTTTGTTCATGTTGGCGAATCATTTGCGTGACGCGAAACAATTTGAAGAGTGTTTTACTTGCTTTGAACTTATTGAGACGCTGGAAATTAATCTTGACCAAAATTATCATCTCTTCAAGGCTAGAATTTGTCGCGAGACCGGGAAAAAATCTGAAGCGTTGGCATCATACGAAAAGGCATTGAACGCTTAACGTTTCGTCAAAGCATTTGTCAACAAAAAAGGCGCGCCCTAAGAAGACGCGCTTTAATTATTTGTGCTACAAAATTTATTCTTGGGAATTGATGAAAGTGCTGATTAATTTATCTCTGCTTGATTTAATTCCGGAATCTTCTACGATTTTTTTGATTCGCCGAGTGCCGGCATCAATATCGAATTTTATTCCGCCGATTGTGAATGCCGAAACCCTAATCAAGTTGGACGAGGAAACATTCACGTCGAACGCGGTTTTGTTCAAAACTTCATGAACTACGTCCATTAACTTTTGAATTTTTTCTGTGTCTTCAACGCTGATTCTAAGTCGTGAATCACGCGCCCGCTTGTAGGGGAGAATGACTTTGCGCGAAACCGGCTTGCGTTTGAGCAATTCCATTAACAAAGAAATATTTTTCGCCATAGAAAATTACCTCACGCTTTAGTTTCAGTGTCGGCATCTTTTTTGTGAAGGAAAAACGCGTTGCCTGTTGCGGTTTCAAGTTGAATGTTGCTTTTTTCGTTGAGACGATTGCCGCCGACGATGAAGGCAACAACTTTGCACCAATCGCGCATCAATCCTTCGTCGAAGCCGAGACAATACGCCAAGTCAACAATGTTTGAAAGTTCGCTGTTATAAACTTCGTCGCAAACAGCCGCGCCAAAGAGCAACCAGAAAACTAAACGGTAAAACTCGTTGAGATTTTTCTCACCGGATTTATTTTTCATTTCGCGATAAATACTGATGAGACCAATCTCGTCAACTTTTTCTAACGGTCCTGTTTTGCCGGGCGTGAAAATGCTCGCCATAATTGCAATGTACGGGTCTGCGGTGTGATTGACGAACGGCGCAGCCGCAAAAGTTTTGTACTTCGCATTTGCTCCGCCAAACATGAAAACGCTCCCCGTGCGTCCTGCCAAATAATTGTCCGTGTCCTGAACGAGTGCGCGGAATTTCGTCAAGCGCATATCTCCTGATCCGCCTGATTCTTGTCGAACTGGCATACCATCGACCTCCAAAAAATTTTTCTGTTGTATACACTTTCATATTTTATCAAATTTGCTTGACGCATTCAATCAGTTTTTTCTTAACTAAAAAAATTTT